>DATJYM010000230.1:0-24705 GCA_035499615.1 Candidatus Acidiferrales bacterium | reverse complement strand
CCCGTCATTACAAATCTTCTTACTTCGGTGACCAACGCTGTAGGCGACGTTCTAAGTTATACACATCAAACAGGGACGCTCAAAGTCACCAGCATCACCTTCCCCGGTGGTCTGGTTCGCACCAACATTTATTACACAACGGGGCCGGAACAGGGCTTTTTGGAAACGCAGATAGACGAGGGCATTCGCACCAATTCCTTTGCCTGGCAGAGTGGCAACCTGGTGGCGCAAACCAATGAATTGGGCTTGGTGACCACGTACAGTTACGACAATCTTAACCGTCTGACGGGCACCGCTTATCTCCTCGACCAGACAACGACCTCCAACATCTATAACAACCTCGACATCGTAGCCACGAAGGACCGGCTCAACCAATGGACGCATTATGAGTACAACGCCGTCCGGCAACTAGTCGCCTTGACCAACGCTAACAATCAGGTGACCACCTACGATTACTGCGGTTGTGGTTCGCCGGATGAGATCATCCGGTGGAACGGTACCACGCAATTCATCACGCTGTTGAATTACAACATGGGCGGCCTGCTGACTAATATCATCTATCCCGACCAGTATCAGCTCAACTATACCTATGACGATGCAGACCAGCCCGAATACGTTACGGACGGCGATGGACACCAGTTATATTTGACCTGGTATCTATACGGTCTGCAGAACCAACTTGAGTCTGTCGCGCTGGATAACGCGCAACTGTTGTCCAGGGAATTTGACGAATATGACCGTGAGATTTACAGTCAGGATCGCAATGGCGTTACGGTGACCAACGGCTACGATTTTCTGGGTCGGTTGTTGGCACGCCAGAGTTTCGGCAGCGACTGGACCGCATTGGGTTTAGAAAGCTTTGTCTATAATTCAGAGGGGCTGACCAACTATACCGATGAGTTGGGCCATCTGACCACGTTCGTCCGCGATGCCGCTGGACGTCTTCTAGCCGAAACCAACGCGAATCTGGAGGTGCTCCAATTCACCTACAACCCCGCGGATGAATTGCTCAGACTGATCGACGGTAAAATTCAGACTACGATGTGGAATTATGACCAGTATGGTCGGGTGACCAATAAACTTGACGCTAACAACGCTAATCTGTTCATTTATCAATACGATGCGGACAACCGCCTGACCAACCGGTGGACGCCGGCCAAAGGTACGACGGTTTATCGTTACGACCCACTCGGCAATTTAACTAATGTGGATTACTCGGGAGGTATAGTTTTTACGCCGTCCATCAATTTTGCCTATGACGGTTTGAATCGCCTGACCAACATGCTGGACGGCTTGGGCAGCACGGCCTTTACCTGGACGCCCGGCGATGAAATGGTCGACGAGAACGGCCCCTGGCCCAATGATGCCGTTGCTTACACCTATGACCCTGGCAGCCGCCAACGCATTGGGATGAGCATTGCCGCGCCCAATGGCTCGCCTTGGACGCAGAGTTATGGATATGATTCGGTGATGCGACTGGACGACGTGACTTCGCCGGCTGGGAGTTTTACCTATGCGTATTTCGCTTCGGCGTCCGATAAAGTGGGACAGATATCGCTACCCAATGTACAGGGGTGGGGGGCGGGAATTTATAACTCGTTTGACGGCTTTGCGCGGTTGACCGGCACGAGCTTGAGCACGCCTGCTGCGAATAGTTGGCTTAACTTTTACTATGACTCCGGGTCAGAAGTGACGCAGCAGGTGTTCACGGCGGGAAATGTCATGAACTACACTTATGACAACGTCGGACAATTGAAAACAGCCCAAGGTTTTGAGTCCGACCAGGTAACCCCGCGCTTGCAGGAGCAATTCGGCTATGCCTATGATAAAGCTTGGAATTTGAACACGCGCACCAATAACATTTTGCGACAAACATTTGTCGTGAACAACTTGAACGAGCTGAGCAGCGCCAGCCGGAGCGGTACCCTCACCGTGGCCGGGACAACGACCGAGCCGGGCGCCAACGTGACCAGCGTAACGGTGAATACGTCCAATGCGCTGATCTATGCTGATGGAACGTTTGCCAGCACCAATCAGCCATTGGCCAACGGCTATAATACCTACACCGCCATCGCCCATGATAATGTCGGTGTTGGACGATGGGATACCAACAGTTTGACAGTAAACCTGCCAGCTAGCGCCAGTTATTCGTATGACCTTAATGGGAATCTGACAAACGATGGTACGCGGAATTTTGCCTATGACGATGAGAATCAACTGACAGCCGTTTGGGTGGCCAACACATGGAGCAACAGCTTTGGCTATGACGGTTTGTTGCGGGAACGGATTGAAAAGGATTATACTTGGACAGCAAGCGCGTGGCAGGAAACGAATGAAGTTCGTTTCATTTACGATGGCTACTTGGTAATTCAGGAGCGGGACTGGAACAATCTTCCTCAGGTCTCTTATACGCGGGGCGTGGACTTGAGCGGCAGTTTGCAGGGCGCCGGCGGGATTGGCGGACTTCTCGCCCGAACGTCCAACGCCCAGCTTCTAACCGCTGATCCCAATGCCAGCGCCTATTATTTCAGTGATGGCCAGGGAAATGTAGTGGCAATGGTCAATTACTACGGCGCGTTGGTGGCGCAGTACCAATATGACCCATTTGGGAATTTGTTGGTTAAATCCGGTCCGCAGGCTGACGCCAACCGGTATCGTTTCTCCAGCAAGGAATGGGATGACGGTCCGGGACTCTACTATTACGGCTTCCGGTTTTATGACCCGAATCTACAGCGGTGGCTGAATCGGGACCCGATACAGGAAATCGGTGGAGTTAATCTTTATGGTTTCCTTTTGAATAGCCCGATAAATTTCGTTGATTGGTTTGGTCTTTGTAATGCCATGACTGACATCTACAATGAGAATGACCCTGATCCTTACATGGCAGACCTTAATAGACGGTCAAATCAAGCATTGGGTCAATCTGCAAATCAAATGGAAAACCAGCTGGCGGCAGAACAACGGCAGGCCGTTGCTACGGCTGCTTTGGCACTTCCAATTGCCGTGTCGCCAGTCGGCGAACTGGCAGAAGGTCTTGCAGCGTGGTTGGGAGCCAGGACTTTGACTGCTGAAGCAATTGGTGTAGGGGTTGATGAAGCTGTCGGTCAGGGGTACTCTAAAGCAACTGGTTATAATGGGGCGCCGATAACTGTGCCGCCCAAGAATGTTTTCCAAGCCGCTGAAGAAGCATTCGATATGGCGGATTATCTTAGTGATCCGGGCGAGTCTCTTGGAACGGGTAATGGGCAAAATCCATTAACGGGACAATCTTGCGCGAACTGCAACGTCAATTCACCATCAATTTATATGCCACCAAGCAATCCATGCAATTAGACCCTTGTCATGATTAACAAACAATGGATTACTTTTTCCTAGCTCTTTGCCTCTATGTAATTTGGAAATATGTATTCCATAATCCTGAACAATTTCCAAATGCAACGACCATCCAGAAGATTATTCATTCAGTTACCTTAATGTGTCTTGCTTGTGCCTGTTGGGGGTGGGGCTTTACCTTGATATGGATTCTCTTGCACCCACATCAGTGGGTGGAATACTTGACACACAAGGCAAAACCGTATCCCGTAGGCTTTGATGAGGCATTTCAGTTGCTCGGTTCCATCGTTGGCCCGATCGGAGTGCTTTTTTGTTATTTTACGCTCAGAGGATACGATAAAGCGCGGCGGGTCCTACTAGTGTTATTACCACTGATCTACTTGGTAGAATTATATGCGGAATTCCTTCAATTCACTCAAGCTCACAATATTCCGCCGTTACCAGTGCTTTTGTTCGGCGCTTTGCTTTTAAGCACGCCTTTCTGGTTTATCCTCATTTTTTATCGTCATCCTAAAGTAATTAAATCACTTTTTTGTTCTCATGGACAAGACGTTCAGATGTAAGCGTCATGCGGAGCACCTTCTATTCAGAAATGTGGCAACCAATGGCATGACTGAACGTCACCCATTTAGAAGTCAAGCACCGGAACGGCTCCTTGGAGTTCAACGTCCCGCAACCAGGGCGGGGAGGTTCCTCACCTATATTCAGTCCGAACGTTCCAAGACACGGGCCACCCACATCCAGTCCTGTCCAGGTCAACCGATCATTGGCAAAGGCTATTTGGGTCTTTCACCAGTCCTTGCCGGCTCAACCGAGTTAGAAACGCGACCGTTCCAGCTATGTTCGGCACTTTTACCCGGTTGAACGGCAAATCACAAGACCTCGTATCTGGGCTGGAGTGGCCAAAGGCAATCCGCTTACGATAAATACGAGGTAGTCTCGACAGTGTCAGCATGCGCTTCCGGCTTTCTTATTCCTCCATTTTGCCGTAGGCTTGCCACCTTATGAAAGTGATTCGCCACACCGATGCGAATTATGCCGGCCGGCTCCGTGAACTGACCGCCGCCTCCAGCCTGTTCGACCCGGAAATCGAACAGCGCACGCGCGCCATCCTGCAAGCGGTTTATGTGCACGGCGATGACGCGCTGCTTGAGTTCACCGAAAAATATGATGGGGCGATGTTGACCACCGAACAACTCGCCGTGTCCCAGGCCGAACTCATGACCGCATCGCTCAAGGCAGACGAACCCCTGCGTGCGGCGGTGGCGGAAGCCGGGAAAAACATTGCTGACTTCGCCAAAAAATCGTTGCGCAAGAACTGGCACACGAAAAATTCGCATGGCGCGTGCGTGGGCGAAAAATTCGATCCGTTCCAGCGCGTCGGCGTTTACATTCCCGGTGGCACGGCACCGCTGGTTTCAACCGCCTTGATGACCATCACGCTGGCCCGGGTTGCTGGCTGCCCGGAAATCGCCGTCTGCACGCCATGCCGCAAAGATGGTTCAATCAATCCTGCGCTGCTGTTCGCGGCCCGGGCCGCCGGCGCGACGGAGATTTACCGTGTTGGCGGGGCGCAGGCAATAGCGGCGCTGGCTTACGGCACCAGCACCATCCGCCGGGTTCAGAAAATTTTCGGTCCCGGAAACGCTTATGTTGTCGCCGCCAAGCGGTTGCTGGTCGGGCACGTCGCCATTGATTTGCTGCCCGGCCCCAGCGAACTGCTCGTGCTGGCCGACGACACCGCCAATCCGGGATTCCTGGCCGCTGATATGCTGGCCCAGGCCGAGCATGGTTCCGGCCACGAACGCGTCTGGCTCGTGACCACTTCGGCAAAAATATTGAAGGCGGTTGAACGTGAAATTGCAAAACAAATGCCGAAGCTGGCGCGGCGGGAATTCATCCAGCGCGCCCTGCAAAGCAACGGCTGGCTGATTCAGGTGAAGTCGCTTGATGACGCTGTGGCGCTGGCCAACCGGCTCGCGCCGGAGCATTGCGAAGTCATGACGCGCCATCCGCGCAAGGTTTCCGAGGGCATCCTGACGGCCGGCGCAATCTTCCTCGGTCCGTGGTCGCCGACGGTGTTGGGCGATTACGTGGCCGGGCCGAGCCACACCCTGCCGACCGGCGGCGCGGGCGCGTCGTTTGCCGGCTTGACCGTGGACCAATTCCAACGCCGCACCAGCGTGGTGGAGTACAATCGTGCCTCGCTCAAAAAAGCGCTGCCCGCCGTGAAAAAATTCGCCGAACTTGAAGGGTTGGGGGCTCATGGACGTTCTGCCGAAATTCGTTCCGCTAAATGAAAATCCCGAAACGATTGATCCGCCCGCTGGTGCGCGAGTTGCACCCTTATGTCTACGGCGAACAGCCGAAGATCAGGGGCTTGATCAAGCTCAATACGAACGAGAATCCTTATCCGCCATCGCCGAAGGTCCTGGCGGCGGTCAAGGCGGCAGCGGACGGCCGGCTGCGGCTATATCCCAGTCCGGCGGCACAAGGGTTACGCGAGAAACTGGCGAAGCTGCACGCGTGTCATGGAGACAACATCATTGTAGGCAACGGTTCAGATGAGTTGCTGGCGCTGGCAACGCGGTGTTTCGTTGAACCCGCAGCAGCGTTCGGCGGGACGCCCCCATCTAAAAGGTCGAGTGAAGGATACCGGCGCTCTGCCAGGACGCCGCTGCGATTTGCGACGGTGCAATACTTAACGCCCAGTTATTCGCTGTATCCGGTGCTGGCGGATATTCACGGCGCCCGAAAAAATCCCGTGCCGCTCAAACCGGATTTCAGCCTGCCGACCGTAACCGAGTTGAAACGCGGCGGTGCCTGGAAGTTCGACGCGGCACTGACTTACGTCACGACGCCGAATGCGCCGAGCGGGCGCGGTTACCAAACGTCGGAACTCGAGAAGCTTTGTCGCGCGCAAATGGGCGTCGTGATTTTGGACGAGGCCTACGTCGATTTTGCGGAGGAAAACGCGATGCGGCTCGCGCTGAAATATCCGCACGTCCTCGTGGCGCGGACATTTTCCAAGGCCTACTCGCTCTGCTTCCAGCGCGTGGGTTATTTTGTCGGCCACTCCGATCTCATCGCCGCGCTGCACAAGATCCGCGACAGCTACAACGTCAACGGCCTCGGCCAGGTTGGCGCCGTGGCGACGCTAAGCGATTTGAAATACTACCGTGCCAATTTCAAAAAGATCATCGCCACGCGTGGGTGGTTAAGCCGCGAATTGACGAAGCTGGGTTTCCGGGTATTCCCCAGCCGGACGAATTTTATTTTTGTCCAGCCGGTGCGATTTACCGCGCGCAAATGGCAACACAAGTTGCGCACGCAGAAAATCCTCGTCCGCTGGTTCAATTTTTCCGGGGTAAAGAACCGGCTGCGCATCACGATTGGCACGCCGGCGGAGGCGGAGGCCCTGGCGGATGCGGTGCGCCGGATTCTGCGCAATTAGCCCGGTTTTTAATGTTAAATATCCTCTCCCGGTGAGCACGGTTTCTGCTGATAACCGGGCATGTATCTGGATTATTATGGCCTGACGCAGGCGCCGTTCGACATCAGCCCGAACCCGCGTTTCCTGTTTCACAGCACAAAACATCGCGAGGCGATCAACCATTTGCTCTACGGCATCCGCGAGCGCAAAGGCTTCGTCCAGCTGACCGGCGAGGTCGGCGCGGGCAAGACGACGCTGTGCCGTGCGCTGCTCGAACAGCTGGACGACCAGTTCTCCACCGCGCTGATTCTCAATCCCGTCATGAGCGCGGAGGAACTGGTGCGGGCCATCGCCGCCGAGTTCGGACTGAACGTGACGGGCCGCGACCGTCTGGAAACGATCGCGACCATCAATGAGCATCTGCTCCGTCAGGCGCAAAACGGCAGGGATTGCGTCCTCATCATCGACGAAGCGCAGGATTTGACCGATGACCTGCTGGAACAGGTGCGGCTGCTGTCCAACATCGAACTGGACGACCGCAAACTGTTGCAGATCGTTTTGCTCGGCCAGCCTGAATTGCGTGACCGACTTAACAATCCGCGCCTCCGGCAGCTCCGCCAGCGCATTACGGTGCGTTATCATCTGGCGCCCCTGACCCGCACCGAGGTCGGCCAATACGTCCTGCACCGGCTGGAGCTGGCCGGTGCGGATGCCACACCGCAATTCACGCAACCCGCGTTCTGGCGCATCTTCCATTACAGCGGCGGCATTCCACGGCTGGTCAATGCCGTGTGTGACAAGGCCCTGCTGGCCGGCTTTGTGGAACAGTCCGAACGCATCAACTACCGGATGGTCAACCGAGCCATCCGCGAATTGGAAGGAGACATCCACGTATGAGCCTGATCAATGACGCTCTCAAGCAAACCCGGCAGGCCCAGCAACAGACGCCGCCATCCCCTCCGCCATCGCTGCCACCCGTCGAAACCGACCCGAAGGGAGGCGGCAACTGGTGGATACCAGCGGTGATTATTTTGCTGCTCGCCGCCGCCGGGATGTTTATCGGCCTGTCGTTGTCCCGGCCCCCACTGCCGGTGGCGGCGGCCTCGAGAAAGGCACCGGTCGCTCTTACTCTGCCGATCGTTACCAACCCGCCCCCCGGTTCAAATATGGTCGTAGTGGTCCCGCCCAAACCGCCGGAACCGAAGCTGCAAGGCATTTTGCTGGCGGCCTCGCGCCCCTGTGCGATTGTGAACGGCAAGACGGTCTTTGTCGGCGATCGACTGGATGAATTCCGGGTGGCTGCGATTTCAAAGAATTCCGTTACCCTGCAGAGCGAAACCGAAACGAACGTTCTGAGCTTGAGTCAGCGATAGCATTCACGCCATTTTATCGCGTGCAATTCCTGAAAAGGTTCCTGGGAACATCGCCGATAATGGCCCGGGTGGTGCCGTTTCTGATTTTCCTCGTCCTGACGTCTTGTCAGGGACAATTCGGCGCGGCGTCGGCATATTGGTTCTACTTTGCCAAAACCCTGGTCGCAGTCTGGTTGATTTGGGAAATGCGGCCGTGGGTTCCCGAAATGCGCTGGGCCATGAGTTGGGAAGCGGTCATTGTCGGCATCGGTGTGTTCGTCCTGTGGGTCGGATTGGACCCGTTTTATCCGAAATTCATGAAGAGCGCGGTGGTTTGGAATCCTCACACGGAATTTGACGAAAATTCAATGCTCGCCTGGTTGATGATCGTGACGCGCATTCTCGGTTCGACGCTGGTCGTACCGCCCCTGGAAGAGGTTTTTTACCGTTCATTCCTGTACCGCTACATCGCGAAACCAGATTTCCTGTCCGTGCCGCTGAACCGATTTTTACCTCTGCCTTTTTTTGTGGCGGCGGCCATTTTTGGCGCGTCCCATTTCCAATGGCTGGCGGGCATTCTGTGCGGCATGGCGTATCAAGGTCTGGTATTGCGCAAGAACCGTCTGGGCGACGCGATGACGGCACACGCCATCACGAATTTTCTACTGGGGGTCTGGGTGGTCTGGCGCGGGGCGTGGCAATTCTGGTGATTTCCAATCCTCCTCCTCGTCGTCGTCTTCGTAATCGAATTCCGCTTTTCGAGGACCAGGAGGAGAATGAGAACGACGAGGAAAACTATTTCGGCTCGAGGTTGATGTGGTATTGCTGCAAGGTGGTGCCTTCCTGCTGCGCCAAAGCGGCGAGCGCTTCGTCGTAATTGGCGAGCGCGCGGATTTCCTGCGAGCGGGCGCCGGTCAGGTTGTTTTGATAGGTCAAGACTTCGAAGGTGGTGGCTTTGCCGACGGCGTAGGTTTTTTGCTCCGCATCGAGAGCAGCCTCGGCGTAAACGCGCGTCTGCCGGGTGGCCTGCACGCTCTCGTAATCGGACTGTGCGGTTTTCACGGCATTGTCAATTTCCACCATGACATTTTGTTCGAGCTGTTTCAGTTGCAACAAGATCTGTTGCAACGTCGCCTTGGTGGATTTGTATTGGTTGCGCGGCCCGACGTTGCTCAATGGCATGGTCAACGCCGCGCCGTAGCTGTAAAACGGCGAACTACCCTGGCCGAGCTGGTTGAACGTGCCGTTGTAATCGCTGGATAATCCTCCCGACCCGTTGAAACCGTAGGTACCAATCAAATCCACTTCGGGGAAAAGCTGGTTGCGGTAGTATTTCAACTCGATGCCTTGCTCTTCCACGTTCAGCTTGGCCTGCAACAGGTCCGGGCGTTGATTCAGGCCCGCATTCCAACTGTTCTGCAAATCAAACGATTGTGGCGTCGCCTCCAGCGTGGCTGTGGGCTGAATGTCCACGTCGTGCCATTGGGAGTAACTGTCGGTCAACAGGTTTTTGAGGGTGTTCTCGGCTGTGTCGAGCGTGCTTTGGGCGGCGATTAAATTCGCCTGGCTCTGCGCCAGTTGGGACTCGTCCTGCTGCACGCTCAGGATGGCCAGTGTGCCGATCTGCACCCGTTGCTTGTCCTGGTCGAGCTGCGTCTGGGCCAGGTTCAGCGCTTCCTGTTGCACCTGTACGTTCTGTTGCGCAAAGATGAGTTCGTAATAGGCGTTGACGACCGCGGTGACTGAGGTGATCAGCTGCAGGCGGAGGCCTTGCTCGGAAAATTTCAGCCGGTTTTTGGCGACACGAATATTCAGTCGCGTGGTATCAATCCAGAAATTTTTCAGCAGCGGCTGGGTGACCTGGAGGGAGATCGCTCCGAAGTTGTTATGAAGCCCGAAGCTATTGTTGGTCCCGATGTTACTGTCCGAAACGTTGCCGCTGAGATTATAAGTCATCCCCCAGGGAGTTCCCCCGTTAAAGCCGGAATTAAAATTGTTCTGTTCGGACACCGACCCAAGGATGAGCTGGCCATTCTCGTAGCGGGGACCACTATTGTTGTAATTATGCTGGCCCGTAAAGTTGAACGTCGGATCATAGCCGCTGTACGCTGCATTTAAAATATAAAGCGCGATTTGCGGGTTGTAGCGCTCGATTTGCACGTCAAAGTTGTGCGTCAGGGATTCCTTGATGCAATCCTGAAGGGACATGGGGCGGTTCGCGACCGCATTGGTGCCGGTTTGGGCGGCGGCCGTCAGGGCCGTAAGGAACAAAAACGAGAAAACGCTGAAACTTTTCATCTTGCCAAATAAACCGCGGCGGTCCGCGCTGATTCAATAAACTCCGTGTCGCGGCCAAAGTTGCGGCTTGAGCCCGGACCCGTGTAACCAGAGACGCTCCGGCAAGGCCGGAAGTAACCAATCAGTTAACCAGTTAACCCGGTGCGGCGCTGGTTCCCGCCGGTGCCGGTGACACGTCCTCAATTCTGGCGTTTTGTTCCAGGAAAGCCAGCACCTTTTCATGCGCCACCTGGTCGTACAGCTCCATCACCCCGTTGCGCTTCTGCAAATCCTTGAGGAATTTGTCCGGCGGGATTTGATACATCGCCGCCAGAGTCTGCGCCCGCCGCAGGACGTCCTCCTGCGACACCTTGATGTTTTCCTTCTCGGCAATGCGCTGTATCAAAAACGCCAGTTTCACGCGTTCCTTCGCGCTTCGCGTCGCGGCGGAATAAATCTCGTCCTTCTGTTTTTCAATCGCATCGCGCGCCACACCGCGTTGCGAATTTTCCCGCACAATATCATAAACCACGTTGCGCGTCTCGTGCGCCACCGCCGTCTCCGGCAGGTCAAAATTCACCCGGTCCAGCAGGCCGCGGACAATCTGGCCGCGAACCGCCTTGGTCTGGGAATAAGCCAGCTCGTTTTCCAGGTCGCGGCGCACGCCCTGGCGCAGTTTTTCCATGTTTTCCGCCCCGTATTTTTGGGCGAAGGCGTCGTCCATCACCGGTAATATTTTTTCCTTCACCTCGGCCAGTTCCACGTCGAAGACGCCTTTTTTGCCCGCAAGTTCCTTGGTGGCGAAACCGGCGGGAAAATCCGTGTTGATCGTGCGCCGGTCGCCCGCCCGGGCGCCGAGGAGCTGATTGGCAAAGCCCGGCAGGAAGCTCTCCGACCCGGCGTCCACCCAGAAATTTTTCTGTTCGGCCAATCCTTTGGCCGTGGACGCGATTTCGGCGATGGGCTTGCCGTCGCACGTGCCGGTGTAGTTCACCACGGCGATGTCGCCCGGCCGCAGTTCGCGCACGACGGTCTCAAACTTCATGTGTTGCTGTGCCAGCAGTTTCAGCGCGTGATCCACGTCTGCGTCCGTAACCGACTTCGCCTCGCGCCGGGCGGGCAGGCCCTTGTAGTCCGGCAGCGGAAATTCCGGCGCGGTCTCAATCGTGGCGGCAAATTGCAGGGATTGGCCCGGGCCAAACTGGATTTCCTCGATGTCCGGCTGGCCGACCACGTCAATCTTCTTTTCCTCCACCGCCTTGCGATAGGCCTCACTGACCAACTTGCGTTTGACCTCATCTTTGATCTCCCCTCCATATTTTTTGAGCACCATGGCGCGGGGTGCCTTGCCGGGCCGGAACCCGGGCAGAGACGACTGCTTTTGAAATTCCTTCGTCATGGAATCGAAGGCCTCATCCACGGCCTTCACATCCACTTCCACCCGGAGCAATTTTTTGCACGGGGCCAGATTTTCAACGGTGACGTTCACAATTAAATTCGATTGTCAGCGAGTCGCGCAGGTTAAATCAACCATGACGGAATCGTCAACGGTTTTAATCGCCTGTCGCGGGCATTTCCGCTTTGATATCACCGGCATGAGACAAGAGGCTTTCTTCATTACCGGCACGGACACGGGGGTCGGCAAAACCGTACTGACGGCGCTGCTGGCCCGGTATCTTGGGGAAAATGATATCAAAGTGGCGGCGCTCAAACCCGTTTGCTCCGGTGGACGTGATGACGCCCGTGTGCTTCACGGCGTCCTGAATGGTGCTGCCACCCTCGATCAAATCAACCCGTGGCATTTTCGCGCTCCCCTCGCGCCTTTGCTGGCTGCGCGTCTCGAACACAGGCGTGTCCGGCTCGCCGAGGTGCTCGCGCATGTCTGCGCGATGCAAAAGCGCTTTGACATTTTGCTCATCGAAGGCGCGGGAGGTTTGCTGAGTCCGCTCGGCGAAGACTTTAATTCGCGTGATTTGATCGCGGCCTTGCGGGCCACGCCGATTGTCGTCTGTCCGAACCGGCTGGGTGCGGTAAACCAGGCTTTGCTCACTCTGGAAGCATTGCCGTCGCGGGCCAGGGTCCGGGCGCGCGTTGTTTTGATGTCACCGCCCGGGCCGGACGCGTCCACACAATCAAACTTCCATTTGCTGGCCGCGCGTCTTGAGGGAAAACGGATTCTCCGGCTGCCGTGGCTGGGTGCGCGGTTTAACCGGACGCGCGGATGGGAGAATGCGCGGGTGCGGCAGGCCGTGAGAGCCCTGGCGTCGTCGCTTCAAATTTTTCCGCAAAAAGTCATTGCATTTCACGGGCGGGCGGGTAGTAATTTGTGAGGGCAGGAAGTTTGCTCGACCGCCTGCCGCTTGGCCGCAGCATCGGTTCCTCACGACCAGGTTAATTTGTCGGCATGATGAACGTACTATCGTTTGCTGTCGTGGGGGCCGCTTCTAATCAAGCGGAACTCGTTTATGTGTGGAAACAGGCGACGCCGGAAGCTAAAGGCGTTATCGCCTGCTTGTTCGTCCTTTCCATCGTCGCCTGGTCCAAGATGGTTTACAAGACCCTCCAGATGCGCCGCGCCCTCCGGTTGAATTATTATTTCAACGAGGAGTTCCGTTCGCAAAAGTCTGTGCTCGACCTGTATGACCGCAAACTGCAGGTCGAGGGCTGTCCCTTGTATGAGGTTTACCGAACGGGCTGCTCGGAACTCGACGCCCGATTGCGCGGTCCCGGCGGCGAACGGCGCCGGCAGCGCGTGTCGCTCAAGAACATGGAGCACGTCAAACGTTCCCTCGAAAATGCCGTGGCGCAGGAATCGTTGAAATTGGAATCGGGGTTGATTTGGCTGGCCATTGCGGTGAGCGGCGCGCCATTTCTCGGCCTGCTCGGCACGGTTTGGGGCGTGATGAGCGCATTTGGCGGCATTGCCCAACAGGGCACGGCGACGCTGGCGGCAATGGCGCCGGGCGTGGCGGCGGCCCTCATCACCACCGTGGCCGGTTTGTTGGTGGCCATTCCCGCCATGTTTGGCTACAACTGGCTGGTACATAATTTGCGGGTGTTTACCGTCGGACTGGACAATTTTGCGCAGGATTTCGTTTCCAAAATGGAATCGGAATTTCTCGAGGAAGAATGAGACGATTTTCACAACGGAGTTATCTGGTGACGTTGAGCGAAATCAACATCACGCCGCTGCTCGACCTGGCGTTCGTGTTGCTCATCATTTTCGTCATCACCACGCCGTTGCTGGAGCAGAGCATCAACCTCAAGCTCCCGCGCGGCGGCCAGCCGGACAAATTTGTGAACAAACACGACATCCGCACCGTCGAAGTCAGCGCCACAGGGGTGTACGCGCTTGACCGGCGGCGGCTGCCATTTGATGAAATGATCGCGCAGTTGGCGGCGGACCATCGGGCGAATCCGGACATCATTGTCTATATCCGGGCAGACCAGGACGATCCCTACAAGTACATTGCCGCTGTGATTGACGGCTGCCAGCGCAATGGCATCACGCGCTACTCGCTCCGCACCGAACCGACCAAATGAACCGGTTGCAAAAAAAGTGTGTTCTGGCCACGGCAGGTGTTCACCTGTTGCTGTTCGTCATTTTGCTGGTTGGTCCGGCGTTTTTCGCGCCCCGGCCCAAGGCGGACGATTTGCAGGTGCTCGATGTCATCCCCGCCAATCTGATTGACGCACCATTTGCCAGCGGGGTCCGGAACGCCCAGCCGCCGCCGCCGGTCGTGCAACCCGCGCCCCAGCCGCCGGCCCCGCAACCGGTCGTCAGCCAACCGCCGCCGAAGCCGACGCCGGAACCGGTGGTAAAGCCCGACCCCGTCAAACCGGCGCCGGCGCCGGAGAAATCCCAGGAGCACAAGATTCAAGTCGATACTCACCTCGTGAAACGCAACGCGCCGCGAAACACCTCGACCCCGGACAATTCTACGCAACAAGCGCGGGCCTTGCGCAAGGCCATCCGGAGTTTGAAGCAGAATTTTTCACCGGGCACCACGGTGGACATGCCCGGCAACAGCAGCGTGGCCTATGCCAATTACGCCAGCGCCGTCAAGAGTGTCTATGACCAGGCCTGGGCACAGGTCCCGCTGGACAACGTTGCCAACGAAAACGAAAACGTCAAAGCGACCATAACCATTGCCAGCGATGGCACCGTGATATCCGCGCGTATTGTCGATTCCTCGGGCGACGGTGCCCTGGACGCCTCGGTGCAAAAAACCCTTGAGCGTGTCTCGTATGTTGCGCCCTTTCCGGAAGGCAGCACCGACAAACAGCGGACCTACACCATCAACTTTAATCCCCAACTTAGAAAAATGCTCGAATGAAAAATTGCCTTAACATTTGTCTGCCGGTTTTGTTTGCCGTCTTTGCGGTCGCTTTGGCCCGCGGTCAGAATGATCAAAATGAAATTCAAATTACACGGCCCGTCTCCAGCCTCGGCAACACCAGGCCCATCCCCGTTTCCATTGAAGGCTTTGACAGCGAGGTCACGGCGATTTTGAAATTTGACCTCTATGTCCAGGGATTCACCTTTGTGAGTCCTGAGACCGCACAATACCAAATCAGCGGCAGCAGCACCGGCAGTGTGGTGGGCCGCGTCGTGGACCGTTTTGGCAAGAAGACATTGTTCTCTCGCAGTTATAACGGTGCAACGTTGCGCCGTCAGGCGCATGCGTTGACTGATGATATTGTATTTGCCATTACTGGCAAAAAGGGCATTGCGCAAACCCAAATCGCATTCAAGGTTCAAGCGTCCAATGGTAATGGCGAGATCTACATTGCCGATTTCGACGGGCACAACTACCAGGCCGTGACGCACGACGGCACCATCGTTTCCGCGCCCGCCTGGGCACCCGGTCGATCGGCCCTTTATTACAACTCATACAAACGCGGCAATCCGGACATTTTTTACCACAATCTGACTACCGGCGAGCGGGACGACATTGCGCATTACACCGGTTCCAACATTAGTCCAGCGGTCTCACCGGATGGCTCGCGGGTGGCAATGGTGATGAGCGAGAGCGGCAGCCCGAACGTCTGGGTCGCCAACGCCAACGGTTCCCATCCGCGAAAGCTGACCTCGACCAGCGAGGATTCATCCCCCTGTTGGTCGCCCGATGGGCAATGGATTTGTTTCGCCACCAAGATCCACGAACGCCGTGTGCTGGCCAAGGTTCCCGCCGGCGGCGGCGAGGTGCAGGTGATCCGCACTCCCGGCACGCCGAATCCGACGGAGCCGGACTGGTCGCCCGACGGCAAATGGATCGCCTTCACGATGCAGGCGGGTGAGTTTGACATTTGCGTCATGCCGGCGGATGGCAGCGCGCCACCTGTCATTCTGGTGCGGGGCGAGGATCCCTCGTGGTCGCCGAATTCGCGGACGCTCATTTACGCACGGCGCACCGGCGGGCATTACGTGTTGTCTTTGCTTGACGTGTACACAAAACAAGTCAAGGATATTCACCAGATTTTGGGCAGCGATTCCGAACCGGCCTGGGCGAGATGAATTTTAACTGTTTTAACCAACCTTTAACCGAAGGAAAAATTATGAAAATGATGAAGCTGGTTTACCCTATGACCCTTGTTCTAGCGGTGACTCTTGCCGCCACTGGTTGCCGAAATCACAAACCCGTCGGCGTCACACCCATTCCGAACGGGCAAGGCGGCCAGGTTGGTGAACTGCCTCCGGGCGGCACCATGGGCGGCAATCAGCCCGGCGGTGGTCAGCAGGCGAATATGCAGGAATTTGAAAACATGACCGAAGACCGCGCCGCGCTGGCGAATTACACGATTCATTTTGCTTTTGACAGTTCCGCCATCCGGCACAGTGAAGACGCGAATCTTCAATCCGTCGCGTCGGCTTTGAGTTCCGATCCCAGCACCAAGCTGCTCATCGAAGGTAATTGCGACGAGCGCGGCACCGAGGAGTACAACCGCGCGCTGGGTGAACGGCGCGCGCTGGCCGCCCGCCAGGCCCTGGCCAAACTGGGCGTGGATCCGGCCCGCATCCGCACCCTCAGCTACGGCAAGGACAAACCGACGGATCCCGGTCACGACGAATCGGCCTGGTCGCAGAACCGCCGCGACGACTTTGTGCTGTTGCATCCCAAAACCGGCGCCTGATTTTGGGAGGGATGCCGTGTCGGCGTCCCTTCCTTTCCGAGACAAACAGGGACGGGGGCACGCCGTCCCTCCCATTTTTTGACCCTTTACTAACCGATGAACCGGGCGTAACGTGTCGAAGGCTCGACAAAACTTATGAATGTCATGTTTGCAGCTTTGCTGGGTGGGTGGGAATGGGTCATTGTGCTGTTGGCCGTCCTGCTCTTATTTGGCGCCAAAAAGATTCCCGAACTGGCCCGCGGTCTGGGACAGGGCATCAAGGAATTCAAAAAGGCGACCCGCGAAGTGACGGATGAGATTCAGAACGCGGCGGAGGATAAACCCGCGACCCCCAACAAGTCCGTCACGGATGGTCCTTCACAGTCCGGACAAGCCGTTTCCCAATCCACCCATCCGCCGAAGGCTTAACGGCGGGGGTTTTCGGCATGGCCGGCGACAACGAACCGGAACGTCCCGACGAGGCCGAAGGCGGCCCGGTTAAAACTTTTCTCGAACACCTCGAAGACTTTCGTTGGGTACTCATCAAAAGCATTGTCGCCTTGTTTTTGGGGATGATCCTCTGCCTGATTGGGGCCAACCATGTCGTCCAAATCATCAAGTGGCCCCTGGACCATGCCTATAATTACCATCCGAACAAAAATCAAACCGTGGTCGTCAGCTTCGGCACGAACCATGTCGGCAATTTTCAGATCACCCCGGCGCAGGAAAAATCCCTCAATTTGGGAAGCAACCGTTTCGTTGCGGTCACCGTGGAACCGCTCCTGCTTGGCACCAACCGGGTCCTCGGCTGGCGGATCAACCCCGATCCGGCCGCCGTGGCCGCGGTGCGGAAGATGAACATCGAACTGGTCAACCTGAGCCCGGCGGGTGGATTTGTCGTGGCCTTCCAGGTCGGGCTTTACGGCGGCGCGTTGCTGGCTTCGCCGTTCATTTTTTACTTTATCGCCGGGTTTGTCTTTCCGGCATTGAAAATCCGCGAGCGCAAATACGTTTATCAAGGACTGGTCATCGGCGTCGGCCTGTTTCTGACGGGCGTGGCGTTTTGCTATTTCGCGCTGATGCCGGTCGCCCTGGCCGCGGCGCAGATGTACTCGCAATGGCTCGGCTTCGGCGCGCTCCAGTGGCGCGCCGAGGATTACATCGGTTTTGTCTGCAAATTCATGCTCGGTATGGGCCTGGGCTTTGAGTTGCCGGTGGTGATTTTGACGCTGGTAAAAATCGGCGTGATTGATTATCGCACCCTGGCGAAGGCGCGGCGTTACATGATTGTGATTAATTTGATCCTCGGCGCCGTGCTCACGACACCCGAACCCATCACACAACTGGTCATGTTCGTGCCGTTGCAGGGGCTTTACGAAATCACCGTCTGGATTGCCTGGTATTGGGATCGCCGGGAAAAGAAGCGGGCGCGCGCGGCGGAAACGGCCTCCGGGCCATAAGACCGGCATGTGCAAAACGGGCTTTACATCCCTGTGAATTGCCGTAAGCTTCGGTTGTCAACTTGAGAATTTATGCGTAACGCACTTTTCCTTCTCGGCGCGGTTGCCTTGGCCGCTGCGTTCACTTCCGGTTGCGCCGGGCCGGAGCAGAAACTCGGCCGCGGCATAAGTAATTCCGCCGAAATCATCCGCGGCGGCGAATGGCGCCGGTCCGTGGAGCAGACCGCCGTGTTTGATTCGCCCGAAGCCGGCCGTACTGTTGGATTTGTCAGCGGTTTCAACCGAACCATGGCGCGCACCGGGGTGGGACTCTATGAAATCGTTACTTTTCCGTTCCCGCCGTATCATCCCATTTTTACCAGTTACCTCTCGCCCCACCCGGCTTTTCCCGACAACTACCGGCCCGGATTGCCGGACGACCCGTTGTATGACACCCATACTTACGTGGGCATTCAAGGTGGCGATATAGCTCCATTGATTCCCGGCAGCCGGTTCCAGGTGATCGATAACTGAACGTGTCGAAATTGCTTTTGACCCACGCGCCAACCACCGTCTGTTGGCGCGTTTTGCATTAGTAGAGGCCTGATGCGCCTGGAAAAAAAATCGCCCTGCAAAGTCAATCTGCTGCTGAATATCCTCAGCCGGCGCGCCGACGGTTTTCATGAACTGGAAACCGTCCTGCATCCCGTCAACGTATGCGACCGGCTGACCTTTACGCGCGGCGGCACCGGTTTCGAACTCTCCTGCTCCGACGCGAACCTGCCCGTTGACGCGCAAAACCTGGTCCATCGCGCGGCCGCCGTTTTTTTGCAGGCGGCAAAAATCAGCGACGGCGTAAAGATTCATGTGGAAAAGAAAATTCCCCTGGCGGCCGGTCTCGGCGGCGGCAGCGGCAACGCCGCCGTCACGCTGCTGGCTCTCAATGAACTTTTCGGCCAGCCGCTCGTGCCGGCCAAATTGAACGAACTGGCGGTGTTGCTCGGTTCGGACGTGCCGTTCTTCCTGCAAAACCAACCGGCCTTGGCCGGCGGCCGCGGTGAACAAATCCAACCGCTGGCTCCTTTTCCAGCCTTGCGCGACAAGGCGTTTCTCTTGATTCATCCGGGCTTCGGGGTCTCGACCGCATGGGCGTATCAGGCGCTGTCACGGTTTCCCGCCGCCGTGAACGGCCGGCCGGGGCGTGCCCGGGAATTGATTTCAAAGCTGCAAACCAATCAATGGCCCGCCGACGTCGACGGCTTCTTCAACTCTCTCGAGGCGCCCGTGTTGGAGAAGTACCCGCTGCTTGCCCTGTTTCAGGAATTTCTCCGGACAAACGGCGCTCTGGCGGCGCTCATGTCCGGCAGCGGCTCGACCACGTTTGCCGTGGTAGAAAATGTTTCCGCTGCCGGAGCACTGGTGGAAAAATTCAACGCGAAGTTCGGCCAAAGCTGTTGGATCGCCGTCGTGGCGGTTTAACTTGCGCAGGACAGGTTTCCAGCCTGTTTCCATCTTCCAAAATAATATAGAGACAGGCGCGGCGCCCGCCCTACCGTTTGAACTTCACCAATGCGAACTCCGTCATTTCTCTGGCGGCCGGTATTTTGAACACCAGGGCCGTTACCCAGTAAACCAGGCCGGCGATTCCTGCCGGCACAAATACCGCGCCGATTTTCAGCACTATGGTCGCGTGGCCGATTTTGCCCTCCCAAAATTGCCAACCGTACCACGCCACCAATCCCGCCAGGGTCCCGGCCACGGCCAGCGGCAAGAGGGTTGCCCGCAGGGCTTTCATTTCCAGGGTGGTGAGTTTCCGGCGCAGCCAGTAGAACAGCAAACCGACGTTGCAGATGGACGTGGCCGTGTTCGCCAGACCGAGGCCACCTTGTCGCAGAGGCAGGATGAGCGCGCCCGCCAGGAGCAGATTCAGCGTGAGGCAGAACACGCTGATTTTCATCGGCGTCCGGGTGTCGCCCAGCGCGAAAAACGCCCGCGCCAGGACGTTGACGGAGGAAAAAGCCACGAGGCCGGGGGCGAGACATTGGAGCGCGAATGTCGCGCGAGTGGTGGAGGCGGCGGTGAATTTGTGGCCGTGTTCAAACAGCAGGCGCACAATGGGTTCGGCCAGCACGGCAAGCAAAATGGCGGCGATTAGGTTGGCGAAGAGCAGCGTGCTCAGCCCGTGCCGCAGGGTGGCGCGAAATTCCGTGAATTTCTTTTCCGCGGCCAGGGTGCTCAAGGCCGTCAGCAAATACGTCGCCAGCGAGATGCCGAACATGCCCTGCGGCAGTTCCATCAGGCGCACGGCGTAATCAAAGGAAGCGTTGATTTGCGGATCGACCGAGACGGCGAGGAATTGGACCAGCGTCACGTTGATTTGAAACGCAGCGACGCCGACGGTCGCAGGGATCATGCGGGTCACCACCAGGCGGACGGTCTCGTTGCGCCACGGGGAAACCCACCGGTAACGGAAGCCGTCGCGCCAGAGCGTTGGCAATTGAAACGCGGCCTGGGCCACTCCGGCCGCCAGCACGCCGTACGCCAGCGCGAAAATCTGCCGGGGCAATCGCAATCCCGGTGGCAGGTCCGTGCCAAATTTCGGCGCCAGCCAGAGAACAGAGCCGATCATCACGACATTGAGGGCGGTCGCACCCATCGCCGGGATGAAAAAATGGCCCCGGGCGTTCAACATACCCATGAATGCCGCCGCGACACAGACCAGCAACATGTAGGGGAACATCACCCGCAGCAACCGCAACAGCAGCTCGGCTTTGGCGTCGAATTGGTGCACCGCCAGCGCGAGGGAGAGGCCGAGCAGGACCAGCCCCACGACCGCGCTCGCCACAATGACCAGGCCCGAAATCACCGCGTTAGCCGCGCGCCACATCTCGGTTTCGCCGTGGGTCTTTTCCTTTTCCTTGAAGATGGGAATGAATGCCGCCGTCAATGCGCCCTCGCCCAGCAACCTTCGGAAAAGATTCGGAATCGTGAAGGCAAATTTAAAGACGCCCGCGACCCAGGTGTCGCCCATGAACTGGGCATAGACGATTTCCCGCACCATGCCCAGGATGCGGCTGGTGAACGTGGCGACGGCCATCGCGCCGGACGATTTCAGCAATTGTGACACGCGCGGATTTTCACGCAAAGACGCCAAGGCGCAAAGTTAAATTGCTTTGCGTTTTTGCGGCTTTGCGTGAGGTGGTTTGGCTGAATTGGCCATTGGCAATTGGAAACCGGCAATTTATTCTGCCGAGGTGAGCATTCTGGAAGAATTGAAATGGCGGGGACTTCTTGCCGATTGCACCGATGCGCCGGAGCTTGCAAAAAAAGTATCCACGCCCCTCACACTTTACTGTGGGTTCGATCCAACCGCCAACAGCCTGCACGTTGGCAATCTGGTGCCCTTGCTCGCGCTCCGGCGGTTTCAGTTGCTCGGCCATCATCCCATTGCCGTGGCCGGTGGGGCGACCGGTTCCATCGGCGATCCCAGTGGCAAGACACAGGAGCGGCAGTTGCTCACCAAAGAAGTGCTGGAACGCAACATCGCCAGCGTGAAGGAACAGCTCAAACGGTTGCTCGATTTTGAAACCAGGACCAATCCGGCCCGGCTCGTGGACAATGCTTCCTGGACGGCAAACGTTTCATTCCTCGATTTCCTGCGCGACATCGGCAAGCATTTTTCCGTCAACCAGATGGTCGGGAAGGAAAGTGTCCGGGCGCGAATGGAAGACCGTGAGGTTGGCATCAGCTACACCGAATTCAGTTACATGTTGCTGCAGGCGTACGATTTTCTGGTGCTTTGCGAGAAGCACGGCTGCGAACTGCAAATCGGTGGCAGCGATCAATGGGGCAACATCACCGCCGGCATCGACCTCATCCGGAAAAAACTGGGCAAATCGGCTTACGGTCTGACGTTGCCGCTCATCACCAACGCCGATGGCACGAAATTCGGCAAGACCGAAGCCGGCGCCATCTGGCTCGATCCCCAACGCACCAGCGTCTATAAATTTTATCAGTTTTGGATTAACACCGCCGATGCTGATGTTTTTCGTTACCTGAATTATTTTACGTTTTTTAAACAAGAGGAAATCGAAGGTTCAAAAAAGCACCTGGCAGACAATCCTGGCCTTCGCGTTCCTCATAGAATGCTGGCTAAAGCCATGACTGAATTGATTCATGGGAAAGAAGCAACTCAGGAGGTTATTCGTGCGAGCGAGATTCTATTTGGCGGCGAACTGAAAGGAATTGCCGAAAGCACTTTCCATGAGATCGTTGGCGAAGTGCCGACGAAGGAAATTGAAAAATCAAAATTGGACGGGACGGGTTTCCCGCTGGTCGAACTCCTGGTTCACGCCGGTTTGAGCCCGTCCAAGGGTCAGGCACGCAAGGACATCGAAGGCGGTGGCGTGAATATCAACAACGTTCGTGAATCGAGTTTTCAACGGGCGGTCACGAGCAACGACTTGCTCTTCGGCAAGCATGTTCTGTTGCGCAAAGGTAAAAAAAATTACGTCGTCTTGACGGCGAGGTAATTTCCCGCGTCAAAGCTTCGCGAAAATCCGGTTGGCTTCCTCCAGTGTTTCCTTCGAGCCGATGTCAAACCAGAGGCCCGGCACGCGCCAGGTATATACCGCCGTGCGCGAGTAAAGCCATTGGACCAATCGGCCCGGCTGGTCGGGGTTGTTGCCTTCGGCCATGTACTGTCGGATGAGCGGGATCGCGGTTTTCGGGTAAAAATATAGCGCGATGCCGGTCAGTGTGCTGGTCGGGTTTTTCGGCTTTTCCTCGAAAAACGTGATGCGGCCGGCGGCATCCACGGATATGGAGTTATACTTTTTGATCTGTTCCAAATCCCCCACGTCGTAAAGCGCCAGGACCGGCGCATTTTTCTCGTGGCAGAATTTTCCAAAGCCGCCCAGTTTTTCGCTGAACAGATTGTCGCCGGCCACAATGAGGAGGTCGTCCTCTACCTTCCGGGTCTGGAGAACGAAATGAATATCACCGATGGCGCCGAGTTTGTTGGCGTCATCGGTCGAACCATCGTTGACCACCGTGAAGTCAAATTTGGATTTGGTGGCGCGATAATGGTCCGACCATTTCTGGAAATGACCTGCGAATTTCGCGTTGGTCACCACGTAAACGCGGTCAATGCCCGCGATGGGGGCGAGATTGTCGAGGACGTGCTCCACCATCGGTTTGCCGGCGACGGGCAGCAACGGCTTGGGCTGGGTCAGGGTGAGGGGATACAGCCGGGTGGCATAGCCGGCGGCCAGGATGATAATCTTCATGATTTGTTTTCAAAAAGACTCGGGGCCGTCTGGCGGGCGAGTTCCCGGCAGCGCGCGTGTATTTCCAGAGGTGATTCACACTGGAGCGCAAACTCGGCCAGCGCCTGGGCTTCGTTCAGTTTGAGGCGGCGGACGATGTATTTGACCTGGGCGACCACGGTCGGCGCGGCACTGAGTTCATCCACACCCAGACCGATCAACAGCGGCGCCAGCACGGGATCGCCGGCGATTTCACCGCAAACACCCGCCCAGATGCCGTGCCGATGCGCCGCATCCACCGTGGTTTTGATGAGGCGGATGATCGCCGGGTGCGTGGGCTCATAAAGATGTGAAACCTTCTCGTTCGTACGGTCGGCCGCGAGCGTATATTGGATGAGGTCGTTGCTGCCGATGCTGAAGAATTTTACCCGGGGAGCCAGCACGTCGGCAATGAGCGCAGCGGAGGGAATTTCAATCATCGCCCCGACTTCCATTTTTTCGTCAAACGGCTGTCCCTCGGCGCGCAGTTCGGTCCGGCACTTTTCCAGCAGGGCGTTGGCCTGGTTCAATTCTTCCAGACCGGAAATCATCGGGTACATCATTTTGACATTGCCCTCGGCGCTGGCGCGCAAAATGGCGCGGAGCTGGGCGCGAAACAGCTCGGGTTGCGCCAGGCAAAACCGGATGGCGCGCCAGCCCAGAAACGGATTCATCTCCTTGGCCAGTTGCAAATGCGAAGCGAATTTGTCGCCACCCAGGTCCAGCGTCCGGATGATGACCGGATTGGGTTTCAACGCCGCGGCGACCTTGCGGTAGGACTGATATTGCTCCTCCTCGGTCGGCAGTTTTTCATGGTTGATAAAAAGATATTCCGTGCGGAACAAGCCAACGCCCTCGGCGCCATGCGCCAACACCGATTCGATATCATTCTGATCCTCGATGTTCGCCGAAAGATGGATGAATTTGCCGTCCAGTGTGACGGCGGGTTGTTGTTGGATTTCCCGAAGTTTTTCCGCCAGCGACGCCTTGATTTTCGCCAGTTGGCCGTATTCAAACAACGTCTGGTCGGTCGGATTGACGATGACCGTGCCGTTGTAGCCGTCCAGCAGGGCGTAGTCGCCGCTGTCCAGTTCCTGGCTGACGGTTTGGAGGCCGACGACGGCGGGGATGCCCAGCGACCGCGCCATGATGGCGGTATGCGAAGTCTGCCCGCCGATGTCGGTGGCGAACCCCAGCACGAATCTCTTGTCCAACTGCGCGGTGGTGGACGGACTCAGGTCGTGGCTGACCAGAACACACGGTTCGGCGAGGTGGCGCAGGTCGAATTCGTCCTCAACCTCGAGCAGGTTGTCCAGCACCCGCGCTGTCAGGTCGCGCATGTCGTTTGCGCGTTCGCGAAGGTATTCGTCATTCGCCGAGACGAGGGCCATGACGTATCGCTCCGCCACGGTGTGAAAGGCAAAGTCGGCATTGACGTTCTGGTCCCTGAC
>DATJYM010000229.1:0-3319 GCA_035499615.1 Candidatus Acidiferrales bacterium | reverse complement strand
AGCCGGCGATGACGCCCCGCATGTAATTCGACCATTTCGGCTCGCCCCGGAGAACCGGCTTCGAAACTTCAATCTGCACGGTTTCCTTGAACAGCGTGTCGAAGATCGAGAACGAGGCCTTGCCGGCAGTGGCGCGGGCATCTTGCCCGTTTGTCGGGGGGGAACTTACCGGCGAGACGCCTGTGCCACAGTCAGCGGCCATGACCGTGTAAAATTCGATCGCCATTGGCAGGACAAAACCGTCGTTATAATCCGTGTGCTCGCCGATGACATTGACGCGGCCGGGCGCGGCGACAATCCAACGCGGCGGGCGGCCAAACGCTTTGGCGAACTGTTGCGAGGTGTGATCTGTGAGTTCTTTCAGTGTCATGCAAATCACCAACGAAGATAGCGGATTGAAGATAGAGACTGAAGGATAGAAAATGGAAAATGGCAGCGATAAGGCAGCCATCCTCCATCGTCTATTTTCCACCCTCATTCTTCTTTTTGCCGCCCCACACGGCGCCCGCCAACATGAGCACGCCAAAGACCAGCAGAATGATGCCCCAAACAAGATCAATGTTGATATTGAGCGAGCGGGCGTCCGGACCCTGAACCAGGCCGGTGATTACCAGCAGGGCGCCGATGAGGGTGAACATCAGCCCGATTGGCCAGCGAATATCGAGTCCCATAACTTTATTTATGATTTATGATTTACGATTTGCGGACAGCGGCTCACCAAAAGATGATGTTCAGGATAACACAGGCAATCAACAGCACCGTGCCGGCAACGGCGGGCCGCTGCCAGACCGGCGCGTTTTCATCCTTGATTTTGGGCGTAAGCGAATAAACAAGACCCTTCAATTCTTCGTCCGATTTGGTGCGTTGGGTGGCCAGCGAAATAAAGATCGTTAAAACAAGACAGGCGGTGAAGGCGAAGCTGGCAAGCCAGAAATTCTGCGCCATCTCGCTGGGGAATTCGTGGACCACGGCCAGGTAACCGCCTTTGACGCCGGGCAGATTGCCGTGGGCAATGGTCAGGGCGTGGAACAGGGCCGAGCTGCCGATGCCGCCGATCAGACCGAGGAACGCCCCGGTGCCGGTCCCGCGTACCCAAAACATGGCGAGCAGCATGGTGGCGAAAATCGGCGCGTTCACGAAGCCGAACACGAGCTGGATGATGTCCATCGCGTTGTTGTATTGTCGGGCGAAATAGGCGCAGCCGATGCTGGCAACGATACCCACCACCGTGATGAATTTGCCCATCCAGAAATAATGCGCGTCACTCTTGTTCGGAACGAAAAGGGCCTGATAAAGATTGTAAGTCCAGACGGTGTTGAATGCAGTGACATTGCCGGCCATGCCAGACATGAACGAGGCCAGCAAAGCGGTCAGCGCCAGGCCGAGCAGACCGGCGGGACAATATTTTTTGACCAGCGAGAAGATGACGCTGTCGTAGTCATATTCAGCAACACTGTTGTAAAGGCCATCTTTGATCTGGCTGTCGGAAAGTTTGTTCGCAGCGTTGGCGGCAACCAGCGCAGCAATTTTGCCCTCATTTACCTTTTTGCCAAGTGCGTCGCTGACGGCCTTGACGGTGGCGGCAGTATCGGCGGGATTCGCGCTTTGCAC
Organism: Candidatus Acidiferrales bacterium; assembly: GCA_035499615.1. Lineage (GTDB taxonomy): Bacteria > Verrucomicrobiota > Verrucomicrobiia > Limisphaerales > UBA11358 > UBA11358. The sequence goes on along the minus strand of DATJYM010000229.1, from coordinate 1,708 downwards.
GGCGGCGACGGCCTGGGTATAGGCTTCCGGCGCGATAATCGGCGGCGGGATGCGGTAGTGTTTATCCGGGATGGACGTCAACGCGACCGCAATCATGCCGGGCACGATGACGAGCGCGGGGAAAAGCATCTTGGGAATGGCGGCCACAATCGGCGTATTGCGCGCGGCGGTCATGTTTTTGGCCGCCATAGCGCGTTGGACGACAAGGAAATTGGTGCACCAGTAGCCGAATGAAAGCACAAAACCGAGGCCGAACACGATGGCGAACACGTCCACACCCATGGGGTTATCGGCCGATCCGCCCAGCAACGGTTTCCAAGCGCTGGTCCAGGCGTCGGGCGCGAAAGATTTGGTGTTTAAATCGATCGCCATCGGGTTCTGGGCAACCCCGTGAAGTTGACTGGTCATGGCGCCCCAGCCGCCGACGTCTTTTAATCCAAGATAAACCACCGGGGCAAAACCAAGGACGATCATGAAGAATTGCAAAACCTCGGTGTAGATGGCGGAAGTCAATCCACCTTTCAAAACATAGACGAGCACGACGCCGGAACAGACAAACAGGGCGAAATGATAATTCCAGCCGAGAAGCTGGTTGAGCAACTTGGCCAGCGCATTCATGGAAATGCCGGACGCGAACAAAGTCATCACCGCGAAAGCGGCGGCGTTCAAGCCCATGACCCGCTTGTCGAAGCGCATTTGCAGGAATTCGGGCACCGAACGCGCCCTGGAGCCGTAGTAAAACGGCATCATGAAGACGGCCAGAAAGATCATCGCGGGAATGGCGCCGACCCAATAAAAGTGGGCAGTGGCAATGCCATATTTGGCGCCGCTGGCGGCCATGCCGACCAGTTCCAGCGCTCCCAGATTGGCCGAGATGAAGGCCAGGCCCGTTACCCAGGTCGGGATCGAGCGACCTGAAATCAGGAAGTCCGAAGACGTTTTCATGTAGCGCGTCAGCGCAAAGCCGATACCCAACACAAAAACGACATAGGCGAGCAGAATGGTGTAATCAACCCAAGCGAGGTGAATTGGTTGCATATGGATTGGCGGACTACTTACGGAACGTCATGGATGATGTCAACCCCATTGTTTTTTTGGCCCCTCAAATTTGTATCACTGTGCCCAGGTTGGAACCGAAGCCCGGTTGGTTCAAGTCTGAAGCGATTCGACCGCGCAAAGGCGCGCCGGTCGAGGCAATTTGTGCTCCCCACGAACTGGAGCGCCGGTCTCTGCACCCGGCGCGTTGGTTTCCGTCGCTCGAATCGAGCCGGGTCGGAGACCGGCGCTCCGATCTCGGTTCAGAGGCGCAAGGCGCAAATCGGTCGGGGAATGCCCTCCCTGGTTTGAAGGTCAAGGCAGGATACCGCCATCTGTACTCAAAACTGGACTGTGTCTGGCGCAGTCGTTAAATTTTGCCCGATTTATGTCCTTCCAGAGTAAGAAAATCTCCTCACTGCTCGCCGCCATTGCTGTCACCGGTTCATTGTCAATGCCAGCCGCGCCGGAGGAGTGGGAAAGGTCCGCCGACGGCATCATTGTTCCCGTCAACGGCACTTTCCTGAAAGTGCAGGTCTATGCCGACAACGTGGTGCGCATCGCGTGCTCCGGGGATCGCAATTTCTTTGACCGTAAGAGTGTGGTCACGGAACCCAAACGAGTCGTCAAAACCGATTGGTCGGTAAAGTACGAAAAGGATGAAATGATCATT
>DATJYM010000228.1:0-3999 GCA_035499615.1 Candidatus Acidiferrales bacterium | reverse complement strand
TCCATTTTGCCACGTTCGCGTTCAGTCGGCGCACAGGATAGAACCAGTCTTCTGTCCGGCCAGCGCATCTGCAGTCCGGCGATGAGATCGACGAGTTGGTTCGGCGGCAGTTCCTTGCGATCGTCGGTCGTGAACGGGCTGATGTGGAAATACCTTCCCGCGTCTATCGGCGCAATATTTGCCGCTGCCAGATGCGCAGGCTTGATCTCGACGTGAAACTCGGGTTTGTCGGATGGAAACCCGGCCTTTTCCAGGCACCGGCAATTCTGCACGTAAACCGGTTCGGGGGAAAACGGATGCCAGACTGTTTCAGTGAACCGCTGCCGCCAAAAAAATGCGTTGCCGCCTGTTGGCGTCCGTCCCAAACGCTCGCGCGCCCCGCTGAAAAATGTCAGCCAACTCGAACGGTCCGAACCATTGAGATTGATCAGCGCGTCAAAGCGCTCGCGGCGCATTCGGCCGACAAATTCCAGGTTTTCCTTCAGCGAGGCATGACGGGGAAAACGCGAATAACCCCAGACACGGTCCACCCATGGCGCGCATTCCAGAAGGGATGCGACATGGGCGGCGATACCGACGTGCAATTGCGCCTGCGGGCAGGCCTGACGAATCATCCACAACGCCGGCAGTGAATGGACCATATCACCCAAAAAGCCCAAGCCGAAGAATATGATTTTTTTCGCCCGACGCGTACGCTGATAGAAATTATCGCAGGTCAATGCACCCATCGGTCACAGCCTACTGTGAACCGACCTGACAACAAGTTGGAATTGTCGACACTGGCGCCCGGGAATTGTCGGAATCGCGCTTGCGACTATCGCGTTCTCCGGCCATATGTAATCCCGATGAAAATCCTTTACGACGGGCATGTATATCGTATGCAGCCTGTTGGCGGGATCAGCCGCTATCTGGCAAATATTGTCAACCACTTGCCGGAGGATTGGACGCCAGTCATCACCGTCGGCAACACGAAACCATCCGAATATCAGCAGTTAAGCTTTCCAACTCATCCGCACCTGATACTGAAGCATTTCCCGGCCCCATACCTGCGGCCTCGGAAGCTGCGCAACTGGGCTGCGAGAAAATACTTTGCCGGGGTTGAATCAAGGGAAGGCTTCAATCTGATTCACTCGGTGCATCATGGCTCCCTGGCCTTGGAAAGATCGACGAAACGTGCGGCTCCATTTGTGCTCACCATTCACGATATGATTCCGGAAATTTTCGGCCGGGAGCAGGACCCGGAAGGACGCGATACCAGCGCCAAACGAAAAGCGGTGGAATCGGCAGATGCCATTATTTGCGTGTCCGAAAATACCCGCCGTGATCTTCTGGAACGCATTCCTGTGCCTGCCGCGCGGGTATCCGTAACGCCCCTGGCCTCGGCACTTTCCAGGGAAATGTCTTTGGGCGATGAACCCGTTCCCGCACGTCCCTACTTTCTCTTTGTCGGTGCGCGGCACGCCCGCTACAAAAACTTCGCTCGGCTGCTCCAGGCATTTGCCCGGGCGGCCGAAAAACAGCCGGAATTGGGACTTTGCGTGGTCGGTCCAAATTTCGATCACGTGGAAACCAAATGGATCGGCGAGTTGAAAATTGCCGACCGGGTCAAAAATGCGGGGCCGGTTTCCGATGCCCACCTGGCCAAACTGTATCGCTGTTCCCTGGCCCTGGTTTGCCCTTCATGGTATGAAGGCTTTGGCATTCCACCGCTGGAAGCGATGGCTTGCGGTTCGCTTGCCGTCGTGGCGGACACCGCCAGCCTGACCGAAGTGACCGGCGGCGCAGCCCTCACAGTTGATCCCCACTCCGTTGACAGCCTGATTGACGGACTGTTGCAGGTTTGCAGCCTGGACCGGGATCAGCGACAGGAATGGATCAATCGGGGCATGGCCCGCGCCGCACGTTTCGATTGGGCAAGAACCGCGAGCGACACCATCAACATTTACAGGACCCTGGCGGCTTAAGTTTGCCATCCCATGTAAAAATCAGGACCTCAATCCGGCGCGGTTAAATTCGAGAGCCGAAGGCCCGACTGAACCCGATTCCTGCCTGAGGCTGGCAGCACAGTTTGCGGCTCTGATTCACGATGATCGGCCAATGTCTCCGGGCGGAGCGCGGGTCAAGCATCGTAATTGAGCGAAATCACGCGTAACCGACTTCGCGCGGAGATTTCGCCGAAAAGCCGTGATCAAGGCAAAGGCGTTGCGCTTTCTCCGCGTCCGTTACCGCCAGGAAATCCAGGGCCCGACGAGGAGAACTAAGGTGATGCCCGGTTGAGCTTTGGTCGCAGATCCTTTGCATCAGGTCATTCACCTGTGACTTCAGCGCGTTGCGCCGGGTCCGGGCCAGCCACGCCCGGGGATTAAGAATCCACGGCCATTGGCCTTTTCGGAAGCGATTGTATCGACAACGGGAATATTCGTATTCAACCGCGAGGTGCAGCAGCCGCTGTATGTCCGCGCAAACTTCCGGCGTAACCACCGGGGGGCAAGACTGCAGCCACTCAGCCACAACCCGCCTTGTCACGCGGGCAAAGTCGCCGGCGGTTCTACCGGTTTTGATTTCCATGGCGGAGGAGGTGGGAGGATGGCGGCGGAAGGTGGTCACTACTTCCGGAGTGACCGCCCACACAATCCGTCCGACGTTTTCCAGACTCCAGATCCCGTCACCGGCCACACCAAAATCCAAAGGGAACGGATGATTCTGTAAGGTAGTGGTTTCGAACAAGTCGCTGGCACAACTGCCCGTGATTGCGCCGCCAGTATGGGTCAGCGCGGTGGCCACCATGATGGGGGGTCGAAGACGGCACGGTTCGCACACTTGCAACCGCCGGACGACATCATCCATGGGCCATTCCGGACCGTCACATGCTTGACCGACTTCGTTCACAAAATCCGGCCGGCTGACCAGCACACCACTCCCCAGTCGGGACGCCGTGGAAACCAAATGCTCAATGCCCACGCGGCTGATTGAATCTCCCACCGTCGAGATGTAGCAATACTCCGTTGTCATCTGGCGGATGCCGTGATTCCAGGAAGCGTACAAGCCAGGCGGATGGGCCACGAAATGAAGGTTCGGATGGCGCAGATTATTTCTGATAAAATCCACCGTTCCGTCTCCGGAAAAGCTGTCCACGACCACCACCTGTTCCGCCAGGTCGATCCAAGCTGACAGGGTCCGCACGTGATCCGGCAGATAGCGCATCGAGTTTTTGGTAGGAATGACTACCCCGAGCGCATGCACAACCTATTTTAAGCCAACTATGTTCGTCGAATCAAGAGTTTTAATCTAGAAACAGGACGGCTTATGGTTTGCATTCGCATTCCGGCGGTAATGGACGATAACCAACCTGGGCCAGTCATTGCCGGCGGGATCAGGGGATTTCGGCCAGGTCCGAGACTCGGAATTCGCTCAGCTCAACTCTTGCCTCGCGGTTCCGGATGGAAAACAACGGTTTGTTGCCGAAAAAGGAAGCCCACATCGAAAACGTGCCTACCGGCGCCAGAATGTAATCGCACCGCGCCAGGGCATCGAGATCCGCCAGCGCGGAGCCCGCGCCGGGAACAACGGTCAACCCCGGAAATTCCGTCGCCGTTCGCGGTTCGTCGCTGCACACAAAAAATGCCACCCGCTGGCCGGGGAACTGCACCGCCAGGTCCCGCATCCAGGCGGCATAGCGCGCAACCGGGTAGAAATAGACGCCGGACCGGAACGTCTCGTAATCGCCCCGGCGAATGTGGACCCCGACGACCAGATCGGCTTGTTCGCGCAGCCGCCGAATCGTTTGACGGCTGGCCTGTGCAAACTCGGCAATGGGCCGGAAATAAGGCCGGATTTTCTCCGCGTGCCGCTGCACGAGTTCGGGTGCGCGAAAATTCCAGCCATTCACGAAGACAATCCGGGCGTCCCGGATTTTGGCCTGGACCTCCGGGCCGTTCAGCGACGTGACCGTTTGCCCGGGGGTCTGGCGCAAGGTGAAAACGCTTTTCCCGAAAATCG
>DATJYM010000227.1:0-22038 GCA_035499615.1 Candidatus Acidiferrales bacterium | reverse complement strand
GGCCTGTTACTCAAAAGCCGGTGACCGGCACAAAACTGACGTCTCGCGGCCCGTGGCTTTGGATTCCGACGGTTTATTTCGCCGAAGGAATGCCGAACGCGTTGGTGACGACGGTGTCGGTGCTGTTGTACAGCGATCTGGGTGTTTCGAACGCGGCGACGGCATTCTTCACGAGCCTGCTTTACCTGCCCTGGGTCATCAAACCGCTGTGGAGTCCGGCGGTGGACATTTTGAAAACGCGCCGGCAATGGATTTGGACCACACAATTGATTCTCGGGGCGACCCTCGCCGGTCTGGCGGTGATGATTCCGTCACCACATTTCATCCCATGGACCATTCTTTTTTTTGGATTGCTGGCCTTCAGCTCCGCCACCCACGACATTGCTGCCGACGGATTCTACATCCTGGCAACGACCGGGCATCAGCAATCATTCTTCATCGGCTGGCGGAGCATTTTTTTTAATGCCGGAAAAATCGCGGCCCAGGGCGGACTGATTTTTATCGCGGGCAACCTCGCCCGGCAAACCGGCAGCCCGGTGCTGGCCTGGTCGTCGGTGTTTGCCGTCGCCGCGGCGATTTTTTTTGGTCTCGGCGCGTATCACCGTTTCATTTTGCCGCGCCCGGCGGTGGATCAACCCGGGGAGATTCCGGTAAAAGAAAATTTCTTCGACGAATTTCTGATAACGTTCGCGGCGTTTTTTCGAAAGCAAAAGATCATTTTGCCGTTGCTGTTCATTTTGCTTTACCGGCTGGGCGAGGCGCAATTGGTGAAAATCATTCCGATTTTCCTGCATGCGTCACCCGCCGGGGGCGGCCTGGGACTCGATGTCGAACGCATTTCAGAGATTTACGGCACAACCGGGGCCGTCGCATTCATGTGCGGCGCGTTGCTGGGCGGATATGTGGTGTCGCGGCAGGGCTTGAAATTCTGGCTCTGGCCGATGTTGCTGGCGATTCATCTGCCGGATGTGGTTTTTGTTTGGCTTGCGTACGCGCGACCGGCAAATGTGTCTTTGATTGGCGCTGGCGTTGCGGTGGAACAATTCGGCTACGGTTTCGGTTTTACGGCTCTGCTGCTTTACATGATTTATATCGCCCGTGGGGAACATGCCACGGCGCATTACGCCATTTGCACCGGGTTCATGGCTTTAGGTCTGATGATTCCCGGCCTCTGGAGCGGCTGGCTGCAGGCGCACATCGGCTATCCGCATTTCTTTGCCTGGATCATTCTGGCGACGATTCCGAGCTTTATCGTCGCGGCGCGACTCCCGCTTGATGCGGAATTTGGAAAGAGAAACACGAACTGATGACATCCGTTTGGTCTGTAATTTGCTTTTTTCGACGACATGATAAGAACGGGCAGGAGAACAAAGGACTGCGTCAGTCAGCGATGGCCGCGAACCGAATGCCGCGTTGATCCGGACCGCCGCAGCGCCTTAAAGAAAGATTAGATGAGCGTGGCCCTGAAACAACGCATCGCCTCCGTTCCGCCGCTGGTTTGGTTGTTGCTGCTGACTGCGGCCTGTCTGGTGCCATTCGCGGGAAAGGCATTCTTCATCGACGACACGTTGTTTCTCCGGGCCGCCCAGCAGATTCAGAAACACCCGTTGGATTTCTACGGCTTCAGCATGAATTGGTACGGCTATACGACGCCCATGACCGTGGCTTTTGACAATCCGCCGTTGACATCTTATTACATTGCCTTGATGGCATGGCTCCTGGGATGGAGCGAGCGGGCGTTGCATGTGGCTTTTCTTCTGCCGGCTCTCGCGGCGGTGTGGGGTGTCTTTGCGCTGGCAAAAAATTATTGCACACGCCCGTTCACGGCGGCCCTGATTGCCTTGCTGACCCCGGTATTTCTCATTTCGGCCACCTCCGTGATGTGTGATGTCATGCATCTGGCGTTCTGGGTCTGGACCCTGGTCTGGTTTGAAAGGGGGCTGCGCACGGAAAGTCGCGAGGCCTTTGTCATCAGCGGGACGATGGCCGGTCTGGCGTTGTTGACCAAATATCCCGGTTTGTCCCTGGTCCCCCTGCTGCTGGCCTATGGTCTTTGGGTGAAGCGGCGACCCGGCTGGTGGCTGGTCGCGCCGCTGATTCCGCTGTTGTTCGCCGCCGGCTATCAGTGGCTGACCTTTCGATTGTACGGGCACGGGCTGATTATGGGCGCGGCCCATGAAGCTTCGAAATTCCGTGCAAACGCCCGGGTGGCTGCGTGGGAACAGATGTTGGTCGGTGTCAGTTTCGTCGGCGCCTGTTTCATCCCGGTCTTGTTTTACACGCCCTGGTTATGGACCCGACGAATCATTTTGGCGATGCCCTGTCTCGTGGCCGGGGGCCTGCTCGTGATTCCGCGCATGGCCGTGTACGCGCCTTTCATGTGGAAGGTGGACGGGCAATTGGACTGGGGCATGTTCTTTTACGTCGCCATCCTTATCGTTGCCGGCCTCTATGTCCTTCTGCTGGCGGGAATGGATTGGCGGGAGCGACGCGACGCGGCATCCGTGCTGTTGCTGTTGTGGTTGCTGGGAATCTTCGTTTTCACCGTCGCCGTGAACTGGACCATCAACGGACGCAGCTTGTTGCCCGCCGTTCCCGCGGTTGGCATTCTGGCGGCGCGGCGATTGGAAAGAAAACTTCCCGATCCGGCCCAAAACCATTTTTTGCCGCTCGTCCTGCCGGCGTTGGTCGGCGGAGCCATCAGCCTGCTGCTGGTGAAAGCGGATTATGATACGGCAGCCAGCCAGCGCACCGCCGCCCTGCAACTCGGCGCCCGGTACCGGTCTCCCGGCAAAACCACCTGGTACCGTTTCAACAACCATTGGGGATTTCAATATTATATCGAACTGTTTGGCGCCCGGGCGGTGGAAGAAAAATCCCCCGCCTGTGCGGCAGGCGACATCCTGATCATCGCCTCCGATGTCCGGGATTTTGATGCAGCCAATTTCGACGCCACCCATTCCGAACAACTCCGCCTGATTGGGACCGGGGAGGTTGTGGGCAGAAGGCACTGTTCCACGGCGGATGCCAACGCGGAAGCAGGATTTTACGGAACCTGCATCGGCGTGCTTCCCTTCGCTGTGGGAAATATCGCCCCCCAGGACTACGAGGTCTTTGAAATCGTCAACCCTGCGGGCCATTCGCAGGTTAAAGAGAATGCGCTGCAACGGGTCGCCGCTCAAGGCCGACCATCCTTGCGAAAAGAATTGCATTGAACGCCGCAAGTTTTCCAGAATCCAAGTTTGCAATGATACACATGCGCTGCCACTTTTTTTGCCGTCTCCTGCTCGCCGCGGCCACCTTTGCTTTTTTGCCGGCGCCGGCCCAATCCGTTCCCACCGCCGACTCGCATCCGCCTGCGCCGCGCCGGCCGTGCATCATCTTCATCCAATGCGATGGCCTGGGTTACGGCGACCTGAGCTGTTACGGCCAGACGAAATTTGAGACACCCAACCTTGACCGGCTGGCCGCCGACGGCATCCGGTTCACGAGCTATTATGCGGGCGATGCGGCGAGTTCGCCGGCGCGGGCCGCCCTCATGCTCGGACGGAGTCCGGTCCATTTGAAACAGCGCGGCGACGCCCAGGTACCGCTGGCAACGGACGACCGCACGGTGGCGCAATTATTGCAACAAGCCGGTTACCGTACCGCTTTGATCGGCGAATGGTTTCTGGGCGGTGACGGGACCAGCGGCGCGCCCTGGCTGAAGGGCTTTGACGAGTTCGCCGGTTATCTGGATCCGGGTGATATGGTGGATTACTACGCCGATTACATGTGGCGCTATATGCCATCCACGACCGACAGCAGTCGGGTCGCCTTCCAGGGCCGGGAACCGCTTTATGACAATGCCGACGGCAAACAGGGGCTTTACATCCCCGACCTGCTTGCCAAGGCGGCCGGGAATTTCGTCCGGGCCCGTCAACCCAACCAAAACAATCGTTATCGTCCGTTTTTCCTGCTGTTGAACTATACCGTGGCGCGACCCGGCGTAGGCGGCACGATGCCGGTGCCCACGGACGCGCCTTATTCCGCCGAACCGTGGCCGCAACCGGAGAAAAACCGGGCCGCCATGATCGCCCGGCTCGACAATTCCATCGGCCAGTTGCTCCAACAATTGAAAGAGCTGGGCAACGAAAGCAACACGGTGATTTTCTTCTCCAGCGATACCGGCCCGCAAACCGGCGGGGGGGTGGACCCGAAATTTTTCCAGAGCGCCGGCCCGTTCCGCGGCCAACGGGGGCAGCTTTATGAAGGCGGCCTGCGCGTGCCGATGATCGTTTGTTGGCCGGGCAGGATTCCCGGCGGACAGGTCAGCGATTTTACCTGGGCCGCGTGGGATTTTTTGCCGACCGCCCTCCAGCTGGCGCTGCGGGAACCGCCCACAAACCTCGATGGATTTTCCGTGTTGCCGACATTACTGGGAGGAACCCAGACCCACCGCCACGAATTTCTCTCCTGGCAACTCCAGGATCACGACCTTGCGCAAGCCGCCCGCATGGGCGATTGGAAGATCGTTCGCGCGCAAGCCGCCGGGAAATGGGAACTTTACAATCTGAAAACCGATCCGGGTGAAACGAACAATGTCGCGGACAAAAATCCGGACGTGATCGCGAGATTTGATAAACTTCTGAAAAAGTGAGCGTACATTTGGAGTTCGCGCATTAGGGTGCATTCCATGAGGGACAATTTCCGGATGAAATTGAATTCGGCTGGAGTAATTTAAGCGACGTCGTAGCCGTCCCACCTTGCGGGACCAGTTCGCGCCATATGTTTTGTTTTTTATTCGATGGAGGCCGACTGACGTCGGCGGCTACATATTTTTTGAAAAAGGTTTAAGGCCCCGGGCGGGTGGCCGATGGTAGATTCAAGCTGCGCTCTTGTTCAATGGTGCGGACATCGAAGATCATCCACAAAATCGCCAAGGCCAGCCCCAGCAAAAAGGCACCCAGTACAAACCACGGCCATTTATATCGACGCGGTTTTTCGTTTGGTTCATCCATCTTAATCTTAATCGTAATCTTAATCCATTCTCCCGGCGATGACGATTAAGATTAAGAGAGTTCGGCAAAACAGGAGCGACTTGCTTTGCAGAAGCTTTTGAAGGAGCAATTCCATCACGCGAAAACTCGACCTGCGGCAATTTTCGATTAAGTTCTGCGCCGTCTCTCGTTCATGAACCATATCGAATCACCAGATGAATTGAGTCCGCCGCCGGGCGTTTCCGGCGCCGGGCCCTATGCCATTTTTCAGAACCGGGACTTCACATTTTATCTCGTTGGCCGCCTGGTGGGCATCACCGGCCAGCAGATGTTCACCATCGCCATTCTCTGGGAAATTTATGCGCTCACCCATTCGGCCCTGGCCCTCGGCCTGGTGGGGCTGGTGCAAATGATCCCGATGTTTTTGTTTACGCTGCCGGCGGGGCACGTCGCAGACAATTACAACCGCAAACGGATCGTGGTGCTGACGACCGCGGCCGTAGCGGCGGCGAGCCTGGGCGTGGCCTTCGTCTCCTGGCGTCACGCGCCGGTGATCTGGATTTATTTTTGTCTGTTCCTCGGCAGCGCGGCCAACACTTTCATGCGGGCGGCCAACGCCGCCTTTTTGCCGGCGTTGGTGGCTCGGCAGGATTTTCCGCGGGCGGTGAACTGGAATGCCGGCGCGTTCCAGCTCTCCTGCATCATCGGCCGGGCGGCCGCTGGCGGCTTTATTGCCTGGATGGCTTGGCACTATTTCAAAAACCTCAACGACCCGGCGGCGGCGGCGCCGGTTTATGTCATCAACGCGCTGGCTTCGGTGGTCGTTTGCATTCTGGTCGGTATGATCCGCCGACAACACACCGTCAAGGTCCGGGAATCCATGACGCTGCAGGCACTGCTGACGGGGTTTAAGTTCGTTTATGCTAGCAAAATTATTTTTGGCATTATCACGCTCGACATGTTTGCGGTATTTTTGGGCGGCGCGACGGCGCTGTTGCCCATTTATGCCGCGGACATTTTGTTCGTCGGGCCAACCGGCCTTGGCTTTTTGGCGGCGGCACTGCCCTTGGGCTCCATCCTTTGCGTGTTCATCCTGAACCATCGGCCGCCGCTGCAAAAGGCCGGACGCACGCTGTTGTGGGCCGTGACGGTGTTCGGACTGGCCACGATTGCCTTCGGGTTTTCACGGTGGTTCTGGCTTTCATTCCTCATGCTGTTCGTCTGCGGCGCGGTGGACAACATCAGCGTGGTGGTGAGGCACACGCTGGTGCAGATGCTCACGCCGGACGACAAACGCGGGCGCGTCTCCGCCGTCAACAATCTTTTCATTGGTACCTCGAACGAACTGGGCGAATTCGAGTCCGGCACTGTCGCGCAAATCTTCGGGCCGGCCATCGGCAATACGGTGGTCGCCGGCGCGGTGATTTCCGCCGTATCCGGCGGTGTCGGAACCATTTTAACCGTCATCGCGGTGGCGTTAATCTGGCCGGAAATCCGGAGATACGGAAAACTGGCGTGAGGAGTTTGTCGCGCGAAGAACGCGAAGTAGTGAAGGAAATTGTCTCATGGCCACGCTGGACGAAGTAATTCCCCGAAATTAAAGTTCAAATTTTAAAGCCGCTAAGATGCAAATTGCATGGCTCATTAGCTGCTGGTTTTAAAGGTTTATGCACAACCTAATTCTAAAATGGCGAGTGAGTATAGGAGTTGTAGCGGCCCTGCTATTGATGCTTGGCACGGGCGTTGTGCTTCACTTTGGTCCACGCCCCTTGTGTCACCGCGCTCTTGACGGCGCGTTTCAGCAGTGGATGCTCGAAACTGGCCACACCAATACCTTCCCCAACGCGAATGGTATCGGGAGCAATTCGTTGGCGTTGATAGAGCCGTTTCTCAGCAATGACATCCAGCGGTATAAATATGTCCCCGGATTGACTTGTGACGATCCCAAAGATTTGGTTCTGATGTACCTTGGGATGCAAACTCATTACACATGGCATGGTGACACGGAACACACAATTTTTTCGCCGCGACGCTGGATGGTGCTTTCTCCGAAGATTGTGATGGAAGGTACGTGTCCTGAGGGAGGAGATTTGCTGGATACACCGGAATTCAAGCGGAGACTCTTGCTAACGCTCAAGTTTCTTCAGGCCAAGGAGCGATCCTACTGGCAAGTTGTTAGTAATGAACAAATGGAATTTCTGAAATCAATAAATGACTAGACATGTGATCTGACACTTAGATCAGCGGCAAATTCCCATCGCGCCCTTCGCGCGACTCTTGCACTTCCACTTGACGCGAGCGGGCCACCGATTATCGTCGGCGCATGAAAAGGATTTCAGTCTGGTTTTTGATTTTAACTTTTTGGGCCGTGGTGGTGCAGGCGCAGGACGACGCCACGCAGCAGCAACTCGACAAGCTCAGCGGCCAGATTCAGGACCTGCAGGACGCCCAGGCGGCGCAGGCCAAACACATTGAGGCGCTGGAAAAGGAAATCAACGACCTGCAAGGCCAGTCGAGCGCGGCGGGCAGCACGGCGAGCCCGGATGATTTGAAGAAGCTCGCCGAGCAGGTGCAGGAGATTGACAGGAAACGGCAGGAGGACAACGACCGGGTCTTGAAGGAACTGGAGCGGCTCGAAAAATCGCTGGGTAATTCGCCGCCCAGCCACAGGTCGACGCCGGATATATCCCCGGACATCACGCCCACGCCGATCAGAGGCCACGCCGCCCCGGACACCAGCGGCCCGCAAAACGGTTACAATTATACCGTCCACAGCGGAGACACCCTATCGGCCATCGCCAAGGCCTACCGCGCGCAGGGCATCAAGGTGACGACGGACCAGATTTTGAAGGCGAACCCGGGCTTGGACGCGAAGAACATGAAGGTGGGGCAGAAGATTTTCATTCCCGAACCGGGGCAATAACAATCCTCCCGGTTCTTCGTGCCCGTCCCTGTTCTCGAAGGACGGTTTCGATTACGAGTACGACGACGAGGACGGGGACGAAAAGCGATTAATGCGGCAGCGTGAGATGAATCGTCAGCACGCCCGCCGCCGCCACCAGGCAATAATAGCCGAACCACTGCCAGCGCCCGCTTTCGAGCCAGCGGGAAAGCCATCTCAACGCCAGCAGCCCGGCGATGAAGCTGAAGACCATGCCCACAACGCCCGGCAGGAAAAGATGCAGGGCGGAACCGGGGCCGCTCAACGCTTGGTCCTTGAGCAAACGCCAGGCTTCCTTGGCCACCACCGGCGGCGTCAACACCACCGCCAGCGCAAAGCTGAATTCCTCCAGTTTTTGCCGGGGCAGGCCAAGCAGCAGCCCAGTGGAAATGGTCGAGCCGGAACGCGAGAAGCCGCGAAAGGGCAGGCAGACACCCTGAACAATGCCGATCCAAACCGCGTGCACCGGCTGGATCTCCGAATGGCGCGGTGTTTTTTCCGCGCGTCGCCCGGCGTAGATGATCAACGCGCCCACGGCGGCGAGCGCACCGGCGATCAGGGGCAGGTTCGAGAACAAATCCTCGATCTCGGCGTGCGGAGTGCCGCGCATGAAAACCTTCTCAATGATCACTTTCAGTCCATACCCAACCACACCGGTGGCGAAGGTGGCAACAATGACCTGGATGGCAAACCATTGCAGCTGGCCGGCGGAGGCAAAATAATCGCGTTTCCAGCCGCGCCAGAAATAAACGATTACCGCAAACATGGTCCCGGTATGCAGCATGACCAGCAGCATCGTCATTTCGGGACTCGACGGATCCAGCCCCATGAGCTTTTCGGCCATAATGACATGCGCCGAACTCGAGACCGGCAGCAATTCGCACGCGCCCTGGACCAGCGCGAGTATCAGGATTTGGAAATAATTCAGCATGGTCTGGAAACCCACTCAACGAGGATTAAGACCACCACGGCTATCCAGTCAGGCATGGCGCGTGGTTAGACACGAAAGGGACGTGCGGGGCAAGCAAGAAATGACTGCGGCTTACTTTTTCCAGCGGAAGAACGCCTTGGCTTCTTCGGCACGCTGTTTGACCTTGAGCTGGCCGAGAATGGAATGCCAGGCGATGTAGATTTTGTGCCACTGGCTTTCGATGCCGCGCAGGGAGCCTTCGCTCATCTCGCTGAGGTAACGGAGCGACGGGGCATTGCCGACGAGGGCATGGATTTCCTCCTTCGAGGGCGAAGTGATTTCCAGGGCCGCGTAAATCATCTCCAGCTCCTGCACAATGACGCTCTTGAGTTCGAGAAAATGATTCTCGTCCGGCGCCCCGAATTTTTTGGTGCGGGCGGTGTTCACGAAATGGTTGAACTGCTTCCAGCATTCGATGTGCGTTTCGATCTGGGCGACCAACTGGGTGAGTTCTTTGGCGGTCATAGGGCGTCGGGTTGACTGGGTGCAGTCGGCAGAGTATGCGGCGAAAGGAATATCACGGCTCCGCCGCGCATTTCGCGGGCGGTGATGCGCAGGCTGGCGAAATGGATGCTGAATTCCGCCAGCGGCATTTGCGCCTCGCGCGCCTGGCGAAACAGGAGCAGCACGTCGCGCACGATGTCGCGCAACAAACCTTGCGGATACCCGGAGACAATGGTGGAGGTGACCACCTTGCCGTCCCGGTTCACAGTCAGGCTGCCCGCGGGCAGTTGCTGAACAGCCGCGTGACCCCTAAAAAATTTTGTCAGGAATCCCATGACGCAACGAGTTTTTTGGCTTTTTCGAACAGCTGGTCAGCCGGCGCATCCGGCGGCCAGGCGACCAGATAAGATTTTTCGTCGCGGGGCAACAACAGCACTTGCCGTTCCACACTGTTGCCAACGACATACAACAATGGGCCGGCTTCCAGCCGGTCGCTCAACCGTTTGGACACCTCGGTGACCCGCCGGGTCCAGGCCGCCAGTTGTCCCGCGGCCTGCGTTCCCCAGGCATCCACTTCATTCTGGTGTTCGGAGGAAGTGGCGACTACAAATTCCGCGCCTTCCCGCGCCACCAGGGCGAGTTTCCAGATGGTTTTGCGGTGGTCCGCCTCCTCAACCGATTCCGGCCCCGTGGGATTGGCCGCTTCGTCCATGTTCTGCGCGGATTCGAGCAGCAAGGCATTGACCGATTTGAAGATGGTGCGTTCGTGCTTCGGCTCCGCGGACATGTTTTCGAAGGTGCCGGATTTCCAGGCCAGGATTCTCCGAAACGCCGCCTCGCCGCGGGCGCCTTCGGCCTCGGCATCAATCAGTTCCCCGTCCTGAATCCAGAGTTTGGCCACGAGTGGACCGCGGGTGATGCGCAACACGGTGGAAGTGCGCGACAGGCATTCCATCTGGATGATGTCCATGAGGCTTTTGCTCTGGATGCCCCGGAAACCTGTTTCCATGTCGCGCCCCAGCAGTGACTCGATGCAATCCAGGAACATTTGCGGGTTTTGTTGGATGTCGGTCTTCAGCCAGAACAAATCGACACCCAGAGCGTAGGCGCGGGACCGGAACTCCTCATCCTCCAGCGCGGTCAACACGACCGTGCGCAATTCCGGAAACCGCCGGCGGACAATGGCGAGCACCTGTAACCCGTCCATCTTGGGCATCTTCAAATCGCAAACCAGCAGGCGGAACGGCTCGGCGTCCAGCAAGGCGATGGCCCGCGTCCCGTTGTTGACGGTGCGGATTTCCGGTTTGCTGGGAAGTTGAGCCAATGTCTCACGATTCACCTCCAACCAGGCGGCTTCGTCGTCTAAAATCAGGATTTTGTGGCGCGGTTCCATTCCTCTTAACACACTGCACACTGTGCACTCTGCGCGGCCAGGGTCGTCAGCCTGCGAATTCAAGCCACAACGCGTTTCAGCCGCAAACGCCCAAAAGGAAGCAGTTGTCGTTCCGAATCCTGCGCTCCCCATCAATAATTCACCGCTGCTTTGTGGACAGCCAGTCCAACGCTAGGACAACCTTGTGCGGGCCACCGCCCGACCGCAGCGTGAGGGAAGGAAGGCCGGTCGGGGACTTCCGTGGCGCGCTTCCTGCTCAGAAGGGCACAACCTGTGGATGAAAAGTCCGCGGGAAAAGCTGTGTGCGATGTCAAATGGAGTAAAAACAAGATTTGCCGGGTTGCTGCGAGAACTGCTGCGACGTTTTGATGAGAACGAAACGGGAACGGACGCGCCCCCAGCTCCGCGACCGGTAACGCGCACTGTACCGTCGCCATCACCGGTTCCCGCGCAGCCAACAGCCACGTTTCAGCCCAAACCGGTTGTACAGCCCGTGACGCCTCGACCAGTACCCGCGGAAAACCCCAACGAACTGGAATTACCGCTGCAAACCATCCTGGACAACCTGCCGCCGCAATTGCACGCCCGATTGACACTGACCGACGCCGATTTGAGCCGCGCCACCATCTCGATCGCGATTGGAAAGATCACGCCGCAGCTGGCGTTGGGTGTGGTCAAAATCACCTTCGGCGAACTGCGCCAGGCCGCGCCCACCCTCTTCAATATTAATGAGGAATACGATTCTCTGCCCGTGGTGTTGCCGCTAAGCGAAATTCTCGCGCGGTTGAATTCCAATTCGTTGACCCGCAACCCGGCTCAAAAACACATCGACGTACCGGCGGAAATCACCGGGCCGTTCAGCGGACGCGGGGAGGGAGTGTCCATTTCCGCACCAGCCAAACCGACGCCATCCTCTGCACCGCCATTGCGAATGCCCGCACCGACCGTCCAACCGGTCAAATCCACGCCGCCACCGGTGGCACCGCCGCCACCCGTGTTTGTGTCACGTGCCATCAAACCCGAGCCCGCGGCTCCTCCGGCACCTCCGGCACCTGCGGTACCTCTGATCCCCCCCGCTCCTACGGCCCCTTTGGTTCCTCCGGCTCCATCGCCGGCACGAAATGGCAACGGCTATGGCAACAACTATGGCGTGCCGGTGCAACCCATCATTCCCGCGCTTCCCCGGCAACCCGGTGTGCCGGGCGCGCCGTTTGCGCCCAAGCCCGCGCCGACAGCACCCGAGTCGGCTGTGATTCTGGCGCCGCTGGCCGTCCTCGCGGAAACCTGGCCTGAGACTTTGCGAATGGAGATTGCGCAACTGTCCGTGACTAATGCGCAAGTTGCCCTGCCGGTGAATTTGGTTGAAACCGCCCTCAAACGCGGGCGGGTCACGTTCCCCTGGCGGAATTTGCGTTCCTGGATCAGACCCCCGGTAACTGGCGTTTCGATTCATGATGGGGTGGAGTTGGAACTGCCGTTGAAAGTGATCGCGCCGCTCTTTCTGGCGAGGCGGGGGCAGGCGGCTCAAATCAGCAAGTCACAGCAATCGACTTCGCTTCCAGCGGAAATCCCGAATTTGTTCTTTGGTTTCCCGCAACCGCAAGCTTCGCCGGAAATGCCCGAACCATCCGTCAAAGAGCCGGCGACGAATGAAACGAGTTTTGCGTCCAGGCCGGCGGACACGGGACAGTCAGAGTCCAATTCCAATTACTACGCCTGGGGCGATACCAACGACACAACGCAATTGG
The DNA here is from genome assembly GCA_035499615.1 of Candidatus Acidiferrales bacterium. Lineage (GTDB taxonomy): Bacteria > Verrucomicrobiota > Verrucomicrobiia > Limisphaerales > UBA11358 > UBA11358. The sequence goes on along the minus strand of DATJYM010000227.1, from coordinate 9,563 downwards.
ACACGACCGAATTCAGACGCGCGGCGGTCACCGCGACGCCCCCGACGGATTTCAGCAGCCGCCACACCACCCCCAAGGAAGCGGTGGCGCACGCGATGGCACTCCCGGGCGTTGCCGGCGCGCTGGTGGCGCTGCCGGACGGCCTGACGGTCGCCAGCCAGATTCCGTCCGATCTCAACGCGGACACGCTCGCGGCTTTCTTGCCCCAGATTTACGGCCGGGTCAGCCAGTGCACCCGGGAATTGCGGATGGGCGAATTGAATAATTTGAATTTCACCGTTGGCAACGTGCCCTGGAAGGTGTTCCGCATCCATGGCGTCTATTTCGCCGCGTTCGGTCGCGCCGGCGAACAACTGCCGACCGCGCAACTGGCCCAATTGGCCGGTGAACTCGACCGTAAAAAATAATAATCCTATGGCCATCATCAACCAAGCCACACGCGAACTGCAGGTTAAAATCGTCTATTACGGCCCGGCAATGGGCGGCAAGACCACGAACCTGGTTCAAGTCCATGACCACGTCCAAACCGCCGCCGGCAACAAGGGCAAGCTGGTCTCCCTGGCGACCAGTTCGGATCGTACCCTCTTTTTCGACTTCCTGCCGATCGAGGCGATGACCATCCGCGGGTTCAAAACCAAATTCCAGCTCTACACGGTGCCCGGCCAGGTGATTTATAACACCACCCGCCAGCTCGTCCTGCGCGGCGTGGACGGCATCGTATTTGTGGCGGATTCCCAATTTGAGAAAATGGCGGAAAACGTCGAGAGCTTTCAGAATCTCATGGATAATTTGCAGTCGCTTAAGCTCAATCTCCAGGAAATCCCTTACGTGCTGCAATATAACAAGCGCGATTTGCCCAACGTGGCACCGATGGAGTATATGGAATTTCTGCTGAACAACCGTGAAGTGCAAGTACCGTCGTTCACGGCCACGGCCCACCGGTGCGAGGGTGTGTTCGAAACGTTGAACATGATCACGCGCCTGTTGTTGCACAAATTCATCAACCAAAGCGTTCCTCAGTACGCCTGACATGGCTACCCTCCCTCAAATCACCGAGGAGGACATCCAAAAACTGGACGATACCCTCCGAGAGTTCAATACCAGCGCCGACGCCACCGTCTCGCTGATCATTGACAAGGGTGGTTTTCTCATTACGCATCATGGGAACTCGGACGGATTTGACCTGACGACCATCGCAGCGCTGGCCTCGGGCGCCTTTATGGCCAACCAGACGATCGCTGGCTTGGTCAGCGAAACCACTTTCAACAGCACCTACCAGCAGGGTGAAAATCATAGTCTCTTCGTCATCAATGTGGACGAACATTCCATGCTCGTGGTGATTTTCAAATCCGAGACCGGCGTCGGCGTGGTCAAATATTACGCCGCCACGGCCATAAAACGCATCGCGCGCCAGCTTAAAATCGCCAAAAAGCGCGCTCCCGATGAAGGACTCGACCTTTCGATGCTTAACGTGGCCGACACCCAGTACTTTTTCCGCAAAAAGGAAAAGGAACCGGGCGGGAAAAAGCGCCAGTAATTCCGTCTAACCCAGGCGGCTGTGACTGCCGTCGCAGAACGGCGCGTTCTTCGAATGTTTGCATCCGCACCAGGCCACGGTTTTGGCTTCCGGAAGATCCGCTTTCTTCGGCGCGAATCCCGTGCCCTTGTGGGAGCCGTCGCAAAACGGCTGGGTCTTTGACTGACCGCAGGCGCACCACCAAAACGTGCCCGCTTCGGCTTTTTGAACGAACGGAGATTTTTGGGCTATGACTGGATCTGGCATAATGAGCTTCCTTTCTTCACGGTGAAGTAATGCAAGAACCGGAACGAAGCAACCTCCAAAATCTTCACTTTTACGATCACTGCCCGGCGGTTTTGCGGCGACGGTATTCATCCAGGATCGCGGTGGTGGCAGACGCTCCACACCGGGTGGCCCCGAGGTCGCGCACGCGCATCAAACTGTCCAGGTCGCGTACGCCCCCGGCGGCCTTCACCTGAACCTTCGGCGAACACGCCGCCCGCATCAGCTCCAAATCGTGCGCCGTCGCACCCCGGTAGCTGAAATGACCGTCGGGTTGCTTTACAAATCCAAAACCCGTGGATGTTTTAACCCAGTCGGCACCCGCGCGCTCGCAAATCCGGCAAAGCTGGCGCTTGAAATCGTCGCCGTTCAAGCCGGCGCCACCGTTATCCAGATAATCGTTCTCGAAGATGACCTTCACCCTGGCTTCGTGCCGGTGCGCCTCGTCGCACACGGCTTTTACGTCGCGCTCGACATAATCCCAATCCCCACCCATGGCTTTGCCGAGGTTGATGACCATGTCAATTTCCTCCGCGCCATCCCGGGTGGCCAGTTCCGTTTCGTAACGCTTGGATTCCGTACAGGAATTGCCGTGGGGGAATCCAATGACACAACCCACCCGCACACGGCTGCCGGCCAGCAGTTCCGCCGCGCGTTTGACCGCATAAGGCTTGATGCAGACGGACGCCACGCCGTATTTCACGGCGAGCCTGCAACCATCTTCTAATTCCCGGTCGGTCAGGGTCGGATGCAGCAAGGAATGGTCAATCATCCCGGCCAGCTCTTCGTAGGTGTATTTCACAATGCGCCAACCCTATTCCAATCCATCGCAAACGTAAATCCCTCGACCAGCTTTTAGCCGTCCGCGAACACTCTACATCAGCGCGTTCCGGACGGCGTCAATGAAGGCGTGAACCGTGGCCGGCACGGCCAGATTGCCGCTGCGCCGCCAGCTGAACGAAAAGAAAACGCCCACGGCGATGTGGACGCAAGGCAGTAGAAAAATGAGCGTCACGAACTGTTGAATTCCGGTTACACCCGCAATGGGCAAATGCCACCAGCCCCACAAGGTGGAAATAAAAATAGCTGTCCACCATTGGCCTTTGTCGCCGGGCTGGAAAACATGCGAATCCAGCGCACCGCGAAAGACGACTTCCTCCAAAACAAAACAAACCGGAACGTAGAGCATAAAACTCCCGATTCCGGTGATCGCCATGCCGCCATTCAGCGCGATCGGCTTGCCCAACCATGCCCAACGAATCAACGCTCCCAGCAACATTGTCCCGCAGCCGATGACTCCGGCGGTGGACAGACAGAATCGCAATTCTTTCCAAGTTTGCCTCGTGAAACGGCAAAACCCGAATGCTGCGCCAAAGGCGCCGAGGATGCAACACACATACCACAGGATTACCGAAGTGTGGGAAGGCCAGGATGCCTGGCGGACAGTCCAAATCAATTTGACCGCCGGCAGAACGGCGAAACCAAGCCCCAAAACGATTCCCCAACCGTTCAACCGAAAATGTTCCGCGTCACGAATCCAGAGATTAACCAGCGGTTTTCGGCGCACCAGGAGCTGGAAGGCCACTACCAGCGGAACGCCCACCACCAAATAACCGTCTCCGCCCAGGTGAAATACCCAGCCAATCGTCATCCAGAAGCCAACGAAGGCTGACCCCTGAATGCAACGGACGAACTGGCTCGGCGACGAACCGTTTTGGGGGACGGGCGGTGGTTCCGGTATCGCTTCGGTCATGGATCGAGCTGAACTTTGCCCTTTTTCCAACACACGGCCAAACATTTTCATTTCGATGTATTTTCCACAGTAGAACGTTTTGAGTATTTGGGTGCGGCGAGCGTCCCCGCAGACCCGTTCATCAACGGCCTCGCCTCACCGAGCCATGCCGGCAGCAATTATCCAGTGTCATTCCCGCCGGGCACGCGCAGTTATTCATTATGTCCAGCACCTGCCACCAGTGGGGCAAGGACCTGGACGCCAACGCGCGTCAGCAGATGGAGAACGCCTGTCGGTTGCCCGTCTCCGTCGCCGCCGCGCTCATGCCGGACGCCCACGTCGGTAGCGCTCCGGTGGATTGTTGCCGACAATTCCATCGGAACGCTACCAATCATCCTGTTTCTTCATCCATTTCACCTGAGCAAAACTGATGCAAGTGTGCTAGAGTGGCAATGAACCTAAAAAACGCCGCGCGTCCGCAGCGCGGATGTGTGGCAATTGGAAGGAGGCCGTATGATTAAAGCAAGAATGGCAAAAGAAGCCATCGTCCGGATAAACAACCGGATGGGCGTGCTGGCCCAGGTCACCAAGAGCCTCGCGGACATGGGCCTCAACATCGAGGCGGTGATCGCCACCGTGGAGGGCGGCGACGCAATCATCCGGCTGGTGACCGGCGATCACCAGCGGACGGTGGACGCATTGCGCGACCAACGACTGGCGGTGCAGGAAGCCAGAGTGGTGGTCGCTGAAGTGGAGCACCGGCCCGGTTTGTTGCGCGAAATCACCGAGAAACTCGCCCGGCAGCATATCGATCTGTCCTACCTCTATGGCACGGCAGCGGGGGACAAATGCCTGGTCGTGTTCTCGTCCACTAACAACGACTGGGCGGTGAAGGTCTTGAACGAGTAGAGAGTGACGGCGTATGGAGTCTCTGTTGGGCTTTACAATTCGCGGAAGCGAAACTTGTCACCGGGTCTCCTACTCCTGCAAATCAGTTTATTTGTCCTGATTGAACGCCGCCACGACTTGGTGAATGGCCCGGGTGTGTTCCGGCGTACTGCCGCAACAGGAGCCGATGATATTGGCCCCGGCGGCCAGGACGCCCGCCACACCGCCGGCCATTTCGGCGGGCGATTGTTTGTAAACGGCCTTTCCCTTTTCCAGCACCGGCAGGCCGGCATTGGGCTGTACCATCACCGGCAATTGGCAGTGTTGGCGGTAGATGGCCGCGACCCTGGCGGCGCCCGGCATGTCCATTCCCGTACCACAGTTCAACGCCACCACGTTCGCGCCCCGTTCCTCGACGAATTCCGCGGCTGCTCCAGGCTGCACGCCCATCATCGTGACGTAAAACGTTTTGTCCTGCGATAAATCGTAGGCCAGCGAGGCAATGATACACGGTGCGCCCGCGGCTTTGGCGGCGTCGATGGCGAGGCCGATTTCGTCCAGCGACGTCTGAGTCTCGATGATGACAGCGTCGGCGCCGGCTTCGATCAACGCCCGGGTTTGTTCCTCATACGCCGCTCGCGCCGCTTCCTGCGGCAGGTCGCCATACGGTTCCAGGATCGCACCGAGCGGCCCAAGATCGCCGAGCACAAAACCTTCGCGCCCCCCGAAGGCTTCACGCGCGATGCGGACGCCGGCCTGATTAATGGCGCGCAAATCATCGGCATGACCATGCCGTTTGAGCATGATGCGGCTGCCGCCAAACGTATTGGTGATCAGGCAATCCGCGCCCGCTTCCGCGTAACGCCGCTGAATGCCCAACACACGGTCGGGATGGGACAGGTTCCAGTATTCGCCACAACCGCCTTGTTCGAGGCCCGCGAGCATGAGTTGCGTACCCATCGCACCGTCGCAAACCAGACGGCGTTTGCGCAGGGTTTCCTGGAGTGATCTTTTCATATTGGCTTTGAGATTATGGCCTGGCCGGTTCGATTTCGAGATAATCAATACAGGCGTGTTCACCGCCATCGGCCACGGCCTCAATCTTAATTTCATCCCCGGTACGCAGCGCTATGCCCTGCGCCGTGTGCCGCGTGGAGGTGTGGCCGTTTGGCAGTGACTTGACATTGCGCGAGGGCAGCAGGTCGTTCGCGAGCCAGTGGTCCACCTCCTGCCCGGCCACCACCAACGTGAATTGCGACACGCCGTTCGTCTGATCGTAGTATTGGACGGCGAGATTGTACCAACCGGGTTTGCCGCTGTAATTGAAGCTGGCCGAACCACGATTGTCGGCGCTGACCACTTGAATCGCCTTGCCGCGCGAAGCCGTCTCCCACGGCTTCACATCAAAAACCGCGTACCCGTCCAGTTTCATGGATTCAGCCTCGATACGGTTCGGATCATTGTCCACGCGGTTATACTTGTCGGGGATGCCGGACATTTTCAAGAACCACTGGCAGACGGCGTCACGCCATTCCGTGGCGTGGCCGACCTGATATTCCAGGAGCGCCAGCGTCCGGTGATACCGCTGGTCGTCCACCTTGCCGTGGAGCGACTGCCATTGTTCGACGAATTCGCGCACCTGTTCCACACCGGCATAATGCGTGTCATAGACGTGCTGAACCACAGTTTTGCCGGAATGCAAAACGTAATGGTAAGGCACATGATGGAAAAACAGGAGCAGTTCGTCCGGGCAGGTGGCCAGCGACTCATACCTGCCCGACACGGGCGGATGATATTGCGCGGTGTAACCGGTGCCGGTGGCCACGGTCCGATCCATGCCGATGCCGTTGGTGTCCGCGCGAATCCACTGGCCCCAGCCGTTGCGCTCGGCGGATTCGATGCCGGGACCGTAGTGGACTTCGATGATGTCCGTCAAACCACCCACACCCAGCGGCCCGGTGTAATCTTCGTAGGTGGGCCACGATTTTAACAGCATATCGCAAATCGTTTGGACGACCTGCGGGTCGTGACCGAAGGTCAGTTTGGTCCACTCTTCAGCGATTTGTCGGCTGCTCAAATCCGGATTCCAAGCCAGGCGCCCGAACCCATAGAGGTTGGCCATGGCCAACGGGTGCGCCAGCCAGTTGGTATCCAGGCCGACGTTGGCCACCCCGACAAATCCGCCGAGCGGGTTATGGAAAACCTTTCCGGCGGCCAGCGCCTTGACCGGCGTGTTTGGCCCCCTGGCGTGCAGGTCAAAATCGAGCGTTGTCTTCCACATCGGCACTTCAAAACACAGATGCCTTTGCTGGCCGAGGTATTCCTGGGTGATTTGCAACTCGATGGCCATGGCGGTTTTTTCAAGGCCGCCGAACAACGGTGAGGCCGGCTCGCGCACCTGAAAATCAATCGGCCCATTCTTGATTTGAACGATGACGTTGTTGTCGAATTGGCCGTCCAAGCGGTGAAAATTATCGTAGGCGGCCTTGGCGCGGTCGAGTTTCAGGTTATGCCAGTCCGCGTGCGAGTTGTAAACAAAACCGCGGTAGAAGACGATCCCGCCATGCGGTTTGAGCGGGCGGGCGACCACGTTGGCCGCGTCGGCGTGCGTGCGCCCGTAGGCCGACGGCCCGAGTTCGCCTTCGGAATCCGCCTTCATGATGAACCCGCCGAAATCAGGAATCGCCGCGTAAATCTCCTCCACCTTTTTGTTCCAGAAATCAATGACCCGCGGGTCCCGCGGATCAAAGGTGTCGAGCCCGCCAACGCGTTTCGGACTCCCGAAATTGATGCAGACAAACAGTTTCACGCCCCAGGGACGAAACGCCGCCGCCACGCGGGCCAGTTCCGGGATGTGCTCGCTGTCGATGGCCTGCGGGTCGGCATTGACGTTGTTGATGGAACAACCGTCGATTCCGAGCGACGCCAGCAGACGCGCATAATCGCCGGCGCGGGTCAGGTCGGGAATCACGTGGCCGTTCAGCCAGAAGATGGACCCGCCGGCGTAACCGCGCTCGATGGTTCCGTTCAGGTTGTCCCATTGATTGATGACCCGAATGGGCGCGTAAGGATTCTCTTCGTCATCCAGTCCGGCAATGGACTCCGCCAACGCCATTTTTCGCAGCAAGGTGAATGTGCCGTAAAGCACACCCCGATCGTTCAACGCGGTAACCACCAGAATCCGATGGCCGCCAACCGGAATTGTTTTCAGGCAAAATCCGTCCGGAATCAGATCCCCCGGCGCGCTGAAGGTCGGAACCACTTTTTTTAGCTCGTCCACCGTGCCGAGCAGGATGGCGTTTTCGTCCGGCAACGCGGCTTCAACTCTCTCGGTCCGGTTCAACAGACCCCGCATACCGCGAATCAGCTCCGCCTGCGCCGATTGTTCCGCTTCCGAATTGCCCAGGGTGACCACCACGGCGGGCAGGGTTTTTGCATAACTCTTCCGCACCGAAGCGTCATCCACGGTGGCGTATCGGAGCCAGCCTTCGTAGCCGGTTTCCGCGTGCGTTGGCGTCGCCATAATCAAAATCAAGACGAGGGCCGGAAGGGGAAAAACGGAGGGGCCTGGTAATTTCATGGTGCTTCGGATGATGCGGTTAGAAGGTAGGGCAGACGTTCGGCCGCGCAAGCTGAAAGCGGTGGCATTCAGGCGCGCGGGCGTGCATATTGTGCGCGTATCCGGAAGCGTATAATATGTTCCCTTGGGACTGCGCCAATCGAATAAAACATGAGCGTCGAACTGCATTTCAACCATCAACGGCGTGACGTCGGGCCCGGCATTTCGTTGTTCGATTTTGCCGAATCGATGGGCATCAACGTCCCGACGTCCTGCCGCAAAAATGGCAAATGCAAGGAATGTGTAGTGGAAGTCACCGAGGGCATGGATTGCCTGTCGGAACGCCTGCCGGCGGAGAAACATCTGAAAGGGAACTTCCGGTTGTCCTGCTCCTGCTGCCTCGTCAAAAATACCGGCGTGGTCCGCTGCCACACCATGCGGCGCGGCGAGATGCGCATCGAACGCCACGCGTTGCAGCTTCCGACCAGCCGGCAAACTTTAAAGCTGGATCCGGCAGTGACGCGGAGCGGCGACCGGATTTTGCGGGACGGCGAGGCCATCGCGCGCTCGACCGCGCCGATCCACGGCCTGGCCATGGATTTGGGCACCACCACCATTGTACTCCGGCTCCTGAACCTGGAAACCGGCGAGGTCGTCGCCGATGCCTCCTTTGAAAACCCGCAACGGTTCGGCGGCTCGGACGTGATGGCCCGGATTCAATACGACACCGAAGACGGCAGCCACCTGCTGCAACGGACTCTGGCCGGTTATCTCACCCATGCCATCGAAGCATTCCAGGTGGACCCCCAAACGATTTACGAAATGGTCGTGGCGGGAAATTCCACCATGCGCGACCTTTTTTTCCGCCTGAATGTCTATTCCATCGGGCAAAGCCCCTACCGTTCCGTCACCGAACTGGAAATGGCCGAAGGCAAGCGCACGACGACCAGCCTGACGGAGTCTGCCAAGAAACTTTTGTTGCCGCTGCACCCGAAGGCGCAGGTGTACGGCCTGCCAATCATCAGCGGCCACGTAGGCGCCGATGCCGCCGCGTGCATGCTGGCCGTGGATTTGGCCAACGAAGAACGCCTCGTCGCCGTCATGGACATCGGCACCAACACGGAGCTGGTTCTCGGCAACAAAAACAGGATTCTCGCGGCGTCCTGCCCGGCGGGGCCGGCGTTTGAAGGCGGGAAAATTTCCTGCGGCATGCCGGGCCTGCCGGGGGCGATTGAAAAGGTGGAAATTGCCGATGACGGTTCGGTGCGCGTCGGCGTTATTGGTGATGTGCCGGCGGAAGGCATTTGCGGCTCCGGCCTTGTGGACCTGCTGAGCGAATTGTTGCGGACCAATCGAATCAATACGCTGGGCCGCTTCGAGCACGACGAGGACAAGTTTGTCCTGGACGTGAAGAGCGATGCGCCGATTTATTTCACCGAAAGCGACATCAACGAACTCGCGCAGGCCAAAGGCGCGAATGTCGCCGGCCTGCACGTCATCTTCCACGACTATGGAATCCGGTTTGAGGAGGTGGATGTATTTTATCTGGCCGGCGGTTTCGGCCGTCATTTGAACGTGGAATC
>DATJYM010000226.1:0-15960 GCA_035499615.1 Candidatus Acidiferrales bacterium | reverse complement strand
CGGGATCACCTTGCGGAACGGCCAGAGCAGCGGCCGCGTCACCCGGTCGAGGAAGCCGACGATCTGCCGCGCCAGGCGGTTGCGCATGTTGATCACGTCGAACGCGATCAGCCAGCTGACGATGGCGTTGGCGATCACGATCCAGATCACCGCCTGGATCAGGTAGTGCACAATCAGCAGGGCGAAGGCGATCACCGCGACCATGCGGCGCTAGCTATCCTGCGCCGCCATGCCCGGCAAGGCGGCGTCGCCGTGGGCCGATCCGCCGCGCCGGCAAGCGAGCGGCCATTCTTGACAGGCCGCGGCCCCGCTCCTTATGTGCCGCGCCCTTCGCCGATCGCTCTTGTTCTTCGATAGCTCTGGCGAAGTGGGGCCGTAGCTCAGTTGGTAGAGCGCCTCGTTCGCAATGAGGAGGTCAGGGGTTCGACTCCCCTCGGCTCCACCAGTCTTCGCTCAGAGCAACGCGGAGAGCGAAGACTGCCGGGCCGGCGCGTAGCGAAGGCAGGCCAGAACGATAACTATTGCAAAAAGTGCCGCGAGCTACGACTCGACAAGGCCATCGTCCTGGAATGTGTGCCGATTCTTTTTGCTTTTTAATGAAATCTATCACGTTATAACTGCGTCTGTGATAGTGATAGACACATTTTATCAGTACTCCGATGGCAAAAATCTTTAATGTCGCTGTTTTAGTGTGCGCGCTGACCGGCGCCTCCCTGTCAGGGCGGGCGCAAATGGCGGTGCCACCGCCGGCGCCCGCCTATCAGCCGCTTTCCGACGATCAAATGGACCAGTTGCTGGGACCGATTGCGCTTTATCCGGATCCGTTGATTGCGCAGGTACTTCCGGCGGCCACGTTGCCCACGCAAATTGTCCTGGCCGACCGTTATGTGACCGGCGGCGGCGATCCCAACGCGATTGACCAGCAACCTTGGGATACCAGCGTGCAGGCGCTGGCCCGCTACCCGGACGTTTTGAAATGGATGGATGACAACCTGAACTGGACGACTGAATTGGGGCAGGCTTTTCTCAACCAGCAGCAGGATGTGATGGATTCCATCCAACGCCTGCGCCAATCGGCCCAAAACTTTGGCAACCTGCAATCCACCCCACAGCAGCAGGTGGTGGAGGACAATGGTGGCATTGAAATTCTACCCGCTGATCCGCAGGTGATCTATGTACCGGTCTATCAGCCGGATCAGGTTTATTATCAAAGCGGTTTCGGCCTTTCTTTCGGCATCGGTTTTGCGATTGGCGGCTGGTTGGATTGCGATGTGGACTGGCATAACCGCCATCTGATCGTATGGGACCGTGACCATCCGCGTCCGGCCGATTGGTGGCACGAGCGTCCTGCGCAGCGCGCCTCGTTTATTGGCCGCCAAACGAACGTCTGGCGTCCTGAAGATCATCGCGACAACGACGTGGTGGACCGGGGCGATCGTGGCTGGAACAATCAGCCGGCCGTGCGCCCGGTCGAGCAACACCCGGTCACAACCATTGGCACTCACGTCAACACGCCCCGGCCCGCCGCCACACCCCGACCTGCGTCGGTTCCGGTTGAGCGCCGGCCCGCGCCGGCTCCGGTTCAACATTACCAGCCAATCAGCCGGCCCACCTCCAACGGCGCGTTCATCGGCATCCAAAGTTCGCGCGATACGAAAACCTATAGCAACCGTGGCCAGCAAAGCAGGCAGACGGTCACCCATCCAGCGCCGGTATCCCGTCCGGCTCCCTCTTCCCACAGCGGCGGCGGTAGTGCCGGCCATGGTTCCGGTTCGCAGCCTAAACACTAAAGTTTGCGCCCATGAACCTTACGAACATTTTACCGCCGATGATAATCAACCATCTTCCCCGGTTGGGCCGCACAGAAAATTACGCACTGATTCTGACCGTGCTCATGCTGGCACTGCCCGCATTCGCGCTGGCCGCCGATGAAGAGAGCTTCAGTTCACCCGATGAAGCTGTGAACGCCCTGATTGCGGCGGCGACGAACCACGACACGAACGCCATGCACGCCATCTTTGGGCCGGAAGGGCATGGTCTGATTTCGCCCGATGTCGTTCAAGCCACGCAAGAATTCAAACTGTTTGTTCAGCGTCTAACGGAGAAGACGCAATTCAGCACCAACTCCGACTCCAACCTTACGCTGGAACTGGGCTCGGATGGCTGGCCGTTTCCCATTCCGCTGGTGAAGCAGGGCGGGCAATGGTTTTTCGATACGGCGGCGGGCAAAGAGGAGATTCTCAATCGCCGCATCGGCATGGATGAACTCGGTGCCATGGCCGTCTGCCGCGCCTATGTGGATGCCCAGCGCGATTACGCCGGCCAGGATCGCATGGGCGACGGCGTTTTGGCCTACGCACAGTTCCTGCGCAGCACACCCGGCACGCACGACGGCCTTTTTTGGCCGGCCAAACCAGATGAGGAATTGAGTCCGCTGGGTCCGCTCGTGGCCGCCGCCCGCGTGGAAGGTTATCACCGCACCGCGAAGATGATGAACGATGAACAGGCGCCCTATCACGGTTACTATTTCAAAATCCTGACGCGCCAGGGCAAACACGCACCGGGCGGCAAGTATGATTACATCATCAATGGCCGGATGATTGCCGGATTTGCGCTCGTCGCCTGGCCGGCAGAATGGGGCAATACGGGCGTGATGACTTTCATCGTCAACCAACAAGGCAGGATCTTTCAGCGCAACCTCGGCCAGAAGACCGCGAAGCTGGCAGCGGCCATGACCACTTACGACCCGGACGATACCTGGACTCCGGCTCAGTAAGGCTTGAGGTGGAAATCCAATTGGTCTGTTCGCGGAATCCTTAAACAAATGCCGTCACGGGTTGTTCCGCGCTCACGGTCGCAACGCCCAAATAGCGCCTGCCCCAAGCCAAGCGGTCAACCGGTTGGCAAGGCAAAGTCGGTGGCTCTGGCTGGGGAAAGCGCGAAAAGAATTTGATTGTCACGATTGACTTCGCGGGTCAATTTTCAGCAGCCATGTCCCGCACGGTGGAATGGGATCGTTAAGCGGCGACGCGTGAGCGCAACCATGCCATGAAAAAATGTTCATATTGTGGTGCCGAATATCCCGATGACGCGCTGGTGTGTACGATCGATCATACACCGCTCGACAATCCACCGCCGGCCCCGAAAGAAGCCCATTCCGTCTTCGGCATTATCTCATTTGGGATTTCCGTCGTGGTGGGTGTCCTCGTGCTGGTGCTGTTTTGTCTGGCATCGATTTTCAACGCCCATCGGCTTCCTGGAGAGAGAACTTATCCGGGGCAAATCATTTTGGGATTGGCGATGATTTTTCTCATGGCATCTGACGTAGTGGCGGTCGGATTGGGCATCGCAGCGTTGTGTCAAAAAGGAAAGAACCGGTTGTTGGGAATACTCGGACTGGTGTTTTCCGGCGCAACGATATTGGGCACCATCGGATTGATGATTATAGGGCTCGTGTACATGGGATCAGTGGCCCGGATTCACGAAGCACGCCCAAATCAAGTTAATGCGCCATCCGCGGCTTTGCCGTTCGCGGTAACCACCGTCTGGCCCGACGAGGAAAGCAAGGAAATGTATAATCGGAAGGTGCTCGCAAAGAATTTGATCGAGGCCAGGAATTATGACGAACTCGACGAGACGGCCGGTAAACTCCGATCTTCCAGGGAATGTTATGCCAACGGCGTGTGGAAGCTGAACGATATTTATACCGGGCTTGTTCCGGCGGATAAAGCATCCGACGATGAATGGCAAAATCGCATCACCGACTTGCAAGCATGGGTTGCCACCAAACCGGATTCCATCACCGCTCGTGTCAGTCTGGCCGATGTTTTGGTCAATTTCGCCTGGAAAGCCCGGGGCGGGGGCTGGGCCAACACGGTCTCCGGTGAGGGTTGGCGAGCATTTGATGACCGGCTCCATCAGGCAATGGCGATATTGAACGCCGCCGAAAGCCTCAAGGAGCAATGTCCGTATTATTGGACCGTCAAAATGAGGGCGGCTCTGGGATTGCAGATGGATAAAGCGAGATTCAATGACATCTTTCAGCAAGCCACAAATTATGAATCCGACTACGAGCCGTCCTATGTTCAGCGGGCAGTTTATCTGATGCCTCGATGGTATGGCAGTGAAGGGGAGCTGGAGGCGGATTTGGAGAAATCCGCGGACCGCATGGGAGGTGATGACGGAGACATGCTTTATGCCCAGGTCGTGTGGGGCATTCACGCCCGGGCAAGTTCCCCGAATGTTTTTGAAGAAAACCATTTTTCGTGGCCGCGAGTTGACCGGGGGTTTGCCGTCATCGAAGAGCGTTTTCCTTATTCCCTGGCGGCCAAAAGCGAGCGGGCCTATCTGGCGTATTATGCCGGCGACGCCCGGAAAACACGCGCCTACCTGGCGCAAACCCAGGGGCAAGCCGATTTAGCCGTCTGGTACACCAGGAACGAGTATATCCGGATTGCGAATTGGGCGTACGGACAATAACCACTCGCGGCTCTCGTCAGCAACAGTGGAAAGTTAAGTTCTGGGTTTTGAGACCGGGTTGCGGAGGTCCGAATCGGCTGTATTTCAGGCTGCGTACTTGAATTGTTGGTTCTCACGCATATGGACCAGGATACATTCATAAAGTCGGCCCGCTTGCTTCAGCACTGGCACACAGCGGCGAGTGACATTGCGTCCATCGTCATTATTCCGGTGCTTGGAGTTGGAGCCGTCTGCGGCTTCCTGCTGGCGCGGTGGATATTTCGCGGTGGTCGGTCACGGCTTTCTTTTTCGGATCGTCTGCCATCACGGGTCTACTTCTCCCTCTCAAAAACTTTGTAGCTGTGCGGCAGGAGGCGGACGATGAAAAATTCACGGTTTTCGACCGATGACTGTCGGCGTGCGCCAAAGCCCATCGGTTCTTCCGGTGCCTGGCCGGCAATCTCTTCGCCGGTGACCAGGTTCCGCAGTTTGGTGTAATCACCGGTCACGGACACTTTTACATCGGTTTCCCCGGGCAGATAGGATTCCACGATAAATGTATTGTTGTCATAGGCGAACAGCGTGACCTGGCTCGGACCGTCCAGACGAACGGGGAATCCGCGCATGAGATAGCCTTTAATGGCGCTCGTGACAGCCGGCGGCAACCGGTATAAATCGGCGAAATTGTCGGGAACGGTCAGCACGTACAACACGCCTTTGGCATACCGGTCCATGAGCAACAGCGGGCAGGCGCCGCCGTTGGCCGTCGCGCGCACCAGCGGCCAGGCATCATTGGTCAGAAATTCAATCACCGGCAACAGGATGGCTGAGTTGGGGTCATTGCCGAGATACGCTCCGTTGCCGGCGCCGAACCCGCCGTAAAACTCGTGCGCGGCCAGTTTGCGGTCGGTGTAGCGCAGTTCCACAATGTCATTGATGCCCCGGTCGGCCAGTGCATGGAGGAGGCCCGAGGTAATGACGACGGATTTGCCGGCGGTGAGTTGCGCTTTGATTTTGGCGACGATGTCAGGGTCAAATTTCGCCGATTCGGTCAACAGCACCATGTCGGCGTTGGTGGGGAAATACGGATAGAGTTCAATCGGAATGCCAATCATGCCGAGGTAATTGTGCAGGAAATCTTCGCCGGTGGATTGATACGGTTTGTAGCTGGCGATACCGATTGGATTGCCGAGCTGGCCGAGGAACGGGTCCAATTGTTTCAGACTGCAACTGGCGACGGAAGCGATGGTGGGGATCGCCAGACCAGCCGGATGGTTGGCAGCAAAATCCGCCAGCATCCGGCGGTAATCAAAACTGGTGTTTAGATTTTGCCAGGCTGCGCGGTCGCCCGGCACGACCGGCCGGCTCATCGCCGACCATTCGAACAGCATGATTTCCGGCGCCTTGGCAAACAGGGTGTCCCAGAGCTGTTCGGCGTAGCGGTCAATGTACCGGATGCTGAAAGTGTCCACCCAGCCACCACCGTTGCGGCCCGGCGCAATTTCGTCAAAGTAACGGATGATTCCGTAACTCTCGTATTGCTGCAAATGCTGATCGGTGATGACGGGGTCGCGCGTTTCCGTGCCGGTGTAAATGCCGTCGAACAGTTTGGGCTCCCGGTCGAGGTCATAGCCAAGTCCCTGAAAATGCTCGTACCAATTGGGGAACTTGATGATGAGTTTGACCTTGGGATTGACGGCGCGCGCCGGTTTGATGATCAGGTTTTCTGCGGCCTCATCCATTAATGCGAGCCGGAACTGCGACCAACTGTTCGTTCGCTTGGCGGCGATGTCGGAATCGGTCTTGGTGTTCACAAAAAAGAAATCGTCCTGTATCACCTCGTCGAAATGGCGTGCCGCCAGTTCGGCCGCGTGCTGGATGAACTGCCGGTCCTGCGGGTCGGTGTAACAAAATGATTTGAATTGGCCGCCACTGCCGCCGTCGGATAATGCCATGCCCCCGGCGACGCGTACGCCGCGGTCGAGGAAGAATTTTTTGACCTTTTCCAGCAATTCGTCGCTCGCCAGATCCCGGTTGCGCTGCACCTCGATATAAACCTTGTCCACCTTTAACTGGGCGCTGATGCGGTTCCAATCGTCCTGCAACTTTTGCGCATTTTCAAAACTGCGGACCACGCCCACGGGGATGTAGATGGCCACGTCGAAGTTCGTATAACTGCCGGCCCGGCTGCAAAATACCGGCAGGACGAGGGTGGCAAAGAGAATGGACATTACTTTGGCATTCATAGGAATCTGCGTCGCCCGAAAGTAGAAGAGTCGGGTCCATGCCGCACGCGCAAAAATTGACGACAAGAGCATTGCGAATGCGCTTCCCGCTTTCAACTCCCTCGCCCCGCCCGGGCGGCGAGAAAGTCAGGGCGAGGGGACTTTGGCGGAGAGGGTGAAACTTGCCGGCATGAACAACCGCAGCGTTGTCTCAGCCGCGACCCCGGCCATCGCTTTTATACCTTGCGTCGTGAACTGAACACGTAGAGACCGCCCAATCCCAGTATCGTACACACGGAAGGTTCGGGCGCGGGCTGGAAGGCCATGTACTCGGGATAATCCAATCCGGAGGCGAACAAGCTGGTCACGCCGCCCGAAGTGATTTTATAAATGCTGTTACTGACGGGGCCGAACCAGGTTGACACAAAAAGATTGCCCGCCCTGTCAAACGTCAGACCAATGGGACTATTGAAGCCGGAGGTGAAGGTGCTTCGCACTCCGCCCGGCGTGAATTCATAGATATTGCCGCTGTAGGCGTCCGCCTCAAGCAGATTCCCTGCGCTGTTGAAGGCCAATCCATTGGGATTCAACCCGGAGGCGAAAACATTTTGCGCCCCGCCCGGCGTGATTTTAATAATGTTGTCACTCAATTGAGCCCCCACAAACAGGTTGCCTGCGCTGTCGAAGGCCATTCCATCAGGGCCACTCAATCCCGAGGCAAAGGTGCTTCGCGTTCCCCCCGGTGTGAATTCATAAATGTTGCCGCTGTTATAATCTGCCTCAAACAGGTTGCCCGCACCATTAAACGCCAGGTCAACGGGACCCGCCAACCCGGAGGCAAAGGTGGTTCGCACTCCGCCCGGCGTGAATTCATAGATGGTCTCGCTGCCGGTATCCGATAAAAACAGGTCACCGGCACTGTTGAAGGCCACTCCCGCGGGATTTATTAGTCCCGCGACAAAGGTGCTTTGCGTTCCGCCCGGGGTAAATTCAAAGATGTTGCCGCTCTGGCTGTCGGACACAAACAGATTCTGCGCTTCGACGGTGGACAGGATGCTTAAGGCTATGAAGGTTACGATTGATTTCGATGGATGTCTGTTCATACCACGCTTCAAAAGTTTCAGTTTAAGTGAATGGATTGAGACGGACCTGAAAAAGCTTTTCTAATAAGAATAAGCGTTGTTGTCAAGCCTAAACAGCGGACCACGCGAGGGCAGGGGAGGTTTTTGAGAATTATTTTCACCTTGAACAATGCCGGGTGCGGATGAAGATTTCGCGCATGGGTTCACTGAAGAACAAATGGGTCCTGGTTACGGGCGCCTCGTCGGGATTCGGCGCGGCGGCGGCGCAGGCGTTTGGCGCGGAGGGAGCGAAATTGCTGCTGGGCGCACGGCGCGTTGACCGTCTGAAGCAGGTCGCGGCGGAATCCAGGAAAACCGGGGCCGGAGAGGCGTTGTTCCAGGAATTGGATGTATCAAAAACTTCGAGCGTGGAGGCTTTTGCCAGCTGGGCAAAGTCGAAGATTAGAGCCCGGAAGTCAGAAGCGGGAGGCCTGCACGTGTTGGTCAACAACGCCGGAGGTGCGCACGGCCTGGATACCGTCGCCGGGGGCAAGGACGCAGATTGGGAGGCGATGATTCAATCGAATGTCCTGGGATTGTTGCGCGTGACGCGTGCGGTGTTGCCGCTGATGCCGCGTGACGCGGGTGCGAGCATCCTCAATATTGGCTCGGTTGCCGGCCATACGGCGTACGAAGGCGGCGCGGTTTATTGCGCGGCCAAAGCGGGTGAACTGCAAATCACCCGCGCGTTGCGGCTGGAACTGCTCGGCACGGGAATCCGCGTGGGCACGGTGGATCCCGGATTGGCGGAGACGGAGTTTTCTTTCGTACGCTTCAAAGGCAAAGTGGCGGAAGCCAAAAGGGTCTATGAAGGCATCAACCCTTTGCAGGCCCGGGACATTGCGGAAATCCTGGTCTGGATTGCCCGCCGGCCGGCGCATGTGAACATTGACGAACTGATCGTCAAGCCGGTTGACCAGGCGGCAGTGGGAAAGGTATTCCGACGGACCAGGGTTAAACAGGTGCCCGGTGAACCGAGTTAAATTGGCTTTTTGCTTCGAGAGTACTTATTCAACCAGTCGCCCATTTAACTGATTTACCTGCCGTTTTTTCCAAGTGGCCGCTGCGTCAATCCCCGTCTCCGGGCGCGACAATCGGGAGGGCATCATTATAGGTGACCGAGGCCCGTTGACCGTCGAGACGCGAGATGACCACGCCGGCCTGCGTCAACAGGGCCTTCTCCATCAGCTTGACCAGGTCGGCGTTGGAGACCGGCCCGGGGGTCCGGAGGGTGATGGGGGTGTTCAGTTTCTTGACGTCCGAAGCCTCAATCAGTTCGAGCCCGGAAAAGTGTTGATACATTTGCAGGATTTTTTGCACGGGCGTGTTGATGAAGTTCAGTGGAGCTTTCGGCTCCCCGGCGGAGGCGGCGCAGACGGCAAGGCACAACGTCGCAAACACGAGCAGAGAGATTCGTTTCATAATGTCGGGCACTGAAACCTTTAGGCGGTTGGAGAGTCCATTTCAAGCCCGAAACAAGGCACGCCCACGCCTAACACTTTCCCCGGCCACACACGTCGCGTCCGGCGGCCCCGGCATTTTCTAGATCCCCCGGTTGGCGCGCCAGAGGAGGACGGCGCCGACGGCCTGGAAGATGAAGTTCGGCAGCCAGAAAATCAGGTGCGGCGCGAGGTCCGTCCGGTCGGATAGCGAGGAGCCTATCATGACAAAGGCGTAGTAAATCATCACGAGGACCAGCGCAATGGCGACACCGATGTTGGTTTCCCGCCGATGCACGCGGATGCCCAGCGGGATGCCGATGAGCGTAAAGCTGAAGCAAGCGAAGGAAAACGCCACCTGCCGGTGCATCGCCACCCGAACCGGCTCCATCAGGTCCTTCCGTTGTTTTTCCGCCTCGTTCCATTGCCCGACCCGCGTGTCCGCAGCCGTTGACTGCAGGTCCGGTGGCAGGCTCAGTTTCCGGTTCAGGTCATTCAACTCGTCCCGCAGTTGCCAGAACGTCATGTCGCTAAGGGGCGGATGGTAGGAAGTGTTGCCCGGCGACGGAAGCTGGTAGATGTACTGGGACCAGCCCTGGGAGCCATCGATCCTCGCGCTGCCGTTTGGGTTTATTTTTACGCTTTGTGCGTCCAACAAATTCAAAGTCAGTTGTCTGTGGGGCACGTCCGTTACCAGCCGTCCCTGCGGCGCGCGGATGGTGGTGGTGACATTGGTTTCCCCCTGCAACACGAACACCATCACGTCCCGCAAGTCGCCGCGGTGGTTTTGGTCCACATAAATGATGTAGCCGGGGATGTCACGGATGAACTGTTTTTCGGGCAGTTGAAACTGCGCCAGGTCGGTTTCGGCGCGGATGAGCAGCGTGTTGTAAGCCACGCGCGAACGCGGCCCCAAATCCATATTGAACCACGCGCTGAGGCCGCAGCAGAACAGGCTTAACAGGAGAATCGGTGTGGTCAGGGAAAGGAGACTGATGCCGCTGGCGCGCGCAGCCGTCAGTTCCTGGTCGGCACTGAAACGGCCGAACACCAGCAGGGTCGCCGTCAGCAGTCCCATGGGCAGCGCGTAGACCCAGACAAAGGGAATCAACAGCCCGACGGCTTCCACGACCGTGCGGAGACGCACCTGTCCGCTCAGGAGCAGGGCCAGGATTTCCTTGAGCACATTGCCCAGCAGCAGCACCACCGTGAACACCGCCACCGTCAACAGCAACGAGGCCACGATCTGGCGGGTCAGATATCGGTGCAAGGTGTTCATTCGTTCAGCGGACAGCCCAAACCTAAGGCCAAGCCGCCAAAACCGAAATGCCAAAATGAAGGATGCGCGGCCGGGTTAGAAGGCGGTTCTGGTGAAATTGAGTCAAAAATTACTTGCGGTGAATGCGGGTCGGTAGTTTATTAACGACCGGCAATGGAGTTTGCCTGCCCGCGACGGGAAACCGCCTGGCCGTTTCAGTGCTGATGACTCCTACGAGTGAACCTACATTCGCGGGAGTATCATTATGGAATATCTTTGGGTGGCAATGGGTGGCGCGCTGGGCAGCGTGGGCCGTTTCTGGCTTAACGGCATCCTGTCCCGCAGCTTCGGCGAGACTTTCCCCTGGGGGACAATGGTCATCAACGTCACCGGCTCATTCGTCATCGGAGTCATTGCGGCGCTGGCGATACCGGAAGGCCGGCTGGACTCGTCGTCGCGCGCCTTTGTCACACAGTTTATTATGATCGGCATCTGCGGTGGCTACACGACGTTTTCCTCGTTCAGCCTGCAAACCTTGAATCTCCTGCGGGATCGCGAATGGTTGTATGCCGGCGGCAATGTGATTTTGTCTGTCATCTTGTGCTTGCTGGCCGTCTGGCTGGGTTATCTCCTCGGCGGG
Organism: Candidatus Acidiferrales bacterium; assembly: GCA_035499615.1. Lineage (GTDB taxonomy): Bacteria > Verrucomicrobiota > Verrucomicrobiia > Limisphaerales > UBA11358 > UBA11358. Next base: position 4,819 of record DATJYM010000226.1, on the reverse strand, counting down.
ACGTTCAGTTCAATCAAAGGAAATTAATATGCAAATTCCAAATGACGCCATGTTGCTGCGGATTTTCATCGGCGAAAGCGACCGCTGGCAGCACCAGCCGTTGTACGAAGCCATCGTGCTCAAGGCTCGGGAACTGCATCTGGCCGGCGCCACGGTGTTGCGCGGGCCAATGGGTTTTGGCAAGGCCAGCCGCTTGCATACGGCGAAAATCCTCCGGCTCTCGATGGATTTGCCGTTGGTCATTGAAATCGTGGACAGCGAGGAGAAAATCAATTCCTTCCTGCCCCTGCTCGATAAGATGATTGGGGGCGGGCTGGTGACGTTGGAAAAGGTAAAAGTGATTGATTACCGCGCCGGCAAGGAAACGCAGGCGGCTTGATTCTTTTCGGGGATCCGTGTGTCAAAGCGTGCGCCGGAAAAGCAGCGTGGCGGCACTCATGGCCAGCACGGTGAAACCCAGGAGAAAGGCCAGATCGAAGCTGATGGGCATCAGGCCCGTATTCTTCAGGACAAGTTGTTTGAATCCGTGCACCGCATAGGTGAAGGGGTCAACGACCGTAATCGCTTTCATCCACGGTGGAAACGCCGCCGTGGGATAAACCGCGCCGCTGGGAAAAAAGAGCACGGTATTCAATACGCCAAAAATGGCGCGAGGCACCAGCGGGTCGCTCACCCGCACCATCAGCAGAAACATCATGCTGATGAGCGCCAGCGCCGTCGCCACCACCAGCAACATCATCCGCGCCAGCCGGAGCGCGTTAAATGGGTCGGGAATGCCCGCGATGACCGAACCAACCGTCACCAGGACGAACCCGGCGATGATGGCCTTGATGGCGCCGGCCAGGTTGAACCCCAGGATCAACTCGAACTTGCGGATGGGCGTGACCAGATAACCCTCATGCAACCCGCGTGCCTTGTCGTCAATAAAGATGATGCCGCCGCCGATCATCGCGGAGACAAAAATAGCCAGCGTAATGGTGCCCGGCAGCAGATACTGGATGTAAGGCACATACGGATAAATCTCCACCACGTCCAGCAGGGCGTCGGCGGTTTCGCGCGGCGGATCGGCCGGGGTGTTGTAGGTCGCCAGCAATGCTGTCAATGCGCCGCCCATGGCCGAGCTTGAAAATTGGTCGGTGTTGTCCTCCACCAGCCCCACGCGCGGGTTCGCGCCGGCCAGCACCTTGCGCGAAAACTCCGGCGGAATGGTCAGCACGCCGTTGATTTTCCCATTGCGCAAATCACGCAACGCGACCGCCTGGTCGTCATATGCAACCGTGTCGAAGGTTTCGGCATTCGCCGCCACCGCCTGCAACATTTCCTTCAGCTTGATGGCCGGCACGCCGTGGTCCTGGTCCACTACGCCGATCTCAAGATTCTTGACCTTTCCGCCGAAGGCGTAACCCAGCACCACCAGTTGCACCAGCGGCATCACCATCGAAATCACAATCAACGTCGGGCTGCGCCGGAAGCGGCGGAGATCCCGTTCGATGATGGCCCAGATGCGGTGCATGTTATTGGTCGAGGGTCGGGGGACGGGAGCCGAGAGCCAAATAGCCCGGGCCACAGCCATTTTGGGCTGCTCTCGACTTTTGACACCCGGCGCTAGTCAACATAATCAATTTCTCCTCATGATAAACGGACTTTCGGCCGCCGACGGCGCCTGCAGCGTGTCGCGCAGTTGATGGCCGGTATAATGCACAAACACGTCATCGAGCGTCGTGCTTTGCACCGAGAGAGAAGTCACCGTGATGCCGTGATTGCGCGCGGCTTCCATCAACGCCACCGTCGTGCGCGGGCCGTTATGCGAGGCGAGCCGGAAGATGTGGTCCTCCGCCTTCACTTCCGCCACGTCCGGCAGCGTTCGCATGATGTTCTCCCAGCCGGACGGTACTTCGGAAAAGCTGGCTTCGAGAATGTTTTTGCCGGGAATCGAAGCCTTCAATTTCAGCGGCGAATCCAGCGCCGCCAGCTTCCCATGGTCCACGATCGCCACGCGGTCACAAAGTTTGTCGGCCTCGTCCATGTAATGCGTGGTGACGAGAATCGTCAGGTCGCGCTCACTCCTCAGGCGCGTCAGCATGTCCCAGACCGCCACGCGGGATACCGGATCAAGGCCCGTGGTCGGTTCGTCGAGGAAGAAAATGTTCGGCTCATGCACCAGCCCGCGGGCGATTTCCAGCCGCCGTCTCATGCCGCCGGAAAACATTTTTACCGGCTTGTCCGCCCATTGCGTCAAATCCACTTCCTCCAGCAATTGCGGAATGCGCCGCTTCCGTTGCTCGCGCGGGATGCCATAGAGCTTGGCGAAAATGTTCAGATTCTCCTCGGCGCTCAATTCGAGGTCGGACGTCATCGCCTGCGGAATGACGCCGATGGACTGGCGGACGGCATTGGCGGCGCGGACGATGTCGGCGCCGTTGACGCGCGCCGTGCCCGAAGTCGGCGGCACCAGCGTGGTCAACATGCGGATGAGCGTGGACTTGCCCGCGCCATTGGGGCCGAGCAAACCAAACACCTCGCCGCGGCCGACGGAAAAACTCAGCGCGTCCACGGCGCAAAAAGCACCGAAGCTCTTGGTTAGATGGTCAACTTCAACGGCAAACATAATCTACGAAAGAATCACTGGCCGTCCGGCTTTTCGGGAGGGCGAAATGGAAAAAACCATACCGATGCTGAACACATTGGAAAAAATGATGAACAGGGACCAGGCGCCCCAAAATTGGAATGGAGTCCATCCGTCCTTAAGCGCATACGGCTCGAGGGTCGAAAATGTCGGCGCACTGGAATCATCGCCAAGGCTTTCGGGAAATAACATGATCCAGTTCAAAACCCCCAAAAGATTGGTGGCCAGGAGAAAAAAGAAGAAAATAATTATGTTGCCGACTTCTCTGAATGTGTTTGACCGGTCACGCCTGACAAACAGAAGCGGCAGGCAAATTAAAAGTGAAACGAAGCAATTCCACGGGATGATATTTATGGCAAAAGCAATTTCCGGCGGGACACCCCCGTGAACGATTTTCCTTTCGATGAAATTTATAATACCGGAAAACCAGGCGTTGCCATGGAATGAAAGCAGCGCAACCAGCCCCAGCCATAAGATGCCAATAATGATCTTGTAAAAGAATTTCATTTTAGCGGCAGCGTCACATACGCCGTCATCCCCACCGCCAGCGCCCGGTCCGAATTGTCGCAGCGCAGACGGATTTCAAACGTCTTGATGTCGCGCTTGGTGCGGCTGACGTCGCGCTGCGTGGCGTAATCGGCGTCCACACCCCGGTAAAATACCGTGCCTTCGCGCACCGCGCCGGACGGCAGCGTCACTTTCAACTTTTCGCCGAGCCGGATGCGGTCAATGTACGTTTCCGGCACGTCGCCGCGTACCCAGAGATTGTCCTGGTTGATGAGCGTGACGATGGCCTGGCCCGGCTTGACCACCTCGCCCTGCAAGGCGACGCGCGTGTCCACGATGCCGGTGATGGGTGCGCGGATTTCGGTGTAGCCCAGTTGCACCTGCGCCTTTTGCTCCTGCGCACGCGCCGCCTCGATCAGGCTTTCAATGGATTCGACCCGTGCCTTTGCGGAATCGAACGTGGTCCGCATCTGGTCGTAAGTCTCCACCGATTCCACCTTGTTGCTGTACAAGCCTTCGATGCGCTTGAAATTCAGTTGCGCATTTTCCAGATCAGCCCGGGCCTGGATGAGCTGTGCGGCGGCCTGTTGCTCGCTGCTTTTGTAAAAATCCAGATCCGCCTGCCAGGTCTGTGGCTGAATCTGCGCCAGCAACTCATCGTTGGTGACTGTGTCGCCTTCTCGGACCAACAGCTGTTGCAACTGTCCCTGGATTTGCGAACTCACAATGACCTCGTCAGTGGTCACGATCCCGGTCAGAACCAGTTTGTGTAATGGTGGCGCGAGAAGGTAATAGATGAAGCCGGCCACCACCGCCAGAATCAGGATGACCAGGGGAAGTCTGAGTTTCATGTCAGCAAAATTTCAGAATTAACAAACAAACCGTGGCGGATAAAATCTTCCTGCTTGCGGCATTCAAGCCGGTTTGAACCTTGCCTCATTAAACGAACCGAACCTCAACGGTGGCAGATTCCTTCCACCGGGTCAAGAAAACGTACTCCCGCTTAATCCCAAAGGGAATCTCTGCAAAAGTGGAGCGCGGAACACTGTCCCGGCATGAGGTGGTAGCTTGTCTTCAATGAGCCGGGGCGGTGTTCGTCGCTCCGAACGCCGGCAAGACAGGTTTTTCAGAGACTGCCAAAGGGATTCAATTTTTCAGCCTGGTGTTGCACAGCTGCGCCGGTCAAGGGAGGGAGGGTTTTTCAAATGGACGCCGGGCTCGCGCGATCGAGCGGGCCCGGCGCCCCGGCATTCCGGGGACGCGGGCGCCATGCCATGTAGGATTATCCATCCCTTGTGGCTTGACATTGTCGGACAAGTTAATAAAAGTGAAGCAGAACCCGAGTGGTTCCACCCGGATCACTTTTTGACAGTATGAAGACTTTCCCGTTCTTCTTTCGCGTTTTTCGGTTGTGTGCCCTATTGTCTGTCTGTCTGGCGCTCCAGGCTGCGCCCTGCCGCGGACAGGTGACCTGGCAACAACTGACCAACGGCCTGGTTGACTACTATCCACTCAACTCAATCAATCCCGGGGGCTACTCCACGCCGGATTTGGTCAGCCGGCGTGATCTGACGCTGTTCGGCATGAACAGCAACAATATCGTAGTCGATACCCATCCGGGCATTGAGTCGAACCTTGTCTTCAATTTCTCGCAGGCCGGCTCAGGGACGCTCCTGATTTATCAGT
>DATJYM010000225.1:0-2750 GCA_035499615.1 Candidatus Acidiferrales bacterium | reverse complement strand
TGTATCTCCGCCGACGCAGCTCTGTGGCAAACGTCTGCCCCATGTAACCACTTGCTCCGAGCAGTAAAATCATGGCGATTGACGATTCAGCGGATTGATGGATTGGCCTTCAGGCCTTCCACACCTGACCCGGTTTGACCTTGATGCCGGCCATGGCATTTCGCGAGTCCACGATGCAGGGACTCCAATCCGCCAGTTCCTGATAATTCACGGCCTGATGGTTGGTGGCGATGATGACGGCGTCGAAACTCTGCAGGCCCTCGCGGTTCCAGTGAATCGACCGGGTGCCCGCCCAATGCGGATGTTCCCTCGTCAGGCGAATAACGGGCACGTAGGGGTCGTAATAGGCCACCTCCGCGCCGCGCGCCTTAAGCAGGTCCAGGAGTACGTAGCTCGGCGATTCCCGGTCATCATCCACATTTGGCTTGTAGGCCAGACCCAGCACGAGCACACGGGCGCCGTTCATGGGTTTCCGCTGGGCGTTCAGCGCCTCCGCGGCACGATTGATGACGTGTGCGGGCATGGCCGTGTTAATTTCACCGGCCAATTCAATGAAACGCGTGTGCTGGCCGTATTCCCTGGCCTTCCACGTCAAATAGAACGGATCGATGGGAATGCAATGCCCGCCCAGGCCAGGTCCTGGCGAAAAGGCCATGAAACCAAACGGTTTGGTTTTGGCCGCCTGGATGACTTCCCAAATGTCAATGCCCATGGCACCGTAAACGAGCTTCAGTTCGTTGACCAACGCGATGTTTACGCTGCGAAAAATATTCTCGAGCAGTTTGGTGGCTTCGGCGGCGCGGCAGGAGGAAACCGGCACCAAAGTCTTAATCGCCCGGCCGTAAAGCGCTTTCGCCCGCTCCAGGCAGGCCGGAGTGTAACCCCCGATGACTTTCGGAATCACTTCGACCTTGCTCTGAACATTTCCCGGGTCTTCTCGCTCAGGCGAAAAGGCCAGATGAAAATCCACACCCGCCCTCAGACCGGAACCGGTTTCGAGAACTTCGCGCAAATCTTCGTCGGTGGTGCCCGGATAGGTTGTGGATTCCAGCACCACCAAGGTGCCTTTGGCCAGGTGCGGCGCGATGGATTTGCCGGTTTCAATAATGAAGGAAATATCCGGTTCGCGATTCTTGTTCAGCGGCGTCGGGACACAGATGATCACCGCCTCAACCTCGCTGACCCGGCGGAAATTGGCGGAGGCTGCAAACCGGCCGGTCTGTCCCGCCTCGGCAATCGCCTCGGCAGAAATGTGCTTGATGTAACTGCGGCCGTTGTTGAGTGATTCCACCTTGACCGGGTCGATGTCCAGACCCAGCACGGTGACTCCGTCCGAGCGCGCGAATTGCAGCGACAGCGGGAGTCCCACATATCCGAGACCAATGATTGCGATTTTCATTTATTTGGTATTATTTTTCTGGATTTACGAAGCGTTAACGGCGCAAAAACCGCGCGGGGATCGACGCCGGCCCGAGATTGCCGCACCAAGCCGTGAATAATCATTTCACTGCCAGAAATTCTCAGGTTGCGAATCGTTTTCATCTACTGCCGTGTCTGCGACCACGCGAAAGAACTCGTAGGACGTCGGCAACGGCTCACAGTAACTGGTAACGACATCGGCGGCGGTGATGGTATCGGAGACATCCGTCCAGTCGGCGTCAGCCAAAGATGCTTTGGCCTGAACGATATAACGGGCGCCGACCAGCGAGTTCCACGAAAAACAGAAACTGTCACCCTGAAAAGTCAACGACGTCAGAATAATCGGCTGGCCAAATTCGGCCCATTGAGTGGCCTGGACAGCGTAATCCGCGGTTTCACCCGAGCGATTGACGACGGTCAGGTACCAGTCGCCGACCGAGGCGGGCACGGGAGCACTGTTGGTGAGCACGAGAACGAATTCGTTGTTCGTGCCAGGATTGGCGCTGAGGTAATCGTACAGTCCCAAGCCGGGCTGCGGCAGATCCTTCCGCACCACCAGCGTCAGGTCGGCCGTCGGCCTCAGAATTTGGAATTGGAGGCGGGCCACCGGCTCGACGGCGGTATAACGATAACAATCCTCAACCGGTGACGCTCCAATGTTTTGGTGGTGATAGGGGATGCCATTGGTCAGCAGGACGGCGGGTGTGCCGGCAACAATTTGCACGTTGGTGCCCGTGTCGTGACGGATGCGCAAGACGCCATTGCTGCCGGCAAACACCCAGCCGGGCTGGTTGAGGTCAAATTGGTGTGCCAGCGGCGTGCCATTGACGAAAACATCCGAGGGCGTGAACGCGACGCGAAGCGATTCGGTGGAGGCGTCGTCAAAAGTTGTGTAGGCAATGCCGTTGCTTCCCGAATCGTAAGTCACAGACTGGATCACCGTAGTGGATCCGGTGATGTGATTCTGCCCGGCGGGCGCCCACTCCGGCACCGCCCCCATCGCCAGCATGAAGTGGCGGATGTAATCGCCGTGCCCGTCGGTAAACCAGCAGGCCGGGCTCTCCACGTACTCTGCCGGTCCTTCGATGACCACCCCGTTGGAACGGCACATGTAAGTACACCAGTTCAAGGAACGATAGGCTTTGTCCCAAGCGTTGGTATCGCCGGTCAGGGAGTATAACAGGGCATAGTCCGCCGCAAACCTTGAGGTGTGGCTTGCCATTTTGTACTTATAAAGACTCTGCTCGGAAATAACACGCGCTCCGTATTCCAGCCCCGACTCGCCGGAATCCGTGCCACCGAAGGTGGTTTCAATATATCCCAAAAGGTTG
>DATJYM010000224.1:0-20565 GCA_035499615.1 Candidatus Acidiferrales bacterium | reverse complement strand
CGGGGATTGCTTTGCGCCGGATTTTGTGTTGTCGTGTTCATGTCATGAATGGGTTGATGGTTGGTTTTAGTCATACACCAGAGCGTGTGCCCGTTTTGCACGCGCTCGTCAACCCTTCATGGCATCTAACGCCGACTGCCCTTTGAGTTTATGGATGGTTTAGGTTATACAACGCTTATCGAGCTTGCGGAACCTCTTGCTGGTCGGCGTCGCTCAGCTTTGAAACGTTAGAGTGGTATCCTTTTAACAGTTTTCCGGCTGGTCTTTAACGCTGAAAAAGGTATTGACATGTCTGCTAAATATGTTAATTGTTGAATAAAAATGAACAATATTGAGAAATCGGCCACAGTGACTGACATCGGGCAGGAGCTAGTCAATCACTCCAAGGGTTTCGACTCTCGTGGCAAGCATGGTCTGGTCGTTGAGCTATTTCCTTTCGTCTTCGGGGCTTCAGAGCGGATGAGCGCACGGGCTATTAGCCGACATTTAAAGGACAAGCACAACGTCAAGCTTAGTGCGGTAACAATCACAAAGGCGTTGAATGAGCCGCAGCGGTACTGGGACTTATTCTTCGACCGCATTGAGCCGTATGTGGAGGTTCATGAAAAGTGGAATAAATCCGAAAGGCGGGAGGTATTTTTGTACGATGATGAGGGGTTTAAGATTACCGAGTTTCCTGGGCGGGCACTGTTGCGAAAACATCTTCTGAAGCCTGAGCTTGCGGAGGCAATCAATGTCTTGCGTGAAAAGTGGTTCAGTATTGATTTGGGTATCCGGCTTAAGGCGCGGTCATACTTGGCTGAGCGTCTCATTGGGAAAGGATTTAAGAAGTGAATTATGGACGATGAGGCAAAAGGTTTTGACCAGAGCAAACTGCTGGGGTTGGGTAAAGTGGCGGAAGTGCTGGACGTCAGCGTGCGCGAGGTGTATCGGCTGATAGCAGCCGGTGAGCTTCCGAAGCCGGTCAAAATAGGAAGGCTGTCTAAATTGCTGTTCAGCGATGTTTTGGGTTACATCGAAAAACTGAAATCGGCACGGGTCTAACCTGTTACAGAAGTGTGAGGTGAAAAATGCAGAGTCATGTGTTTAAACATAAACGGCGGGTCAACGGCAAGGTCGTGGCATCAAAGTGTTGGTATGGGCGATACAAACTGCCGGGCGATATGCGTGCGAAAACTGTGCCACTGGAAACCACGGACAAGGATATTGCCAGGGAGCGGCTTCGTAAAATCGTGCGGAGAGCGGAGCGGGAAGCGGCTGGCGTTGGCGTGCCTCAACATTTGCGGGATGCGGCGCAAGAGGCGCTGTCGGCCCATTTAGAGGATTTCCTAGCCGATCTAAGGGCGAGTGGTAGGGACGAAATTTATCAAGCGAACCTGGGCTATCGCTTAGTGAAGCTGTTTAAGGAATGCGGTTGGCAACATCTCAAAGATGTGACCGCTGATAGCTTTATGGCGTGGCGGAGCAACCAGTGTTTGGCGGCGAAAACCTTGAATGACTATCTGGACGCAGCTAACGGTTTGCTGAAGTGGATGCATCGTGCTGCGCGGTTAGAAGAGAATCCGCTGCAACCTGTTCGCAAGGTCAAAACGGCGGGCCGGGAAACGGTTCAACGTCGTGCGCTTTCTGACGACGAAGTGAGGCGGTTGCTGAACGTAGCTGGTCTGCGTAGGCCGGTGTATCTTACGGCGCTTAACACCGGATTGCGCCGGGCAGAATTGGCGGCGTTGCAAAAAGGGGATTGTTTTCTCTACGGGGACAACGCTTTTTTGAAGGTTCGTGCTTCAACCACGAAGAACAGCAAGGCGGCTACTATTTGGTTGAATGATGAAGTCGCGGCTGAGTTGAAAAATCTGGTCAAATCAGACGCGGATTCAAACGAACCAGTCTTTCAGCATATCCCCGACATGGATCAATTCCGAAAGGACCTGGCTGCCGCTGGGATTGCCTTTGTGGACGGGCAGGGCCGTCGCGCCGACTTCCATGCGCTGCGGCATACACTGGCGACCAATCTGGCTTGCTGTGGCGTTCTTCCTCGTGTGGCGATGGAATTCATGCGGCACAGTGAAATGCGGTTGACGAACAAAACTTACACGGATGTTGCTCATTTGCCGCTGGCAGAAGCGGCTGAAATGTTGCCGCAGTTCTTGAAGGGAAAAGACACACAAAAATTGACACAAGATGCCGGCGCGGGGGGTCACGAGCTGGCAACCGCTGGCACGAAGGAAGTCAGGGCAGAAGGACGGGAAAGTATTGATAACAAAGGCGAATGTCGTGTGTTGTCTCCTGCTGGCACGGATGGGCGGGAAATGGAGATGGCGCACCCAGTAGGAGTTGAACCTACAACCTTCTGATCCGTAGTCAGATGCTCTATCCAATTGAGCTATGGGTGCACCCCAAGGGTTAAAAAACTTACGGGTCGCTCCCGACCCGCGCAACAACTTTTCCGGTAATTTTAAGGCGGTGAAGCCAAACACCATGACAACCCCAGTTCACGCTGCCGGTCTTCAAGACCGGCTCATTGAAACTTCAGGTTCTGCAAAGCCAGCGCCACTCCCGTCACCACCAGCATCAGTCCGCTCGGCATGAATTTTTTGGTCTGGGCCAGGCGGATGGCGAACACGACCAGCAATACCGCCATGGCGGTGTTGGCCAACCCCAGCGCGAACCCGGGTTGAAACACACCCGGCACGGTCGTCAGCGCCAGTACGGCCGCAAACACCGCCGAGGTGATGAGCGACGCCTTGCTCTTTCCCTTGTAAAATCCAATCAACCCGCCAATCAGCAGCAGGACGATGTAAATCCACAAAATCCTGGTCGCGAAATTGTGCATCCGTGCAGGTTGCCTCAATTGGCCACGGTGTCCAAGCTCAGAATTTCGCCCGGTTCGCACTCGGCCATCACTTCAAACGGACGGCAGCACACCTCGCAATCCATGGTAAACCGCTGGAACGACACACTCGTGTCAACGACCACCTCGAACCGCTGACCGCAAAACGGACATTGGATGTTCTCCGAAACTTCCATGGGCCAAAGTCACCCGGGGTGGGGAAATTGGCAAATGTGAATTTGCGGTCCCTCCCTGCCGGGTGGAAGGCCGTTCAGCCCGCGGGTCACCTCAGGCATCCTGGAGCTTGCCGGACAGGTAGGTTTCAAACGCGCTCAAATCGAGCAGGCCATGGCCGGAAAGGTTAAAGAGAATCACCCGTTTGGTTCCCGCCTCCCGCGCGCGTTTCGCCTCTTCCACCACCGCGGCGATGGCATGCGCGGATTCCGGCGCCGGCACAATGCCCTCCGTCCGCGCAAATTGCGTGGCGGCCTCGAAAATCCGGGTCTGGTGATAAGCCTCGGCCTCCATCAGACCGAGCTTGAGCGCATGGCTGACCATCGGGGACATGCCATGATAACGCAACCCGCCCGCGTGAATCGGCGGCGGCATGAATTTGTGGCCCAGGGTGTACATCATCAGTAATGGCGTCGTTTCCGCCGTGTCGCCGAAGTCATACCGCAATTCACCCTTCGTCAGCGTCGGACACGCCGACGGTTCGACGCCGACGATGCGGTACTTCTTTTTTTCCGTGATTTTTTTATGGATGAAGGGAAACGCGAGCCCGGCGAAATTGCTGCCGCCGCCACAGCAGGCGATGATGGAATCCGGCTCCTCGCCGGCGAGTTCCATTTGTTTGATGGCTTCCTGGCCAATCACCGTCTGATGCAGGCAGACATGGTTCAGCACGCTGCCCAGAGAGTATTTGGTGTTCGGATGTTTGACCGTGTCCTCGATGGCCTCGCTGATGGCGATACCGAGGCTGCCGGGACAATGCGGGTCTTCAGCCAGCAGTTTGCGGCCGTAGTCGGTCTCATTGCTCGGGCTGGGGTGGACCGTCGCACCCCAGGTGTGCATCAACATCCGGCGATAGGGCTTGTGGTCGTAACTGACTTTGACCATGTAAATATTGCATTCCAGTCCGAACTGGCTGCACGCAAACGCCAGCGAAGCGCCCCACTGGCCCGCGCCGGTCTCGGTGGCCAGACGTTTGGTCCCGGCTACCTTGTTGTAATAGGCTTGCGCCACCGCGGTGTTGGGCTTGTGGCTGCCGGCCGGGCTGACGCCTTCGTATTTGTAATAAATATGGGCGGGCGTTTGCAGCGCCTTTTCCAGCCGCACCGCCCGGATTAACGGCGAAGGCCGCCACAGCGTGTAGATTTCACGGACCGGATCGGGAATTTCCACCCATCGCTCCGGGCTCATCTCCTGTTGCACCAGATTTTCGGGAAAAATGGCCAGCAACGCTTCCGGCGGAATCGGTTGTTTGGTGCCCGGATGCAACGGCGGCGGCAACGGCTCGGGAAAATCGGCCAGCAGATTGTACCAATGTGTGGGAATTTCCTTTTCGGGAAGGCTGAAGTGAATTTGCGATTTCATAAACCCATCAATGCCCCGTGGGCGACGGCTCAGGAATATCATTTCCGGTTCTGCCCGTCACGCGGGAAATGAGGGCAGATAATTCCCCCCGGTCCGAATCGGGGACGCGGACATTCATCAATGAACAGTCTCCTGCGGTCTGCTGTCCAAATGGACGGGCGGGGAACAAAGGATAAAGGGCGAGGACGACGGCTGTTCAAACCAGCGTCGCCGCTGGAACAAAGGAAAGGTGAGTTGAGTAATGATCAAGCTGTTGCATGTGCTGTTTGTCGAGGATTCCGAGAACGATTTGAAGTTGTTGTTGGAGGAATTGCACCAAAAGGGTTATGAAGCCGTTTACGAGAGGGTCCAGACTCCGACGGAATTGACTTCTGCACTCGATCGCCATCCCTGGGACGTGGTGCTCTCGGATTATGCGCTGCCCCGATTCAGCGGGCCGGATGCCCTGAAGTTGTTGCGCGAAAAAGGCCTGGACGTCCCTTTCATTGTCGTTTCGGGCACCTATGGGGAAGAAGCGGCCGTGGACATGATGAAGGCAGGAGCCAATGATTATATTGTCAAAAACAACCTGTCCCGCCTGGTCCCGGCGATCGAACGGGAATTGGAGGCAGCCCAAACCCGTCGCGCCCGCGCCCGTGCCGAGGACGCCATTCAATTTCTCGCGGCGATTGTCGAATCCACCGAAGACGCCGTCTACGGCAAGGATTTGAACGGCGTCATCATCAGTTGGAACAAGGCGGCCGAGCGCATTTTCGGCTACACCGCCGGGGAAATTATCGGCCACTCGGTTTCGATATTGTATCCCATCGACCACCGGGACGAGTTGGTGGACATCATGGAACGCATCCAGCGCGGCCTGCGGGTGGGTCTTTATGAAACGATACGCCTCCGCAAGGACGGCCATTTTATTCCCGTCTCGGTGACGGTTTCCCCGGTAAAAGACAGCCGCGGCAAGGTCGTGGGGGGTTCCGCCATCTCGCGGGACATCACCCTGCGCAAACGCGATGAAGCGGAACGCTTCAAGCTGATCGAGGAACTCACCGAATCGCTCAAACAGGTCAAGACGTTAAGCGGGCTCCTGCCCATCTGCGCGTCCTGTAAACGGATTCGTGATGACCGGGGGTACTGGCAACAGGTGGAAACCTACATTGCCGACCACACCAACGCTGATTTTACCCATGGGATTTGTCCCGATTGCCTGGAAAAATCCAGAAGTGAGATCAAAACCGCAGCCTGAAACGCCTCCTCCCTTCTCTCAGGTCGCCAGTCGATTTCCTGATTGAGACTTTAGAAAAACGTCCGCCAGCCGCAGCGGCGTCTCGGAAGAGCGCGCAAACTTCGGCAAATCGAAAAGCGCGGCTTTCTGCCGGAAGCCGCCACGCTTGTTTCGTACGCGTCTTGATTAATGAAATTGCTTCTAAAGCGAGCCTTCCACCTGCATCCAGCGGATGGCGTGTTGCAGGAGGTCGTTGGCGTCTTTGAGGTTTAACTTCTCCTTGATGCGAGCGCGGTAGGTTTCGATCGTCCGCATGTCGAGATGCAGTTCGTCCGCGATCTGGCGCGTGCTGCGACCCTGGCCGATCAGCTCGAAGACCAGCAACTCGCGATCCGAGAGCTTGTCCATGGGAAGGCTGGGCTTGGCCCGCGCGCCGCCAATGGCCGTCGCGGCGATTTGGGCCGCCATTTTTTCGCTCAGATAAACGTCGCCGTTCAACACCGTGCGAATGGCCAGCATGATTTTCCGGGTGGCCTCCTGTTTGGTGATGTAACCGCGGGCGCCCGCGCGAATCACCCGTTCCGCGTGGAGCATTTCATCGTGCATGGAAACCACCAGCACCGCCAAATCCGGATATTGACTGCGGATGTCTTTGATCAAATCCATTCCGTGCGAGCCTTTGAGCGTGAGGTCCACGATGATCAGATGCGGGCGGGTGGCGGCAATCTGCTCCATGGCCCGAAAGCGGTCTTCGGCCTCGCCGCACACGGTCAAATCCGGTTCGCGCAGGATGACTTCCGTAAGGCGTTCGCGCACCATCGGGTGGTCGTCTACCAGCAGGATTTTCCTTGTTTTTTGTTCTGCCGGCTGAGTGGATTTGTCCGTAGCCATAACCGGTTCAGGTCGAGGGTTGCGGGGCGGAACACGAAACGATGGTGCCGTGCCGGGATGCCCGTTCGATGTTCAAGGTGCCGCCAATAGCCTGGGCGCGATAATTCATGATGTGCAATCCCATTCCCCCGGTCAGTGGGCGTGAGCCGGAAATGCCGATCCCGTTGTCACTGATTGTCAGCTCAATCCGATTCTGGCTGGTTTTCAATTCAATCAAAATGGAACCGGCCCGGCTGTGTTTGACCGCATTGTTCACGGCCTCCTGGGCGATGCGGTAAAGGTGGGTAGCCACGGTATTGTCGCCCACCAAAACCGGTTGCGGACAATCCACCCGGCAGTGCACCCGGGCGCGGGCACAGACCCCCGCCGCCAGTTGGCGCAGCGCCAGACTCAAACCGTCCGCCTCCAGTTGCACGGGGAAAAGCCCGCGCGACACGGCCCGGGCCTCCGCAATCGCATCATCCAGCACCTTGCCCATTTTTTGGGCGGCGGCAACCTCGGGCAGCGCGCGGGCGGCCAATTGCTGTTCGAGGGAATTGGTGTCAAACCCCAGGCTGACCAACTGCTGGCAGAGCCCGTCATGCAAGTCCTGGCCGATCCGCGCCTGCTCGCGATCGCTGATTTCCAGAATTTCGCGCTCCAGCCGGTGTCGATCCGTGGTGTCTTCCGCAATCCCGACGATGCGGATGACCTTGTCGGAACTGTCGCGAATCGGGAAGGCGCGATCCCGGATCCAGCGCAGGGCACCATCGGGTCTGACGATGCGATATTCCTGGTTGTATTCGCCGGTAACCTGTTTCGTGACCATGGCCTGGGCGACCGTTTCGCGGTCCTCCGGGTGGACCGCTTCCAGCCAGGCTTGCGGTGATTGGTAGAGTTCCTTGCAGCTCCGTCCCCAGATTTTTTCGTAAGCCGGGCTGACGTAAACCATGCGGGTCTCTTCCGGGTCTCTGATCCAAAAGGCATCGGTGATGTTTTCGGCCAGTTGGCGCAATTGTTGCATCGTTTTGCGCAATTGCTCCTCGGTTTGCTGGCGATCGCTGATCTCCCGTTCCAGGGCAAAGGTCCTTTCCTTCACCCGCTGCTCCAAATGTTCGGTCAGGCTGCGCACGGCGGACAGCAACAAAACGACGAATAACGAAATTCCCGTCTGCACTCCGAGGTTCCAATACAGAACACCCGGTTGCAAATCGTGGCTGGCCTCGCCCACAAAGGCGGCGAGCGAACCGGCCAGGGCGATCAGCAGGCCAGCCTTTCGACTCCCGCTCCAGGCAGCGAAAGCGACGATTAACAGGTAAAACAGGGTGAAACTGATCCGTGCCGTGGATCGGTAATCAATAATCGCCACCAGAATAACCAGAAAGAGGCAAAGGACGCCGATGGCGGTTTCCGAAGCCCGTTTCCGTTGGCCGACGGGATTCCGCGCCGGGCGATGGGCAATGGCGTAATGGTCAATGATCGCGCCCGGTATGGCAGAGATGGCGACAATGATGCCCAACACAGCCTCAAATCGCTGTTTTAGCCAGTGACCCGGTTTTCGCATGGTTGCCATCGCCATGAACATGACGCAGTTTTCGGAAAACCGCTTAAGGGATTTTTCCGCACCCTACAAATCCATAGCAGCAATCCCGTTCCGCGTAAATAAGAACTGCGCCAATGGCAACGAATAATCTCCGTTTTGGCATTTGCCAGTCCCGCCTAATTCAGGAATAATGGCCGCCGTTTTTTCACGGGCCATTTATGAAACCCCAGGTCGAAGTCTACGATACCACCCTGCGCGACGGCAGCCAGGGTGAAGGCATCAATTTCTCGGTGGCGGACAAGCTCCGCATCGCCGAGAAACTGGACGCGTTCGGGGTGCACTATATCGAGGGCGGCTGGCCCGGCAGCAACCCCAAGGACCTGGAGTTTTTCCAGCTGGCCGCCCGGCGCAAATGGAAAAATGCCCGCATCGCCGCGTTCAGCATGACCCGTCGCAAAGGCGTCGCCGTGGAGCAGGACGAATTGATGCGGCAGATCCTGGAGGCCGAAACACCGGTCGTCACCATCGTCGGCAAAACCTGGCTGTTGCACGTCACCGAAGTGCTTCGCGCCCAGCCGGAGGAAAACCTGGCGATGATCGGCGACACCATCCGTTTCCTGAAGGACCACGGCAAGACGGTCATTTACGACGCCGAGCACAGTTTTGACGGTTACAAGGACGAACCCGAATACGCTCTGGCCACCTGGCAGGCGGCGGAAAAGGCGGGCGCGGAATGCATTGTGTTGTGCGACACCAACGGCGGTTGTCTGCCGGAGGAAATCGCGCGTATCACGGCATTCGCGAAGGGCAACCTGAACACGCGCATCGGCATTCACACTCATGACGATTGCGGCGTGGGGGTGGCGAACGCTCTGGCGGGTATCGCCGCCGGCGCGACGCAGGTGCAGGGCACCATCAACGGGTACGGCGAGCGCACGGGCAATTGCAATTTGATCAGCGTCATTCCGTTGCTCCATTTCAAGATGAAAAAAACCGGCGTGCCCGCGACGTCGCTGCCCAAGCTCAAGGAACTTTCCGAGTTTGTGGATGAAATGGCGAACATGCGCCACAACCCGCGGCAACCCTGGGTCGGCCAGACCGCCTTTGCGCACAAGGGCGGCATGCACGTGCACGCCATCGACCGCGTCGCACGCAGCTACGAGCACATCCAGCCCGAGGCTGTCGGGAATTCCCGCCGCGTGCTCGTCAGCGACATGTCGGGCCGCACGAACATTTTGATGAAGGCCGCCGAGCTGGGTTTTAAACTCAAACCGGACATGCCGGAAGTAAAAGCCGTCACCGCGCGCGTCAAGGAACTGGAAGGGCAGGGCTATGAATACGAGGCTGCCGAAGGTTCGTTGGCACTGCTCATCAGCCAGGTGCTCAAGCACCGCGAGCCGTCGTTTCACGTGGAAACGTATCACGTGTCGATGCGGCGCGACACCCGGGAATCCATCTGTGAAGCCACGGTGCGCGTGCGCGTCGGCAAGACGGTCCATCATGAAGTCGCCGAAGGCGACGGCCCGGTCAACGCGCTCGATGGCGCGCTGCGTTCGGCCCTGGTGAAATCATTTCCGCAACTGAAACACGTAACGCTCACCGACTACAAGGTGCGCATCCTCGATTCCGCCACCGGCACGGCGGCGAAAACGCGCGTGCTCATTGTATCCGGCGACGGCAAGCGCGAGTGGGGCACCGTCGGCGTAAGCGAGAATATCATCGAAGCCAGCCTCCAGGCGCTCGTGGACAGCATGGAATACGCGTTGTTGAAGAAATAGATGCCGCAACATCGAATATCGAACATCGAACATCCAACAGCCAATTTTCCCCACGCTGTTGGCTTTGGGAGTTCGATGTTGGATGTTGGTTGTTGGATGTTCCCCGTTTGATTTTTATGTCCGAGATTCCCAAAGCCTACGAGCCGCAGTCCGTCGAGGACAAGTGGTACCAGTTCTGGCTCGACCGGAAATGCTTCGTGGCCGACCCGGCGCGCGTGTCGCCCAAACGCCCGGCTTATTCCATCGTCATCCCGCCGCCCAATGTCACCGGCGTGCTCACCATGGGCCACGTCCTCAACAACACCATCCAGGACATCCTCGCCCGCAAGGCGCGCATGGACGGCAAGGAGGTCCTTTGGCTGCCCGGCACCGACCACGCCGGCATTGCCACCGAAGGCGTGGTCGCCCGGCTGCTTTCCAAGGAGGAGAAAAAATCCAAGCGCGACCTCGGCCGCGACGAATTCATTAAACGCGTCTGGGCGTGGAAGGAAAAATACGGCGGCATCATCATTAGCCAGCTCAAAAAACTCGGTTGCTCGTGCGACTGGACCCGCGAACGGTTCACGATGGACGAAGATTACGCGCGTTGCGTGCAAAAGGTGTTCGTGGACCTTTACCAAAAGGGCCTCATCTACCGCGGCAAACGCATGGTGAACTGGTGCCCGGCCACGCAAACCGCGCTGTCGGACGAAGAAGTGGTGATGAAGGAACAGAAAGGCTCGCTCTATTATTTTAAGGTTGAGATTGACGAGCAGCCGGGAACGTTTCTGACCATCGCCACCACTCGTCCAGAAACGATCCCCGGCGATACTGCTGTGGCGGTGAATCCCAGGGACCCGCGTTACTCGAAATACATCGGCAAGCATGTCATCCGGCCATTGCCTGCCGAATTTCCGCGCGAACAGAAACTCATTCCCATCATCGGCGACGAGCACGTGGACTTCGAGTTCGGCACCGGTGTGCTCAAGGTAACGCCGGCGCACGACAAGGCCGACTTCGAAATCGGCCAGCGACACAATCTCGCACAGATTGACATCATGCACCCCAACGGCCACATGAACCCCCTGGCGGGGGAGGCGCTTAACGGCCTGGACCGGTTCAAAGCCCGGAAAGTTGCCGTGGAACTGCTGACCGGGATGGGTGCTTTGGAAAAGGAGGAGCCTTACACCAACAACGTCGGGTTCAGCGAGCGCGCCGACGTGCCGATCGAACCGCGCTTGAGCGAGCAATGGTTTTTGAAGTATCCGAGCGTGGATAAGGCGCGCGAATGTGTGGAGCAGGAAGATGATTCGGTGGGGCGAGCGTCCTCGCGAGCCGAATTTTCGGATGCAAAGGCCGGCTCGTCAGTAGCCTCGCCCCACCAAAAAATGCGCTTCCATCCGCAGCGCTGGGCGAAGGTTTATGACCACTGGATGGACACTTTGCAGGACTGGTGCATCAGCCGCCAGCTTTGGTGGGGACACCGGATTCCGGTGTGGTCAAAAAAGGCAAATGAAGACGGCCCAAGTATTACCGCGCTGCAAACGCAGCTTAACACTTTCAAGCAAAGCGGCGCGCTGATTCAGATGAATCTTTATACCCCTCACGAGAAGAAGGAAGGGGCAACCAATGTTTTGCAACGCGATCCTCAAGAAAATTACTTTATTCGGCTTGATGTGGCTGTTGATCCGACCGAGGAAAAAATAATTTCGCTGCTTGAGCAACACGGCTTCACCCAAGACCCCGATGTGCTCGACACGTGGTTCAGCTCCTGGCTCTGGCCGTTTGCCACGATGGGCTGGACGGGTGACAAATCCCAACACTCCAGCACTCCAACACTCCAAGCTTTCTACCCAACCACCGACCTCGTCACCGGGCCGGACATTATTTTCTTCTGGGTCGCCCGCATGATCATGGCCGGCTACGAATTCATGGGCGACCTGCCGTTCGAGAATGTTTATTTCACCGGCATCATCCGCGACAAGCAGGGCCGCAAGATGTCCAAGAGCCTCGGCAATTCGCCCGACCCGCTCGATCTCATCGGCAGATACGGCGCCGACGCGCTCCGGTTTGGCACCATGCGCAGCGCGCCGCTCGGCCAGGACATCCTGTTCGACGAACAAAACGTCGAGCTGGGCCGCAATTTCTGCAATAAACTCTGGAACGCCTGCCGCTTCCGCCAGATGGTCGGTAGTGGTGGCAGCGCCACCGGCGAAGTTCAGGGCGAGATTGACCCAAAACTTCTGACGTCCGACGACAAATGGATTTTGCTCAGGCTGGACGCGGCCATTCGCGAGATGAACACCGCGTTCGCCGAATACAAATTCAGCGACGCCACAGCCACGCTCTACCGATTTTTCTGGAGCGAATATTGCGACTGGTATGTCGAAGCGAGCAAGGCGGCATTATCCCCCGTGGCGGCGAACGGTAGTTCGCTGCACTCTTCCGCCGCTCTGCCGAGCGCCGCTACGCGCTCTAATACGCTCGCCGTGATTGATTTCGTTCTTTCGCACACGCTGCGTCTGTTTCATCCGTTCCTGCCGTTCATCACGGAGGAATTGTGGCATGGCATGGGTTACGCCGTGGACATGCCGGAAAATCAGGGCGGCCGGACCATCATGACCGCGCCCTGGCCGAAACCGCTCGATGACGATTTCAAGTCACATTACGGCCTGACCGGCGACGATGAAAAACGCATCGAAGCGCGGAACGAACTGGTTTCCGAGGGCCGCAATCTGCGCCGCAACGCAAACATCGCCGCAAACAAGAAGGTCAAATTCATCCTAAAACCCGCACGTGAGCTGGCGGCACACGATGTCGAAGTGCTCAGGTTGCTGCTGAACGCCGATTCCGTCGAGGTGCAGGCTAATTATCAATCGTCGAAAAGCACGATGACCGTGCGGACCGAATCGGGTGATTTGTTCCTGCCGCTGGAAGGATTGATTGATGTGGAAGCGGAAAAGGCGCGGTTAGCTAAAGAACTCCAGAAAATCGAGGCGGAGGCCGTCAAGGTCGAACAGAAGCTGGCCAATCCGAACTTCACGCAGAAAGTTCCCGCGAACGTGTTGCAGGAGCACAAGCAACGCCTTGCCGACTGGCAGGCCAAGCGCGAACACACCAAGGCCGCCCTCGCGGCTCTGCAAAATTAAACCGCTGGACAGGAATTAACACTTCCCGGCTCAAGGACCGAGTCGTACGCGATAAAAGTGAGCTTGGTTATTGGCTACGGCTCCCGGATCGAGATAATTGGTCACCCTTTCACTCATGCCGGGCACGGCAATCACAGGACTGGCGTCGGCAAACGTACCGCCTATTGTTGAATTGGTCTGCACGACGTAACTGTGGCCACCGACCGCCGACCAGTTCACCCGAACATGGCCATTGGTCAATGCCAGCGACGTGATTGCGAAACGCGACGCGGCATTATTCGGGTCGGTGCCGGCCAGGTATTCCTGCAGGTTGCTCATTCCATCACCGTCATTGTCGGCTTCGGCATCGTCGGGATTCAGGGGGTCCAGGCCATGGGCTTGTTCCCAACCGTTGGGAATCCCGTCGCTATCCGCGTCAAATTCGGGAGTCAGAATGAGATTCCGATAAATCAGTGTTCCGCCGATGTACATGAATTGAGCGTCGCGATTGGTTACGATGATGGTGTCCGCCCACAGCGTGCCACCGGCGAACAATAATCCGCCGCCATAGACCTCCAACACGGCGTCGTGGGTCTGGTTGGTAACGATCATTTGGCCATCGGTCATTTCGACTAGATTGTTGGCGTAAACCGGATCGTAGCCCACGCACATATAAGTGGAGACGAACACCGACCCGCCGTCCACATACATCGCGTTGTGCGAACCCCAGTCGCCAATGGCGAGCTGGTCGTTACGCCAGACGCCGCCGGATTCGACCCACACGGTGTTGTCATTGCCCGAATCTTCTTCGCCCACCAGACCCCAGTTATCACTCACCAGTCCTCCGTCGCGAATTGTCAGGCTGTTGCTGGAGCCGAAATCGCCGACAAACGTCACGGTGTTATTGCTCCAGACCGAGCCGGCACCGGCGATCAGCGCCTGATTGTAAACGCTGTTGGTATCATATCCCACTGTGCCATAGTCATCGTTGACGCGGCCCTGATTCGTGATGATCAGGCTATTGCCTGCGCCGAAACATCCGACGTAAAATTCAGAGCTGTTGGTCCAAAGCGAACCGACACCGGAAATCACCACGCTGTTACTGTCGCTGCCGGGATTTCGACCCAGAAAACCGTTGCCATCGATGACCCGGCCACCGTTGTTGATCACCAGGCTGTTGCCCACGCTGAAATCCCCAACATACTGGTCGCCACTGTTCGTCCAGGTCGAATTGGCACCTGTCACCAGCGCGCTGTTGTTGTCACTGCCGGGGTTCGACCCGACATAACCTTCGCTGTCGATGACTCGGCCGCCATTGCCGATGACCAGGCTGTTGGCCGGGCCGTTCAAACCAACGAACACCCGCTCGGCACAGTTCCAGACCGAACCGACGCCGGTGATCAGGGCGCGGTTGTTACTGCTGTCGGAATTGACGCCTAGAATGCCGTCGTGGCTTGGCGTCCACCCTCCGCCGGTGCTCATCGTCGCGCCATTGCTGATGGTGAGGCTTGCCGCCCCGCCGTCGTATCCCACGTACACACTCCAACTGTTCTGCCAGGAGGAGTTGGTGCCCGTGAGCAACACCGCGTTATTGCTGCTGCCGGCCGAGTAGCTGATGTAGCAGAATTTGTCTGAGACCGCGGCGCCGTTGGCGACGGTGAATGTGTTGTTATGGCCCTGGTTGCCAGTGTAAATGTAGCAGTTGACCGAAAAACTCGAACCCGGACCGGTCACCTGCGCGGAGTTGTGATCGGCAGACGACATTCTGCCCAGATAGGCATAGTAGCCCAACACCTGGCCGCCGTTGGTGACGAGGAGACTGTTGCCCGAACTGTTCATGCCGAAATTTATATCGGAAGCCTCCGCCGAGTCATCCCAGAGCGAACCGTTGTCCGCAACCACGACTGAGTTGCTGTCAGCTCCCCCGAACGCGCCAAGTGTGGCGTAACTCGAGATCAGGTGCCCGCCTTTATTAACGGTGATTCGGTTATTGCCGCCCGCGCAGCCAATCGTGCAGCTGCCGGTGTTGTTCCACATCGAATTCGTGCCGGTGATGAGAATGTCGTTGCCGGTGCCGGTATTATTGTTGCCGAGTTCGCTGTAGGAGTTGAACACCTGGGCGCCGTTGCTGACGACCAGACTGTTGTTGGCCCCGGCATATCCCAGTTCCAGAAAATTGGCGCAGTTCAGGACGGAATTGGTGCCGGTGACCAGGACGCGATTGCTGCTGCTCGTGACATTGTAGGCAAGGTAGGTGCCCAGACTATTCGCCACATATCCGCCATTGGTGATGACCATGCGATTTCCACCACCGGAGAAACCGAAATACAGGTTGGCGTTGCTCCACGTTGAACCGGTGCCCGCCACCATCACGTAATTGCTGTTGCTGGCAGGCAGATAACCCGCGTAGCCGTCAGCGTTGGTGAGCACGCCTCTATTCCGGATTATCAGCCCATTGGCGAACGTGTTGGAGCCGACAACGTAGTCACCCGGCCAACTGTTGGTTACACCGTTGACGATGTTGGTTTGAAAGTCGGAAGTGTATTGTCCGGCCGCTGGTTGGATGGCCGCCCCCAGGCTCAGGAGCAGGGAAACCATCAATAATTTGCACCGGGTTTCTTGCATGGCTCTCAGACAAGTTTGTCCACCATGACGATTCGGGCAGGACAGGGACAATATTAGGATTATTATTCATAAGATACAAGCATAAATATACTTCTTATAACAGCCAGCATTCACTCATCGTCCCCACCCGCTGTGCCGCAAAGGCGGTACCGTCACGCCGGCGATTTCGCGCCGGCGGGCGCGGGCGCCTTCGAACCCTCCGGTTCCGAAGAATTGACTGGAGGAGGGGCTTTCTTCTTCAGGAAGCGGGTCTCGGCTTTCATCTTCAGCGAGCTGGGCGTGGGCGCATTGGCCCGGCGTTTGTTAACCGCATCCAGGCGCTGGTGCATCATCGGTTTGTTAACGCTGTAAAGCAGCGCCGTTTCCTCGGTAACCAAATCCTTTTCGTAGGCATCAATCAGGGATTGTTCGAAGCTGTGCCAGCCGTAGGTGTTTCCGGCTTCGATAATGTCGGAATACCGGCGGTTATCATTTTCGCCCAGGACGATGGCTTCGCGGGTGCGCAGGCTGCTGCCCATCAGTTCGGTCACCAACAGCCGCCCGCCATCCTTTTGGGGAATCAGGCGCTGGCTGATGATATAACGCAGGCTGCCGGCCAGGCGTTCGCGCACTTGCTGCTCTTCATCCTTGGTAAACATGCCCAGGATCCGTTGGATGGTTTGCCCGGCGCTGATGGTGTGGAGGGTGCTGTACACCACGTGGCCCGTCTCCCCGGCCGTGAGCGCAATCTCCATCGTCTCGCGGTCGCGGATTTCGCCGACCAGAATCACCTTGGGCGCCTGCCGCAGGGCGGCGCGCATGCCATCTGGAAAGGTATAGAAGTCGCGTCCCAATTCGCGCTGGGAAAAGGTGGATTTGAGATGCGGATGCAGAAATTCGATCGGATCTTCCAGCGTGACGAGATGGACTTCATGGGTCTGGTTGATTTCATTCAACATGGCCGCCAGGGTCGTGGTTTTGCCGCTGCCGGTGGCGCCGGTCACGAAAACGAGGCCGTTCTTCTCCTTGATGACTTCGTGGAACACCGGCGGCAGTTGGAGCACTTTCAGGGAAGGAACCTGGGATTGGAGCCGGCGCAACACCATCGCATAACATCCATTCTGGCGATAGATGTTCACGCGGAATCGGCAAAAATTCTGCAGGGAATAACTGCAATCGCACGAACCGCGCCCCATCAGGTCCTGCATCAGCCGTTCGTTGCCATCGATAATGGTTCCCGCCAGCCCTTCAATGCGTTTGTTGGTAAGCACAGATTCAGGCGGTTCCATCCCAAACGCCTGCAGCTTGCCGTGAACTTCCACCTGCGGCGGTTTGCCGGTCACGAACAGCAAGTCCGAGATGCCCTCGGCGCTTTGCACCATGGCCGCCAGCAATTGGTCGAGTTTTTCCGTCGCAATCGTTTCCATGATTCAGACCGGGATCTGGTCATTCAGTTATGGTTTCCGGCCGGCTTGGGGTCGGGCACTCGTTGCCGGGTTCCCGGAACGGCTTCCAGTTGTTTCTGCATTTCCCGCGCCTGCCGATGCAGGAAACGCGTTTGCAATAAATTTCGAATCCGCAGCATGACTTCGGTGCAATCAATGGGTTTGCCGAGGAAATCGCTGGCACCGGCGGCCGTGACCTGGTTGCGCGTCTCGGCCGTGTCATAGCCGGTCAAAACCAGCACCGGCAGGAAATCCCCGGCCGGGGTCGCCTCCTGAAACTGTTTCAGCAGGGCGAATCCATCCAGTTGGGGCATGTACAAATCGAGCAACACGAGGTCGGGTCGAAACTGGTTGAAAACGTCCAAAGCCCGGGTCGAATCGGTCAGGCTGCGGACATTGGAAAATTTGGCACTGCGCAACGTCCATTCGAGCACCCGAATGTCCGCCGCCTCATCGTCGATGATGAGGACCCTGGCCGCGCAAAGCTGTTGTTCACTTGGAAATAATTCGACGTTCATGGTACCGTCCTCGACCCCATGGCCATGACGGAGCATCTCAACCAGCACCTGGAATGCCAATCCGGCTGAACCATTTCCAGGTTCCGGCCCCCGGGTCGCGGCGAATTCCGGCTTTCCTAATCGAACTGCTCGTTTAACTTCTGCCGCGATGGCGTTGACGAACCAACAAGATCATTTGCAACAGCCGGTTCTGACGGTCGCCCGCAGAGACGCGGCCATTCTGCGCGAGGATTTCACCGTCGAACAGGCGCTCGGCGCCATCCGGCAGCGCGGTATCGGCGAAAAGATTGTCTATTTCTACGTCGTGGACGCGGAAGAGCGGCTGGCCGGCGTCCTGCCCACCCGCCAACTGTTGACGGCACCGTTGGAGCGGCGGTTGTCGGATTTGATGATCCGGCGCGTGATGGCCATTCCGCACACAGCCACCGTACTGGAGGCGTGCGAAGCGTTTGTCCTGCACCGGTTCCTCGCCTTGCCCGTCGTGGATGACGCGCGGAGGATTGTCGGGGTGGTGGACGTGGGTTTGCTGACGGAAGAAGCCTTCGACATAGCCGAACGCGAGCAGACGGACGCGTTGTTTGAGTCCATCGGTCTTCGCGTATCGCAAGTGCATGGCGCGTCGCCGCTGCGGGCGTTTCGTTTCCGCTTTCCCTGGTTGCTGGCCACCATCGGCAGCGGAACATTGTGCGCAATGCTCGCCAGCGTTTACGCCGTCACGCTCGCCAAAAGCATTGTCCTGGCGTTTTTCCTCGCGCTGGTTCTGGGCTTGGGCGAAAGCGTGAGCGTCCAGTCCATGACGGTGACGATTCAAGCACTGCGCGCGGCCAATCTGAACTTTGCCTGGTATGTCCAGGCTTTCCGGCGCGAAGCCGGCACGGCCCTGCTGCTGGGCACCGGTTGCGGCACGCTGGTTGGCCTCATTGTCTGGCTGTGGCGTGGAAGCGGGCTGGTGGGTTTCGTCATCGGCGCGAGCATCCTGCTGGCGCTGTGCGCGGCGTGCTTCTTCGGGTTGAGCGTTCCGGCGGCCTTGCACGCGCTGCGGCTGGACCCGAAAATCGCCGCCGGGCCGGTCACCCTGGCGTTCACGGACATTTTTACGCTGCTGTTTTACTTCAGCCTGGCCGCGTTGCTGTTATGAAACCGCTCAACCGCCTGTTGTTTGCGGGCAATTGCGATAAACTACTTCCAGTACCTGTTTGATGAATACCATTCCCTTAAAACCCGCTCTTGCCACCGCCGTCAAGGCCGCACGCGCCGCCGGCCGGCTCATGTATGTCAACTGGCATCGGCCCAAACGCGTCAAAGTCGCCGAGGCCCATGACATCAAACTCGAACTGGACGTGCGCTGCCAGAAACTCATCGGGAAAATCCTGCGGAGTGGTTTCCCTCAAATCCCGTTGCTCGGGGAAGAAGGCGATTCCGGTAACGTGAACGCCGAATACCGCTGGGTGGTGGACCCGATTGACGGGACTGTGAATTATTTCTTCGGCCTGCCGCATGCCGCGGTTTCCATAGCTTTACAAAAGCGTGACGAGTATCGGGTGACGCGTGACGAGAACAACGCTCGCCGCCGCGGAGCAAGTCGCGTCGCGTGTCACTCGTCACACGTCACGGTCCTGGGCGTCATTTACGGTCCTTTTACGGACGAGCTTTGGACAGCCGTTCGCGGCGGGCCGGCGCGATTGAACGGAAAAGTTATCCATGTCAGCCGGCGTTCGCGTCTGGAAGAGGCTGTCATCGCGATGGGGTTTTCCAAGAGCAAGGAAAACCTGGAGAAAAGTCTGCCGCATGTGAACCGGCTCGCGCGGCGCGCCAAAAAGATCCGCATCATGGGCTCGGCGGCATTGGAGCTGGCCTACGTCGCCTCCGGCCGACTGGATGCCTATATTGAACGCACCATTAATTTGTGGGATGTGGCGGCGGGTGCGTTGTTAATTGAGTGTGCCGGGGGTCAGTTTTATGCCTTGCCCGCGCCCGGCGGGAAATTGCGAATGTGCGCCGACAACGGTTTGCTGCGCCGGAAGCTTCAGCTTGGCGGCTTGCTGAAATGATCTGGAGGGCATTGCTTCCTCAATGCCCAGCTTCGTTCTGAAGTCCGATTGTGGCTGAAATCAGGGAAGTGCCGAAGCACTTCCCTCCAGGACCACCTTGGTTTTCCCAACGTCTCCATGTGGTGGCTCATATTTTTGCATCGCCGCCCAACCCGGGAAGCCGGCGGACATGGTCATGTTGAAATTCGACTGGAAATGTGTATCTTTGAAACCATGTCATATCTTCGGACGATTTGTTGTGTAATCGCCTTCACCGCCTTACTCGGTCCAGCCAACGCAGGTACGCTCGTGCAATTTCGCACTGTCTTTGGTGACATGGAGGTGGAGTTATACGACCAAGACAAACCGGTCACGGTCCAAAATTTCCTGAATTACCTTAAAAACGGGCGCTATCAAAATGAATTTGCCCACCGCCTGATACCCGGTTTCGTGCTTCAAGGTGGCGGCTACACCCTGGTCAGCAATGCGATCGCGCCGATCCCAGCCTTCCCGCCCATCACCAACGAGTTCGGTGTCGGCCGGCAATTCAGCAATATTTTCGGCACCATCGCCATGGCTAAGCTCGGCGGCGACACTAACTCCGCGACTTCACAATGGTATTTAAACCTCACGAACAATGCCTTTCTCGATGCGCCTGACACCAATGATTTCTTCGTCGTATTCGGACACGTTATCGCCGGAACCAACGTGCTGAATATTTTCAATACTTTCCAGAATTATACCGGCACCCAGCAAAGCAACCTTGTGGCAGATTTAAGCGGATACTTTGGTGGAAGCTTTACCACTTGTCCGCTGCTCTATCCGGCAATCGCACAAACCAATTTCCTTTTCGTGGATATTTCTTTGTTGCAGGTAACCATCACCTCGGTTTCCGGTGGAGGCAAACAGATCTCCTGGAACAGCGCCAAGGGCTTGACGAACATCGTGGAGTACACAACAAATCTTCCGCCAATCTGGAATGCGCTGGTCACCACCAACGGAACCGGAGCCTCCATGACCGTGGTGGA
>DATJYM010000223.1:0-2674 GCA_035499615.1 Candidatus Acidiferrales bacterium | reverse complement strand
CCCCGGTTTCGATTCGGATGACCGACGCGGCCGGAGGGCCGGCGCTTGGAGGATTGCGGAGGCCGGTGATATTCATTCCGGAAAAATTCGAAGAAAATCTCACTTCCGCCGAACTGCGGCTCGTTTTATTGCACGAGCTGGGGCACTGGCGGCGATGCGACATGCCAGCGCATCTGCTCGTCCAAGGCGCACTGGTGCTGCATTGGTTTAATCCGCTCGTCTGGGTTGCCGCCCGGATGGCGCGCGCGGACTGTGAACTGGCCTGCGACGAATTTGTCATGCGGCGCCTGGCCCCGGCGGCGAAACCGTCATATGGGGCCACACTCCTCAAGGTCGTGGACCTTGTGCAGCGAAACAGGCCGACTCCGGCCATGCTGGGAATTTTTGCAAGCAAACAACTCTTGAAAAAGAGAATTCAAATGATCGCCGATTATAGAAATTGGAATTCCCGCCGCGCCCTGGCGGGCTGGGTGTTCCCCGCCTTGCTGGCTGTCGCCGCAGTCACCGGCGGCTTGCCATCCCAGGCCGCGGACAGTGGCACGGCCATAACAACCACGGCCCCGGCGGGGTGGTGGAAAAACGGTTCAAACCCCAATGCTTACGTTGTCGGCGTGGATCCGACGCAACCCGGCATCAAGCCCACAAGCGCTTATGTGAAGTCGATCGAACCCCAGATCGACGGGTTTGGCGGCATGATGCAAGAGTGCTCGGCGGAAAACTATCGCGGCAAGCGTCTGTGTTTTAGCGCCATGATGAAAACGGCCAATGCAGAATCCGCGCAGCTCTGGTTCCGGGTGGATGGTTCTGAGCGCGGCGAAATATTGGAATTCGACAATATGAAAAACCGGCCGTTGAAAGGCGACACCGATTGGACTCCGTGCGCGATCGTTCTGGACGTCCCGATGGAGGCAACAGGCCTCGCCTATGGATTCTTCATCAAGGGCACCGGCCAGGCATGGGTAAACAACGCAAAGCTCGAAGAAGTCGGAACCGACGTCCCGACAACCGGCGGGCCATTGATGAACAGCTACCCAAAAGCGCCGGTGAACATGGACTTCGTTCCTCAGCAGCTTCTGGACACCGCTTTTGTGTTGGGGCCGCAGAAATTCAGAGAAGGCGATGCGATTTCCATCCAGCAGGTCCTGGCGACGTCACCCGGGTTTGAAATGGGCGATCACGTAGTGGTGCGAGGTCGATATCATTTGCAGAGCAAAGAAGAAGCGGAGCTTTGCCTGTTCCTGACCCAGACCGAAGGCGATGGCAAAGAAAGGATGTCTTCCGTGGAAAGGATGGGGATGAAGAAAGGTTCCGGTGAGTTTGAGCTGACGTATGATGTGAAGCACATCGGCGTGTTACATCTCACCTTCTATGGCATTCCGGATGGAAAGCCTTTTGGCGGCGTGTATTTCGGCACCGCGCAGCAAATGGCAAAAATTAAAGATTGGACGCTCTCCGATTACGAAAAATAGGTTCCAAAGATTTGAAGTAAAAGAAAGGCCTGATCAGGCCCATGCCTGCATCACAGGCCATGGCTTTATCACACTTTGGTCTCAATTGATGCTCCGACGAATTGCCTTCCATGTTTGCATGCTGCTTTTGCGGTATTGGCAGGGGCAGCTCTTGTTGCTCGGGAACGGATTTTAAGTGTGAGATTGGGTCGCCTGTTTATTTCCGTATGGGTGGCAATAATCACGATTTCGATTGTGGCATTACATCAACATACCGATACCGATGTGTTGGTGGGATTCTTGCTCGGAAGTGTGGCTGCATTGGTTTATACGCGGCACCCTGACTCTTATCAGCGGCTGTACGGCAAAAAATGAAAGGGGCTTGGTATAGGGTCGCTCCATAACGGGCATTTATGAGCATTTGCTGCAATTAAAGTGCCGCAACTTCGAAATTTTCCTGCAATTCACCACAGAGATAGGCTCAGTCTTTTCCCGTCACGGCCTTGAGTACGATGCCGGGCGTGAGGATTTCAGGCAGGATTTTCGGCTCCGTTTGGCCGGGCAGGTAAATTAGGTCGAATGGCACGGCGCTGCGGCCGTATTTCGCCAGTTCGGCTGTGATGCGCGGGTCGGCATTGGTCCAGTCGGCGCGGAGCGTGGCGATTTTTTTGTCGCGAAAGGTCTTCAGCACCTCGCCGTCGTGGAAGACGATTTTTTTGTTCGTCTGGCAGGTGGCGCACCAGCGCGCGGTGAAATCGACGTAGATGGGTCGGTTTTCGGCGCGGAGTTGCGCCACGCGTTCGGCGCTCCACGGCTCCCAGGCGATGTCGCTCGGGACGGGCGCCTGCGGCCAGCCGAGCCAGCCGCCGAGCGCGAGCAGCGCGGCGCCGCCGAGCAGGCCGAGGCGCGCGCGCGCCGGCTTGCTGCCCGGTGTCGTGAGCCGGCCGTAGAGCCACGCGGCCATGGCGATGAGGGTGAGTCCGAACAGCGTGGTGAGCTGGTTGTTTTCATTGACCTGACCGACCAGCACCCAGACGAGGAACGCGACCGTCGCATAAAGGGGAAAGGCCATGAACTGCCGGAGCGTTTCCATCCACGCGCCGGGCCGGGGCAGGAATTTCACCGCGGCGGGAAACAGCGAGAGCAGCAAATAGGGCGTCGACAGGCCCAGCGCGATGGCGGTGAAGACGACGAACGATTGCGCGGTCGAGAGCGCGAGCGCGGCG
>DATJYM010000222.1:0-53682 GCA_035499615.1 Candidatus Acidiferrales bacterium | reverse complement strand
CTCAACCCCTTCACCTTGAAGAAAAGCATTGAACAGAAACTGCGCCTGTTCTTCACTACCCAAAGTAACCTCCAACCTGAGGCAACGTTGTCATGTCTGACGCCCGCCCAGGGTAACATTTATCCGTGAGTCAACACGGATGGGAACAAGATGCGCCGGCCAGAGACTTACAGACAGTGATCGATCAATGACCAATTACAGCCGTCACGGCGACTGCTCGTGCCAGATCAAACCGAAGAGAATGATCACAAAGAACAAGAGTGTATTCAGGGTTAACATAAACTTCTTTCTAGTCGCCAGGGACCGACCTTGTGAAGTTTGGAATTCGCTTGCTGGCTCCAGGGCGAGGCCAAGCCTTTTTTATTCGTCCGACCGGGGAGCCCCTCGATCGACCACCGGCCCGCCAATGAAATGCGCGGACTGTTACCAGTCGTTCCGGTGAATTCATAATGCGCTTGTTCACTTGCTTTCGAAAAGTTGGCCAATCCCACGTCATATCACCGCTCCGGTTGGGTTGTTCGTGCCATCGCCAGCGAAGGCTGCAAGGCCGTGGCATTCCATCCGCCGCCAAGCGCTTTGATGAGTCGGACCGAAGCGATCAGTCTCTGGCCGGCGAGCTGGGCGTTGTCGCGTTCAGCGGTCAAGGCGTCCCGGTTGGCGTCCACCACTTCGATGTAGCTGACAATCCCGGAACGGTAGCGGTCCTCGGCCAGGTCGGCGGCGCGGCGCGCGCTGGCGACGGCCCGTTCCTGGGCTGCGGCCTGGTCGGCCAGGTAATGGATGTCAGCCAGGCTGTCCTCGATATCGCCAAACGCCACGAGAACCTGTTGCCGATACAACGCGACCTGTTCCGCATACACCGCTTGCGACCGATGGTAATTCGCCCGATTTCGACCGCCTGCAAAAATGGGCAGAGAGAGACTCGGACCGACTGACCAGGTGCGGCTGCTCCAGTTGAACAGGTTATCAATATCGGCGCTGACGTAGCCGCCCGATCCCGTAAGCGTAAGCACCGGGAAGAAGGCGGCCTTGGCCACCCCAATCTTCGCGTTGGCCGAAGCCAGTTGCCGTTCCGCTGCGGCCACGTCCGGACGCCGCTCCAGCAGGTCGGCGGGCAGACCCGCCGGAATTTCCGGAGGCTGGGGAGCCCAGTTATCGGCACCGCGGGCAGATAAATGAAAGCCAGAGGGGTTGAGGCCGATGAGAATGGCGATGCCATTTTCAAGCTCGGCCCGCCTTTGAGCCAATGACGCCGCCTCGGCCTCGGTGGTGGCGAGTTCGGTTTCAGCCTGGGCCACTTCCAATTGGCTGCCGATGCCACCTTCGTACCGGCCGCGTACCAGCTTGACCTGTTCCCGTCGCAGCTCCACCGTGCCGGTCACGGTGGCGATTTCCGCGTCGAGCGAACGCAGGGCAAAATAATTCTGCGCGACGTCGGATTGGAGGGTAAGCAGGACGTTATAATACTCCGCGAGCGAGGCCTGGGCGTCCGCCCGGGCACTTTCAAATCCGCGCCGGACCCGGCCCCACAGATCAATTTCGTAGCTCAAATCCAGCGGAGTGCTGAACGTGTTGGCGGTCAGGTTGCCAAAACTGGGTTCGGCATTTGGAGAATAGCGTTGCCGATTGTAGCTGGGGGCGAGGTCAAGGGTCGGCAGCAGGTCGCTGCGCGCGACGCGGGCGGCGTCTCGTGCCTGTTCCACACGTGCGACCGCCGCCTTGAGTTCTTGATTGGCCCGGAGCGCCTGCGCCTCCAATGCATTCAGATTCGTATCGTCGAAGACTTCCCACCAGTTTCCCTTGGGCACGTTGTCCAGCGGCTGGCCCTGTTTCCAGGAACCCAATTCGGAAGCCTTGTATGCCGTCGGAACTGAATTTGTCGGCGACCGAAAGTCCGGGCCGATGGTCAGCCAGTTGGCGTGTGCGGTGGTGACAACGGAGAAAAGCAATACGCTCGCGATTCCGGCGGCTGCCCCGGCGGAACCCAAATTGAGGCCTTTTGTCTCCGGCACAGGTCTCTTTTTCCAGCCGGGCTTCATCAGGGTAACATAAAACACCGGGGTCAGGAACAATCCGAAGAGGGTCACGCCGATCATGCCGGAGAACACCGCGATGCCCATCGCCTGGCGCATTTCGGCCCCGGCCCCATGTGAGATCACCAGCGGAAAAACACCCGCGATGAAAGCGATGGAAGTCATCAGAATCGGCCGCAGCCGCAGGCGGCAGGCTTCGATGGCGGCCTCAAATGGCGGGAGTCCCTCGTCCTGTTTGCGCTTGGCAAATTCGACGATCAAGATGGCATTCTTGCAAGCCAGGCCCACCAGCACGATGAATCCGATTTGCGTAAAGATGTTGTTGTCGCTGCCCTTGAGCCACACGCCCGTAATCGCAAACAACAAACACATCGGCACAATGAGAATAATGGCCAGTGGCAGGCGGAAGCTTTCATACAACGCGGCCAGCACCAGGAAAACGAGCAGGATGCAGAGCGGCCCGACATAGACCGCCGTGTTGCCGGCCAGAATGCGCTGGTAGGTCAGGTCGGTCCATTCGTAGGCCATGCCGCGCGGCAGATTTTCATCCGCAATTTTGGTCATGGCGGCTTCCGCCTGTCCCGAACTATAACCGGGGGCCGGACCGCCGTTGATTTCCGCCGCCGGATAACCGTTATAACGCATGACGCGGTCCGGACCATGGGTCTCGGTCACCTTGACCAGCGCTCCGAGTGGCACCATCTCGCCGCGGTCATTGCGCGTTTTGAGGCGGGTAATGTCCTCGGGATGTTCGCGGAATTGCGAATCCGCCTGAGCGATGACCTCGTAAGTGCGGCCGAACCGGTTGAAGTCGTTCACGTAGAGGGAGCCGAGATAAATTTGCAACGTGTCAAAAAGGTTCCCGAGGGGCACGCCTTCGGTTTTGGCCTTCTCCCGGTCCACGTCGGCGTCCAGTTGGGGAACATTGACGGTGAAGGTGGAAAACAAACCGCCCAAGGCAGGCGTCTGGTATCCTTTGCCAATCAACGATTGCAACGTCTGATAAAGGGCATCATAGCCCAGCCCGGCGCGATCCTCGACATACAGCTTGAACCCGCCAAACGTGCCCAGTCCCATCACCGCCGGCGGCGGCACGGTGAGGACAAAGGCATCTTGGATGTTCGAAAATTTCTGGTTCAGTGCACCGGCAATGGCGGGTCCGCTCAAGGCCGCACCCGGCCGCTCTTCAAACGGTTTCAGGGTGAAAAATACGATGCCGGAATTCGGAGCAACACTGAAGCCGTTGATGCTCAATCCGGGAAACGCCACGGCTGAATCCACGCCGGGTTGCTTGAGGCCGATGTCGGACATTTGGCGGATGACGGCCTCGGTGCGGTTGAGGGAAGCCGCCTCGGGCAATTGCGCGATGGCGATGAGATATTGCTTGTCCTGGGTCGGCACGAATCCGGTGGGAACCTTGTTGAAGCTCCAGCCGGTCAGCAGCACCAATCCACCATAAATCACGAGCGCAATCACCCCTTTGCGAAGCACTGCCCTGACGCCGGCGCCATATTTTTCACCCGACCAGGCGAACAGGCGGTTGAAGGGGTGGAAAAACCACCCGAACCCTCCGTCCATGGCACGCCATAACCAATCTTTCGGGGCATGATGATCCTTGAGCAGCACCGCACACAGGGCCGGTGACAGCGTGAGGGAATTGAACGCGGAGATAACGGTGGAAATGGCGATGGTGATGGCAAATTGTTTGTAGAACTGCCCGGTAAGACCGTTGATAAAGGCGGTGGGGATGAATACGGCACACAACACCAGCGCGGTGGCCACAATCGGTCCGGTCACTTCATTCATGGCCACCCTGGCTGCCTCCAAGGACGACAACCCCCGGGCAATATTTCGCTCGACGTTTTCAACGACGACAATCGCGTCGTCCACCACAATGCCGATGGCCAGCACCAGTCCGAACAACGACAGGGCGTTGATGCTGAAACCCAGCATGAGCATCACCGTGAAGGTGCCCACCAGCGACACGGGCACGGCGGCCAGCGGAATCACGGCCGCACGCCAGGTTTGGAGGAAGATGATGACCACCATCACCACCAGCAGCAACGCCTCAAACAGCGTGTGCACCACCGCCGCAATCGAATGCCGGACAAAGACCGTCGGGTCATAGACCACGGAATAGTCGATGCCTTCAGGGAAGTTCTTCTTCAGCTCCTCCATCGTGCGGCGAACGTCCCGGGAGAGTTGAAGCGCGTTGGCGCCGGGCGTCTGAAAAATGGGCAGGGCCACCGCCGTCTTGTTGTCCAACAGTGACCGGAGCGAGTAATCTCCGGCGCCCAACTCGACGCGGGCCAAGTCCCTGAGCAGCGTCTTCTCACCATTGGGCCCGGTCTTGACGATGATGTCCTCAAATTCCTGCGTGGTCGTCAGCCGGCCCTTGACGTTGACCAGCAGTTCAAAATTGACCGGATCACGGACTGGCGGCTGGCCGATGATACCGCCGGCCACCTGCACATTCTGTTCACGGATGGCGGCAACCACGTCGCTGGCGGTCAGGTTTCGGGCGGCAAGCTTGTCCGGGTTAAGCCAGACGCGCATCGCATAGTCACCCGAGCCAAATACCAGCACGTCGCCCGCGCCGGGAATACGCGCCAAAGCGTCCTTGACCTGCAACGTCGCATAATTACGCACATAAACTTCGTCGTAGCGGTTGTTCGGGGAAAACAAGTGCACGACCATGGTAAGGTCCGGCGACTGCTTGGTGGTGGTAACCCCGAGAGCGCGGACCTCCTCCGGCAGCTTGGGCAGCGCTTGCTGAACCCGGTTTTGCACCTGCACCTGCGCCTGGTCTGGGTCCGTGCCCAGCTTGAAGGTAACGGTCAGGTTCATCACCCCGTCGGGCGTTGCCTGCGAAAACATGTAGAGCGAGCCTTCCACGCCGTTGATCGCCTGTTCGAGCGGCGACGCGACGGTTTCGGCAATCGTCTTCGGGGTCGCGCCCGGAAACGTCGCGCGGACCACGATTGTGGGCGGTACCACCTCCGGGTACTCGGCAATGGGGAGCTTGAACATCGCCAACAACCCCATCATGAAAATGGCGATGGACAGGACGCCGGCAAATATCGGGCGGCGGATAAAGAAATGAGCAAAGTTCATGGCCGTTGAGCAGGTTGGTAGTCCAATGGCGCCATCAGCGATTCGCCGTTTGCCGTCCAGTCCGGGAGGCCTGCAAGGATTCTTTTTCCACCGTCACCGGCATTC
This sequence comes from Candidatus Acidiferrales bacterium, assembly GCA_035499615.1. Classification (GTDB taxonomy): domain Bacteria; phylum Verrucomicrobiota; class Verrucomicrobiia; order Limisphaerales; family UBA11358; genus UBA11358. The sequence goes on along the minus strand of DATJYM010000222.1, from coordinate 48,430 downwards.
CGGGTCGAACCAGTTCGAGGCCGTTGACGACAATTTCTTCGCCAGCCTGCAACCCGGAGCTGACGACACGCTGGCCGTCAATCAGAGGTCCCAGCTGTACCGGCTGGTACGCGACCGTGTTCGTCGGCGTCAGGGTGAGCACGAATTTCTGCGACTGGTCAGTGCCGACGGCGCGTTCGTCCACGAGCAGGGCCGAATGCCGGTCGCTCAAGGGAATGCGAACCCGGGCAAACAACCCGGGCACGACACTGCCGTCGTCATTGTTGAAAACCGCACGCAGGAGGATGCTGCCGGTGTCCGGGTTTAGATGGTTGTCGAATGACTCGATGTAACCGGAACGGGGAAATCCCTGTTCATCGGCCAACTCCATTTCCACCGGAATTTTGCCGCCATCGTCATCACCCAGTTTCCGGGCGCGCACCAGATCACTGAACTTCAGATAGGCATCCTCGTCGATGTCCACGTTGACAAAGACCGGGTTCACCGAAACGATCGTGGTGAGCAGGGAGGCAGAGCCGGCGGCGCCACTGACGTAATTGCCTTCTGTCAGGAGCGCCCGGCTCACCCGTCCGTCGATGGGAGCGCGCACCTGTGTGTATTCAAGATCCAGCCGGGCCGAGTCCAGTAAGGCCTTGGTCTCATCGTAACGAGCCTTGCGTGCGTCCGCCTCCTCGGTCGAGATGGCCTGATTTGCCAGGAGCTGCGCCGTCCGGTCTTCTTCGCGCCGGGCCTGTTCATATTCAGCCTGCCGCTGGTCGAAGACCGCCTGGTTCCAGCGTGGATCAATCACGAACAGCACGTCACCTTTTTTCACCAGTTGCCCCGATTGGAAACGCACCGCCTGGATGTAACCCGACACACGCGGGCGCACGTCCACGGCTTCCACCGGCTCCACCCGGCCGGTGAATTCGCTCCATTCGACGATATCTTTTTTTTCAACCGGCGCGACGGTCACTTTCGGCGGCGGCATTTGCGGTTGGGCACCTCCCCGCGCACAACCCGCAACAAACCCCGCCGCGATTCCCGAAACCAACGCCCACACCACAAACTGCACCAATTTGATTTTCATTCTACCTCCTTTTAATTAAAGACGAACGACGGCACTTCAGATGGACATCGCGAGGATCGATTTCTCCCGATTCAAGAATTGTTGGCGTCTGGTCCACGCGGCGGCAGCCTGAACCTTTTCCGCCGCCAGCGCCGGGAAAAAGAGATGTGGATACTCCGTCTGCCAGGCCAGTGCCTCTGCCTCGCCCAGGGCCAAACGGAATAATCTTTCCGGCACATCCAAACTTTCTTGAAGTTCAGCCAATATCCTTTCCTTCGCCCTTTCAATTTGGACTGCGAACTTCTGACAGGATGCGATGCAGACATTCGCCGCCGCTTTGACGGCATTCTTCGTTGTTGCTTGATTGATATTCATTTTATCTCCTTTTTGTAGTTGTCTGTTTAGTCAAATAGATGGTCAAATTTTTTTAGGCGACTGCGGTTTCCTTTTCTTTCACTCCCAAAATTGCAAATATTCCACTGACCGTTTCGCGCAATACGTCCACGTCATTTTGAATGCGCGCCTGGGTCAATAATCCCTCGTAATACGCCAGAATCATGCGGGCCTTGGCCGCCGGATCCGGCGCCTTGATCAATCCCGCCGCGTGAGCATCGCGAATGGCTGATTCGAGATACTTCCGTTTGTAGTCCAAAATTTCCTGGATTTTTTTCTGCAATCGGTCTTCCTGTGTGCAAACCTCCGCGCCCAGCGCAAACTGGGGGCAACCCAGGACCCGCCCGTGTTTTTCCTTGATTTCACGCTGGAAAGTATAGCTGAATTCGCAATATTTGCGGATTCGATCCAGAGGCGGAACCATCGGCGAAAAAATCCTGTCCAACTCCGCTTGCTTCGACTGCCAGCCGGCCTCCAGAGCTTCGGCCGCCAATTCAGACTTGGACTCAAAAAAATAGTAAAAGCTGCCCTTTTTGACTCCAGCCCTTTCACAAATATGGTCAATGGTCGTGCTGCCGTAAGAACCACTCCAAATCAGTTCCGATACGGCATCCATCAATCTTTTCTTTGCATCACTGACACGACCCATAAACTTTCTCTCTTTAGTTTTCGACCCAGACTTGCCGGGCCACGCTTCGAGTTTAACATAGTGAACTAATTAGTCAACTATTATTTCAAACTTTTTAGCAGCGGGTTTGCGTGCGACTAATTCGCTATATGCCAATGAGATAAAGCGCATCCAAACCACCACTCCCGCATTTCAGCGCAGAAATGCTTCAGGCAAGCCGCCGTCCACGGGGATGATTTGTCCGGTCGTTTTGCCCAGCCGGTCACCGAGCAACAGGTAATACGCTTCCGCCTGGTCGGCCGGAGTGATGGGCGACTTGGTCAGCGTCCGGTCGGCATAGAACTGCGCAAGTTTTTGCACCAGCAATTCAGTGGGTTCATCGTCGGAATAGGGAATTTTGTATTTAGCGAGCGATCCGATGACCCGGTCGCGCGGGAACATGGCCGAGCCTTGCACCACGGTGGCTGGCGCGACGCCGTTCACGCGCACCAACGGGGCCAGTTCAACGGCGAGTTCGCCAACCAGATGATTGGCGGCGGCCTTGGACGTGTCATAGGCCACGCTGCCTTTTTTCGACACCACCGCGTTGGCACTGGTGGTCAATACCAGACTGCCGGGCAATCCTTGTTCCCTCCAGATTTTGGCAGCCTCATCCGCAACCAGATAACTGCCGGTGACATTGACGGCAAATGTCAAAGGCCATTTATCGTCCGGGATGTGGCCGGTCGTGTCGCTCGGCACAAAGATCCCGGCGGTCACGCAAATCGAGTCAAACCCGCCGTAAGCCAGCACGGCCTGATCCAGCATTTTGCGAATGCCCGCCCGCCGGGTGACATCGCAGCCCAGACCAAGGGCCGGGCCGCAATTGGAAATGCCCGTTCCGCCTACGCCGATGCCGACGCCGAGTTTGTCCGTGATTTCCTTTGCGGTTGCCCGCGCGGTGTCTTCATGCAAATCCGCACAAACGACGTGCGCGCCCTCGCGAGCGAGTCGATGCGCAACTTCCCTGCCAATGCCCGACCCGGCGCCGATGACGACCACAATCCTGCGGGCGAGTTCCTTCTCTGCCGGCAGCCGCTTCAATTTCGCCTCCTCCAGCACCCAGTATTCGATGTCGAAGGCTTCCTGGGGCGGCAACGATACGTACCGGTCAATCGCCTCGGCGCCCCGCATGACCTCGACGGCGCAATTATAAAATTCGGCGGTCACCCGGGATTCGCTTTTATCCTTGCCCCACGTAATCATGCCCAGGCTGGGAATCAGGATCACGGTCGGATTCGGATCGCGCATGGCTGGCGAATCAGGATGTTTGCAGCGCTGATAATAATTCGCGTAATCTTTCCGGTATTGTTCCAAACCGGCGGCCAGTTTCTCTTTCAAGGCGGCCACGTCTCCGGATTGTGGGTTCCAATCCACGTAAAGCGGCTTGATTTTCGTCCGGAGAAAATGGTCGGGGCAGCTGGTGCCCAGCCCGGCCAGACGCGGTGCGTCCGTCGAGTTGACGAAACGCATGATTTTTTCGTCGTCCTGCACGGTGCCGATGAATCGTTTTTGCCCGGAAAGCCGGCCGCGCAGCCAGGGCAAAATGGCGGCGTAAACGTCCCGGCGGATTTCCGGCGGGAGGGCTTGGACTTTGGCGCCGCCAAATGCCCGGGCATCACCGCCGTTTTCCGCATATTTTTTCTCGATGAACTGCGAAGCGCGCTCGATGAATTGAAGGGTGCGCCGGTAGCACTGCTGGGGATCGTCGTCCCACGAAATAAAGCCGTGCTGGCCCATCATCATCGCCTTCGCGGCGGGATTTTCCTTGCAGATCCTCTGCATCGCCAGACCCAGTTCAAAGCCGGGGCGCATCCAGGGTACGCAGGCCATTTCACCGCCAAAGATTTCCTTAGTCAGTTTTTCGCAATTCGCCGACGCCGCGATGGCGATGATTGCGTTGGGATGCATGTGATCCACGTGCCGGCCCGGCAGAAAACTGTGCAACGGCGTGTCAATTGAGCACGGACGCGGATTCAGGTTAAACGTGCAGTGGTTGTAAGCGGCGACCATGTCGTCTTCCGCCGGCGATTTAAGCCCCTTGTCGGCGCGCGCCGCGTAGTTCCTTTGCAGACCCAGCAGTTTGGCCTGGTAAAGTGAAGAGAAATTTTCCCGTTTAGCCGTACGCAGGTCGCCGCCGGAGCCTTTCACCCACAGCACTTCGACCGGTTCGCCGGTCAGCGGATCCTGCTCCGTGATTTTGGCGGACGTGTTGCCTCCACCGGTGTTGGTGATGCGCTGATCGGCCCCGAGACAATTGGAGCGATAAACCAGAAGTTCCACCGGCGAAAGCCCTGCGGCCACCGTCTCATCCCATAAATCGTTTACGTAGCGAAAATTCATTCTTTGATATTCTGTGTTTTTTTTGTTATTTCTGTGAATTAGAGCTTGCTTCGGGCCAAATCCCAAGTAAAAAAGGGAAAAATCACCACCCGATTATGCTGGCCGTTGAAAGGCAGGACCGGATTTTAGACATGCTGACGAAATCGCGGGCGGTCGCCACCGCCCGAGCGGCCAAGGTGCTGGCCGTCTCGGAGGAGACGGTCCGCCGCGATTTTGAGAAGCTGGAGGCCGACGGCCAATTGGCCCGCAAACACGGCGGTGCAATCCGCCTCAACGACAGCCAGCGGGATTTATCGCTGGACAGCCGGGAATTGGCCAATGTCGCGGAAAAGAAGGCCATCGCCCGGGCGGTGCTGGCCCAAATTCAGGCGGGTGAAACCGTCTTCTTCGATGCCAGTTCGACGGTGTTTCATCTCGCCGGTCTCCTGCCCAACCTGGAGGTGACCGTTTTGACCAATGCGTTGAAAACGGCCATCGAACTGGCCCGACGGTCGGAGATTCAGGTGATTCTGGTCGGCGGCGTCATCAGCCATCGTTCCCTGTCCTCGGAAGGCACGTTGGCGGATCAAATCCTGGACAGTTATCACATACAAAAAGCCTTCGTGTCCTGCCGGGGATTGGATGCGGAACGCGGCTTGAGCGAAGCCAATGTCGGGCAGGCCGGACTGAAACGGAAAATCGTCAGGCTGGCCGACCGCACCATTGTCCTGGCGGACCATACCAAGATGGGCCTGAAGTCATCCTACTTCTTCGCCGGCCTCCACGAGGTCGACCTTTTGGTCAGCGACCGTTCCCCGGCAAGGAGGGTCAAGCAGAAACTGCTCCGAGGCGGCGGGAAGCTGCTCGTGCCAAAGGAGAATCACGATTGAACTCTCCCAAAATTTGCCTGGCGGTGGATCTCGGTGCAAGCGGCGGCCGTGTGGTGACGGGAATCTATGATGGCACCCGGCTGGCACTAAAGGAATTGAGCCGGTTCGCCAACGACCCCGTCAGGGCCGCCGACGGCTGGCATTGGGATATCGACGCGCTGCTGGGCCACGTCAAACACGGAGTAGCGCTGGCAGTGAAAGAATACGGCCAAGCGGTGGTTTCCCTGGGCGTGGATACGTGGGGCGTGGATTACGGGTTGCTCGACGACCGCGGGAAATTACTGTGCGCGCCGTTCCATTATCGCGACCCGCGCACCCGGGGAATGCAGGAGGAAGCGTTCCGGCGAATGCCACGCCGGGAAATTTACCGGCGGACGGGCATCCAATTCATGTTTTTCAACACCTTGTATCAACTGCTGGCCGAATTAAACTCACCGGAACGGTTGAAGGGAGCCGGACAGCTGCTGTTTATGCCGGATTTAATTCACTATTATTTAACCGGCGTCCGCGTGAATGAAAAATCCATCGCCAGCACGAGCCAGTTGCTCAATCCGCACACGCAATCCTGGGAAAGCGAAATCATCAAGGCCATGGGATTCCCGAAAAAGATATTCGGCAGGCTGGTGGATGCCGGAACCGTGCTGGGCACACTGCAACCGGACCTGGCCGCGGAAATCGGCGCGAAAAAGCTGCAGGTCATTGCGCCCGCCGGGCATGATACGGCCTCGGCGGTGGTGGGTGTGCCGGCGGAAGAGTCCGAGCCGGTGTTCCTGAGTTCGGGCACCTGGTCCTTGATAGGACGCGAACTGAGCGAACCGGTGATTTCGGACGCCAGTGACCAGGCCACCTTTTCCAATGAAGGCGGGGTTTTCAGTACGACCCGCCTTTTGAAAAACATTGCCGGCATGTGGTTGCTGCAGGAATGCAAGCGCGCCTGGGATGCCGCCGGCAAGCCTGTCAGTTACGACGCCTGCGAGCACCAGGCCCGGGAATCATCGCCGTTCGCGGCTTTCATTGACCCGGACGCGCCGGACTTTCAGGCGCCCGCCGAAATGCCTGCGGCCATTGCCGCGTTTTGCCGCCGCACCGGACAAAGTGTCCCCGCGGATAGGGGCGGGTTCACGCGCATCATTTTTGAAAGCCTGGCCTTGAAATATCGTTTCGTGAAAGAATCGCTCGCCAGCCTTACCGGCCAAGCTGTTGACCGGATTTATCTGGTCGGCGGCGGGTGTAAAAATCAATTATTAAACCAGTTCGCCGCCGACGCCTTGAACTGCACCGTCGTGGCCGGGCCGGTGGAAGCCACGTCGATTGGGAATATTATCATGCAATTATATGCACTGGGTGAAATCCGTTCGTTGTCCGATGGACGCGCGCTGATTCGACACTCGTTCGACACCAAACTGTTTAAACCCAAAAACACCGGCGCCTGGGACGACGCATACGCGCGCTTCCGGAAAATCCTGGCAACCTGATCACGCATGAAGGCCCCGGAAATCATAAAACGCCTGGTCTGGTTGTCCCGCGAACTCGGACGCGAAGACCGACAGCTCGCGATCCTGGGGGAGGGCAATGTCAGTGCCGATTTGGGCGACGGGACATTTTATGTGAAGGCGTCGGGCAGCTCGTTGGCCACGATGGCTGCCGGTGGCTTTACCCGGGTGAAAACGGCGCCGGTTCTGGCAGCCCTCGAGCGACCCGATAAAACCGACGAGGGGATCCGCAGAGTTCTGGAATCCTGTCGCCTGGACAAAGCGGCCAAACTGCCGTCGGTGGAGACATTTCTGCACGCCATTTGTCTGCGGGAAGGCGGCGCCAGATGGGTCGGGCACACTCATCCGGTCTCCGTGTTGAAAATCCTTTGCAGCAATCTTGGCGCGGAGCCGTTTCTCCACCATATTTTTCCGGATGAAATCGTGATCTGCGGCCGCCATCTCGCCGTGGTGCCTTACGTTGATCCCGGCATCCGGCTGGCGATGGCACTGCGCAATTCGCTGCGCCGCTTCACAGCCCGCCACCACACCGCTCCCCGGGTTATCCTGATGGTCAATCACGGCCCGGTGGTCCTCGGCCGGACCGAATGCGAGGTATTGAATACCATGCTCATGCTGGACAAATGGGCGGCGATTCTGGCTGGAGTTTACTCCGTCGGTAAGCCGCAATTTCTTGAAGAGAAAAATTCGGACCGGATAGAGAACCGCCCGGATGAACATTACCGCCGCCGCGTCATCGGCCGGTTGCGATAAATATCACCCCATCACCCCGGAATACATTATGGACAATCCCTTGTTCGACGAACTTCCCAAAATTGGAATCCGCCCCGCCATTGACGGACGTCTCGGCGGCGTCCGCGAATCCCTGGAAACGCAAACGATGAATCTCGCCCGGTCCGTGGCCCGGCTCATCGGCGAGACGCTGCATTACCCGAACGGCAAACCCGTGCAATGCGTCATCGCGGACCGGTGTATTGGCGGTGTGGCCGAAGCCGCGGCCAGCGCGGAAAAGTTCGCGCGGGAAGGCGTCGGCATTTCGCTCACCGTCACCCCCTGCTGGTGTTACGGCAGCGAAACGATGGACATGGAGCCGACAATGCCGAAGGCGGTTTGGGGGTTCAATGGCACGGAACGTCCCGGCGCGGTTTATCTCGCCGCCGTGCTCGCCGGCCACGCGCAAAAAGGATTGCCGGCCTTCGGGATTTATGGCCGAGAGGTTCAGGATGCCGGGGACAAAATCATTCCGGAGGATGTGCAGGAAAAAATCCTGCGTTTTTGTCGGGCCGGCCTGGCGGTGGCCGTCATGCGCGGCAAATCCTATCTGGCCATGGGCGGCACTTCGATGGGCATCGCCGGCTCCATCGTGAGCCCGGATTTTTTTGAAAGTTACCTGGGCATGCGGGTGGAATCGGTGGACATGACTGAATTTGTCCGTCGCCTGGAGCGGGGCATTTTTGACAAGGCGGAATACGAAAAAGCCCTCGCCTGGGTGAAAATCAACTGTCCGGAAGGCAGGGACTACAATTCGCCCAGGACCAGCCGCCCCCGCCCACAACTGGACCGGGAATGGGAAATTTCCGTCAAGATGACGCTCATTGCCCGCGATTTGATGCTGGGGAATCCCAAACTGGCCCGCAAGGGTTTCGGCGAGGAGGCCCTGGGCCATCACGCCCTCGCCGCCGGCTTCCAAGGCCAGCGGCAATGGACCGACCTCCTGCCCAACGGCGATTTCATGGAAGCAATCCTCAACACCTCGTTCGATTGGAACGGCCCGCGCACGCCTTACGTCGTGGCCACGGAAAATGATTCGCTCAATGGCGCGGGCATGTTGTTTGGCTATCTGCTCACCAACACCGCACAGGTGTTTGCCGACGTGCGGACGTACTGGAGTCCGGCGGCGGTCAGGCGGGTGACCGGCCACAAACCGGCCGGCCCCGCGGCCGATGGGTTCCTGCACTTGATTAATTCCGGCCCGGCGGCGCTGGACGGAACGGGTGTACAATCCATTGCCGGTAAACCGGCCATGAAACCGTTCTGGGAAATCACCTTGGCGGAAGTAAAGAAATGCCTGGCCGCCACCACCTGGCATCCGTCCATCACAGAGTATTTTCCCGGCGGCGGCTGGTCCACCCGCTATCGCACGCGCGGCGGCATGCCGGTCACGATTTGCCGGCTCAATCTGGTCAAGGGTCTCGGGCCGGCACTGCAAATCGCCGAAGGGGAGACCATCGAACTGCCGGAAAAAGTCCACACGATCCTGGATGAGCGCACCAATCCCACCTGGCCGACGACCTGGTTCGCGCCGCGGACAACGGGGACCGGTGCGTTCCGGGACGTTTATGCGGTCATGAACCACTGGGGCGCCAATCACTGCGCGCTGAGCTACGGACATATTGGCGCGGACTTGATCAGCCTGGCATCGCTGTTGCGAATCCCGGTTTACATGCACAATGTTCCGGGAGAAAAAATCTTCCGGCCTCACGCCTGGCACGCCTTCGGCACTGCGGACCTGGAGGGAGCGGATTTTCGTGCGTGCGCCAATTTCGGCCCGCTTTACAAATAAACCTGAACCAATCCCGCCGCGTGAAGATCACCTTGTTCATTCCGTGTTTCGTGGATCAATTTTACCCGCAAGTCGGGATGGGCATTGTGCAGGTGCTTGAGCGCCTGGGGCATTCGGTGGATTATCCCGAAGCCCAGACGTGCTGTGGCCAGCCGGCATTCAATGCCGGTTACTGGGACGAGGCGCGCGCGGTGGCGGAACGGCAAATGACCATTTTCCGGGACGCTGAAGCCGTGGTGATTGCGTCAGGATCATGCGGCGCAATGGTCCAGGTTTATTATCCCGAACTGTTCCGCCATCATCCGCGCGAAAAAGAGGCCCGGACACTGGCGGCGAAAACCTTTGAATTTTCCGACTTTCTCGTCAGCCAATTGCGCGTGGTTGACGTCGGCGCCCGGTTTCCCGCCCGGGCGACATTTCATGACGGCTGCCATGCCTTGCGCGAACTGGGTCTGAAAAAACCTCCGCGCCAATTGCTGCAGCATGTCCGGGGACTGGAACTGGTGGAGATGCCGGAAGCGGAAACCTGCTGCGGTTTCGGCGGCACGTTCGCGGTCAAGTTTCCGATGATTTCCACGGCGATGGGCGAGGTCAAATGCTCCTCCATCGCCGACACCGGTGCGGAGTATGTCATCTCCAACGATTCGAGTTGCCTGATGCAAATCCGTGGAATCCTGGACCGGCAGGGGAGGTCCACCAAAACGCTGCATCTGGCCGAAGTGCTTGCGCAAACATGAACGCCGGCGCCAAGGAATTCAACGAAGCCGCACGGCGCAACACGGCGGATTTGCGCCAGCGCGATCGGATTCAAAAGGCGCTGGCCGGGTACTACCTCAAACGCGAGGATTATCAAAACCGCTTCCCGGACTGGGCTGGCGCACGGGATCTGGCCGCTGAAATTAAACGGGAGGCCATCAATCACCTGGACCGTTATCTGGATGAATTCGCGTCCAGGCTCGAAGCGCGCGGAACCAAGGTATTCTGGGCACCCGACGGACAGGCTGCGCGAGACTACATTGTCGGCGTGGCGCGGCAACACAAGGTCCGTTCCATCATCAAATCCAAGAGCATGACGGCGGAGGAAATTCATCTCAACGACGCGCTGGAACAGGCCGGATTTGAGGTGGTGGAATCCGATTTGGGCGAATTCATCGTCCAGCTCCGCCGCGAGCCGCCTTATCACATCGTCTTCCCCGCCATGCACCTGACGCGCCAACAAATCAGCGATTTGTTCCATGACCGGCTGGGTTCCGAACCGACGAATAATCCGGAAGATCTGACGATGATCGCGCGGCGCATCATGCGGAGAAAATATTGCGAGGCGGACCTGGGCATCAGCGGCGCGAACTTTGCCATCGCCGAAACCGGCATGATTTCCATCACGGAAAATGAAGGCAACGCCCGGCTGACGACTTCCCTGCCAAAAATTCACGTGGCCCTTGTCGGAATCGAAAAGGTTCTGCCCAAACTTTCCGACCTGGCATTGTTTCTGCCGATGCTCGCCACCGCGGGCGCCGGCCAGCCCATCACCTGCTACAACACGCTTTATGGCGGACCGCGACAACCGGGCGAGTCTGATGGTCCGGAGGAATTTCACGTCGTGTTGCTGGACAACCGCCGCACCGAACTGCTGGCCGATGCCGAACAGCGCGACGCCCTGCACTGCATCCGCTGCGGCGCCTGCTTGAATGTGTGCCCCGTGTTTAAAAATATCGGCGGCCACAGCTATGGCACCACGTATCAGGGCCCGATCGGATCGGTCATCACGCCACACCTGCGCGGACTTCAGGATTGGAAACATTTGTCGCAGGCTTCGTCCTTGTGCGGCGCCTGCTCCCAGACCTGCCCTGTCAAAATTGATTTGCACCATCATCTCCTGCACAACCGGCGCTATGCCGTGCGCCTGCGGCCGGCCCCGGTGGAAAATTGCCTTCAAGCCGGGCTCGCGTTCGTGATGTGCCGGCCAAGGTTATACGCGCTGGCCGCGAGGCTTGCCCGGATCGCGCAGCCGCTGTCCCGCCTGGTGGAGGGAACCGTTCTGGATCCGCTGCGCGCGTGGACGAAAACCCGATCACTTCCGCCGATGGCCGTCAAAAGTTTCCACCAACTTTGGCAGGAACGGAAAAAGTCATGACCTACCGCGAAATTATTTTAGGCCGGATCCGGGAGGCGCTGAAGGTTGTCGCGCCGCCGCCGATTTTTCGCAACGGCGCAGCCGGACCGTCTCGCCTGCCCGCGGCTCCGCCATTGTGGCTGCCGTCGGCCGGCGGGACGCTCGGGGAACAAATTGAATTGTTTCGCCGGAACGCGGAAGAGCTGAAAGCCGGGTTCTTTGAATGCGCCAACCTGAGCGAGGCCATACAGCACGTCAAGGAATTGGCGGTGGCGGGCGGGTGGAAAAAAATCGGCCGGCATTCCGGCGAATTGACGGATGCCCTCGCGCAGGAGTTGGGATTGCCCGAAGTGCGAACGGATGGCGGCTATGCCGTTGATGATTTGGAAAGTTGCGATGCCGGATTGACGGAATGCGAGGCACTGGTGGCGCAAACCGGCAGTGTGCTGGTATCTGCGCCGAGCGCGGGAGGACGAGCCTTGTCGGTGTTGCCCCCGCATCACGTGGTACTGGCGCGGGGCAGTCAAATGGTTCCCGATTTGACCGCCGCCCTCCAGCGCGTCCAGAAAAAATTCCAGGATAAATTTCCGAGCTTTCTCTCCTTCATCAGCGGCCCCAGCCGCACCGGAGACATCGAGCGCATTCTGGTACTTGGCGCCCACGGCCCGAAAAAGCTGACCATCCTGCTGCTCCCCTGAACCACCTGCCAACTCCAATTAAAACCATGATGACGCCGACCGATTCCAACCCGTCTTCAACCGGAGGCATCAGCTTGTTCCGCACGGCCGGGGGAAAAAACCACCTGTTTACGTTTGTGCTGATCTGTTCGCTCTTTTTGCTTTGGGGCTGTTGCAGTGGGTTGCTGGACAATCTAAACAAACATTTTCAGAACACGCTGCAACTTTCAAAATTTCAATCGGGCTTTGTGCAGTGGGCCTTTTACATGGGATACTGCCTCGTGGCCCTGCCCGCGGGCATGGTCTCACGGCGCTTCGGCTATAAAGGCGGCATTATCGTTGGTCTGGCTTTGGCCGCTCTGGGAGCGTTCTGGTTCATTCCAGCATCTGACATTAACGCTTACTGGGCGTTCTTGTTGGGCTTGTTCATTCTCGCCTGCGGCCTGGGGTGTTTGGAAACCAACGCCAATCCCTACACAACCGTGCTGGGACCGGCGGAGAGCGGGGCGACGCGCATTAACATGGCGCAAACGTGCAACGGATTTGGCTGGATATCCGGAATGTTTATTGGCTCCAGCATCATCCTGTCCGCAACCCAGGAAGTGAATACGAGCAATGCAAAACTCTACATTCCCTATTTGGGCATTGGCATTGCGGTAGCGGTCCTGCTGGTTATTTTTATCTTTGCGAAAGTTCCGGATGTGCCGGCGGCGGAGGAATTCAAGGCCGAGGCAGAGGGCAAGGCCACCAAATCACTTTTCAAACGTTCGCACTTCACCTTCGGCGTTGTGGCCCAATTCCTTTATGTGGCTGCCCAAACCGGCATCTTCAGTTTCTTTGTCAACTATGTCAGGGCCAACCTCGCCGATTCGACCGATCGTTCGGCGGGGTATTTGCAGACGCTGGCGTTCGTCTGCTTTGCCGGCGGCCGGTTCTTTGGCAGCGCTGTGGTCAGCCTCGCCAGGCCGCACAAGGCACTCGCCGGTTACGCCGTCATCAACACCGTCATGATGGTGTTGGCCATGTTGGGCGGCGGTTGGTTGGGGGTGGTCGCCATCATGGCGAGTTTTTTCTTCATGTCCATCATGTTCCCAACCATCTTTGCTTTAAGCATCCGCGGCCTGGGCGACCATACCAAACTGGGTTCATCTGTTTTGGTCATGTCCATCGTCGGTGGCGCCATCATGACGCCTTTGATGGGGTTCATCGCGGATAAAGGGGGTATGCAAATCGGCTTTGTCATCCCGTTGATCTGCTTTGGGGCCATCGCCGTTTATGGGGCGCTCTGGCAAAAACTGGAAGCCCGGGACAGCGAAGCAAAGCCGGCTAATCCCCCGGTATGAGAAAAATCCATCTGACCGGGAGAAATGGTTCTGCCTTCCGCAGGCATTGACACCACCTCCTTCCGGCGTTGCCAACCGTCCGCCTACGCCGTAGATTTCGCCGTTCATTCGTAATGCCGGAATACAAAGTTCAATTCGAGGTCTTTGAAGGGCCGCTCGATTTGCTCCTTTATCTCATCAAAAAGGAGGAGGTGGACATTTACCAGGTCAACCTCACCAAACTCGCCACCCAATTCATCGAATATATCGATTTGATGCGGCAGTTCGACCTCGAGATCGCCGGCGAATTCCTCGTCATGGCCTCGACGCTCATGTACATCAAAAGCCGCGAACTGCTGCCCGTGGACCAGCAGGTGGCCGTCGAAGGCGAGGAGGAAGGCGAAGACCCGCGCTGGGAACTCATCCGCCAGCTCGTCGAATATAAGAAGTTCAAGGATGCCGCGACGCAGTTGCAGAGCCTGGAAGCCCGCCAGGAAAATGTGTTTCCGCGCCTGCCGGGCAAACTGGAATTTGAAAGCACCGCGCCGCCGCCCAAACCGGACGTTTCCATCTTCGACCTGCTGAACGCCGTCAATAACGTCCTCCGGCGGTTTGAGAAACGCGACGACGCCCGGGAGATTTTCGAGGACAAATGGACCGTCAGCGAAAAAGTCGAGTTCATCCTCAAGGTGATTGCCGAACGCGGCAGTGTGCGCTTTGCCGACTTGTTTGAGAGCGCCGCCAGCCGGTCGGAGGTCGTTTGCACCTTTCTGGCGCTGCTGGAGCTGATCCGCCTGAAACAGCTTATCTGCGCCCAAGGCGCGGAATTTGGCCAAATCGAAATTCGCCGCGCAGAAAACGCCGCGCCGGCTCCCGGAACGCCGGTCTCCGACCCGGCACCAGGTGACGTCGCACCTGAACCCGTTCTCAATCAGGCACCTGAAACCAGTGGGGCAGCCGAACCGCCGCGTCAATCGTAAATCGTATATCGTAAATTAAAAATGGAATTGAAATTTATTCTGGAATCTCTGCTGTTCTCCGCGCAAAAGCCGCTGAGCGTTAAGGAACTTCGCGACGTATTCACTGCGGCCGCCGAAGCCGAGGATGCCGACGCCACTGCCAAGTCGCTCGCCAAGGTGAAGGACAGCGAATTGACAGCGGCCCTGGAACAACTGGCGCGCGAACACGAAACCGCCGCACGCAGCTACCGGCTTGCGTGTGTCGCCGGCGCCTGGCAATTCGTTTCGCAGCCCGAATACGCACCGTGGCTCAAGGCCCTGGTCGGCCAGAAAATCCGGCCACCGCGGTTGTCGCAACCCGCGCTCGAAACACTCGCCATCATCGCGTATCGCCAGCCGATTACGCGCGCCGAGGTGGAGCAAATTCGCGGTGTGAACGTGGACGCCGTCATGCAGACCATCATGGAACGCGGCCTGGTCGAGGCCGTCGGCCGCGCCGAAGTGGTGGGCCGACCGCCGACGTACGGTACGACGGCGTTGTTCCTCGAATATTTCGGCCTGCGCGGTCTGGAAGATTTACCCGCTGCGGATGAGCTCAGAAGGATAGCAGTTCAAAAACCGCCGGCACCGGTCACGGTTGAACCTGGTCTGGCCACCACGCCGCCGGAACAACTTGCCTTGGGCAGCGCGGAAGTTGAAGTGAAGAAGGAAGAATTGCCGGAACAACCAGCAACGGGTGGATGATGGGTCATTGGCAGGGCGCGTCATGTTGTTTGGTGGGGCGAGGCTACTGACGAGCCGCACTGGCCGAACCCGGCTCGCGAGCACGCTCGCCCCGCCCAAGGCTGCAAACGCGCGGTTTGGCAGGCTTTGGCTTGCGTTCCCTTGCCGTTGCGCGCAAGAAAAGGGGCATGGTTTACCAAAGACAAATCCTCCTGGAAACGCGCGGTCACCGCCAAATGCACGATCTGACGGCGGACGTGGCGCAAATCATCCATGACTCCGGCGTGCGCACGGGCACGGCCCACGTGTTCAACGTCGGCAGCACCGGCGCGATTGGCGCCATCGAATTCGAGCCGGGCCTGATGGAAGACCTGCCCGACCTGCTGGACAAACTCATCCCGCCGAGCCGCAATTACGGACATGAACAGGCCTGGCACGATGGCAATGGGCATTCGCATTTGCAGGCCACCCTGTTGGGGCCATCATTGACCGTGCCGGTGGCCGGCGGAAAACCGGTGCTCGGCACCTGGCAACAGGTTTTCCATCTGGAATGCGACATCAAACCCCGCCGCCGCACCATCGTCGTGACTGTGTCCGGTGAGTCATGAACCGGGCTATCCGTTTGGTGGAACCAGGTTGGTGCTGTCGGGAAACGGTTCTGAAATTCGGCTCGTAATCCAACCTCGCCCTCGTCCATCCTGACCGCGGACGACATGATGAACGAGGCTCCCGCATCCCCGCCCGGCCCATCGCAGCTCTCTCATGAGTCACCTGGTGCCGCTTCCGGGTCATCTTTCTGGCATAAATACTTTCATCGCTGGATCAACTCGGTTTATTTCCAACGCATCTCCCTCATTCATCGTGAACGCCTGGCCGGTACCGGGCCCGTGCTCTATCTGGGACTGCATCGCAATGGTGCAGTGGACGGGTTTGTTTACCGTCATGTCCTGCGCAAACCGGTCTTTATGATTTCAACCCAGCTTCGAAAAAACTGGTTTGCCCGCCTTTTCTTTCATGGCATCGCTGTCACGCGTACCCGGGATGAAGGCGATCGGGACCTGAACGACACGGCGCGGCGCCGGTGTCTGGAGCATCTGCGGGTGGGTGGAGAATTGTTTGTTTTTCCCGAGGGCACCAGTTCTCTCGGCCCGCGACATTTGCCTTTCAAAAGCGGCGCTGCGTGGTT
The DNA here is from genome assembly GCA_035499615.1 of Candidatus Acidiferrales bacterium. Lineage (GTDB taxonomy): Bacteria > Verrucomicrobiota > Verrucomicrobiia > Limisphaerales > UBA11358 > UBA11358. The sequence continues at coordinate 32,074 of DATJYM010000222.1, read as the reverse complement.
GCTGTTGGATTATCTGGAGGGAGGTGGCCCGCCGCTGCGGGTCATCCCGCTCGGCATTCACTATGAGTGTCCCTGGACCTTTCGCGGCAGGGTGGAGGTGGTCGTCGGGATGCCGATTTCCACGGAGCTGCCGATGGCGGCCAGCCGGATTGCGCGGCTCCGAACCGTGAAGCGGCGGATCCAGTCCGCGCTGGAGGAGGTGGGGATCAATGTTCCCGCGGATGCATACCAGGAAATGATCCAGCGTTTTGCCGGTGTCGCGGTGCTGGGAACAGGCAGGTCTTATTTCAAATCGCTCAAAGCGATGGAACGCGCCGTGCCGGAGGAGATCCTGGATTCTTGGCGGGGATTGGAGCCGGACTTGCACAATGCGAAATTGTGGTTCCATCAAGGAGTGCCCATGTTTTACGCCCGGCCACTGGCTTTATCCATGGCCGCGTTGTTGGTCATCAGTCCAATGGTTTTGGCGGCTATGGCCTTGAATCTACCGGCATTAGCTGCCGGCTGGTGGGCGGGCAGGAAATTCCCGGACGATCGCAATGTGATTTCGCTCTGGAAAATTCTGGTGGGCGTGCCCGTTTTCACCTTGTGGGCGGGCGTAGTCGTGGTGGTCCTGGTTGGGCTCGGACAGATTTGGTGGCCGGCGCTGTACGCGACCATCACCTGGCTTGGTCTAAAACTCTATCATCGCTTCAAGAAACTCATCGTTGCAGTTCACAACGGACTGAGTCATCCAGCTCTCCGGCCCCGGATGCTGGCGTTTCACCAAACGGTGCTGCACTCATTGCCCGATGAAACGATTTGACCATTGGCGACTGCTGCCGCACGAGATTTTCTTCGGGCTTTTCCTGTTGATAACGTGGATGCGTCTGGGTTGGACGCTCGGATTTCTCGGTGGCGACGCTCTGTTCTACCTTGCCCTCATCGCCGCCAATGTCTGGGCGATTTGGTACTGCCGCTTCAACCCGACGCACGCGCGCTGGCGTCTGGGATTGTTGTTTTATCCCATCGCCATGAACGTTGTCTTCATGCACATGAAAACGGCCATTCCCAAGATTCATCCTGCGCGGATGGACGGTTTTTTGCAGTACCTCGATTCCCTTGGAATTGGAACCAATCTCAGTGTGCGATTGCAGCCGCTGGTGCATCCGGTGCTTACGGAATTCTTCAGTTGTTGTTACCTGCTGTTTTTTCCTTACTTATTGTTCAGCCTGATCTATTATTTTTGCGGCGACGTGGAACTGCTGAAACGATTCGTCATCGGCTTATTTACCATCTACGGCATCGGATTTCTTGGATATTCATTCTTTCCGGCATCCGGCCCGGGGCATGCCATGGCAGGCCAATTCACCGTTCCGCTGACCGGTTGGTGGATCACCAAATGGAATGCGGCGATCGTTGCCCGCGGCAGCAACGGTGTGGACGTCTTTCCCAGCCTGCATTGCGCCGTCTCGAGTTTTTTCCTGTTCTTTGATCGGCGACATCGGCCGTGGCGGTTCAAACTTTATCTCGTTCCCTGCGTGGGCCTGTGGTGTTCGACGATTTACCTGCGCTACCACTATCTGGTGGACGTTCTTTGTGGCTTTGCGCTCTCGGCTTTTGCGCTCTCGCTCGCCAGACGTTATCCGCGAATTCCCGCTGTGCCGGTGCCGGCTTCGGTTTCCGCCCTGGAACCGCAAACCCTGCCTCCATCACCAAAATGAACTATACCTTCTCATTCCCCGAACCCCTGGCCGCCCACATTGAACTGAGCGGCGGCAAAGGCGCGAACCTCGCCATCCTCACCCAACGCGGTTTTCCGGTGCCGCCCGGCTTCATTGTCACCGCCCAGGCGTATCGGGATTTCATCGGTGCGGGCGGGGAACTGTTGCGCCAGGTCAACCGACTTCCCTTTCACGACGCGGGATTGCTGCGTTCGGAAAGTGAAAAACTCCGCGAGGCGCTCGGCCGGCTTGCCTTGCCGGCCGTTGTTGTGGACGAGGTCCGGCAACAGCTCAGCCGCTTCCCCGAACACCTGAGCTTCTCGGTCCGGTCCTCTTCGACCATGGAAGATCTGGCGAGCGCGGCGTTTGCCGGCCAGCACGAAACGTATCTCAACTGCTCCGGCGCCGGCCAGATTCTCGAAAAGCTCAAGGCCTGCTTCCTTTCACTGTGGTTTGACCGCGCGATTGCATACCGGCATCAGCAGGGATTCGATCACGCGCTGGCCGCCATGGCGGTGGTCGTCCAACAAATGGTGCCGTCCGAAGTCGCCGGTGTCGGTTTCAGCATCAACCCGGTCAGCGGCGACCTGAACGAAATGATCATCGACGCCAACTTTGGCCTGGGCGAGTCGGTTGTGAGCGGCGAAGGCGAGGTGGACCACTTTGTCATTGATCGTTCCACCCGCGCGGTCCGTTCGGCGCATATCTCTCAAAAGAGCCGCAAGATTATCGGTGTTTCCGGTGGCACCCGGGAAGTCCGGCTCTCCCGCGAGGAAGGGGCCCGTCCTTGTCTGAGCCACGAACAACTGGCGCAATTGACGGAGCTGTTGTTGCGCATCGAGACGAGCTATCGTTTCCCGCAGGACATCGAATGGGGCTTTGCGGGCGGCGCGTTGTTTTTGCTGCAGTCGCGCCCCATTACCACCATCCCGCCGCGCTGGACCCGCGATGAATCCGCCGAACGTTTCCCGAACGTCATCACGCCACTGACGTGGGATTTTGTCGAGAGCGGGTTTCATCGGTCGCTTAATCATTCGTTCCGCCTCATGGGTTTTCCGCCCTTCAACGGGAAATGGTTTGGCATGCATGGCCATTACATCTTCGGAAATCAGAATGCCGTCGAACTCTACGGCCGGCGCGCGCCCTTTCTCGTGCGGAACCTCGAAGAGCTGCGCGCCGCGATCCCGGGATTGCGCGAGGAGTTTCGCTGGGTCCAGGAACTCCCGGTGACGTGGGCGCGCGACCTGGATTTCTACCTGATTTCCATTGGCCGCTACATGACGGAACCGCTGGCCGAGAAACGCGTTGGCGAATTATGGGATTTTGTGCTGGCGGTGAACGAACATGGCGCCGATTACTTTCTGCCGAACATCGCCATCTCCATCACGCACAGCACGCTTTACCGCCTGCTCCACCGCCTGTTGCAGATGGGGTTCGGTCCCGAAGCGGCCAACCCGTTGTTCGACCGGCTCATGGCCTATTGCGAAACCAAGACCGGTGTGATCAATAAGGAACTGTTCGAGCTCGCCATGATGATTCGTGCGCGACCGGAGCTGGAGAAACTTGTTCGGGAACGGCCTTCCCGCGAAATCATCGAGCAAAAACTGCTGGACCGGTTTCCGGAATTCCGGTCGCGGCAGGACAAATTTCTTCGCGACCACGGCCATCGTGAGGTCGATTTTGACGCTTATTCACCGACGTGGCTGGAGCTGCCGTGGGTGGTGTTGGACAATGTCCGGTTGATTTTGCAGACCCCGATGGACCAGGAGCCCGCCGCGAAGGAGCGTGAGTTGAAAATCCACATGCAACAGGCAGAATTGGAACTGTTCTCGAAGCTGCCGCCGGACCTGCACTTTTTCTTCGCGGAGATCCTCCGGCTGGCACGCGTTTACACCAGCCTCGACGACCTGGAACATTATCAGACCACGCGCCTGACCCTGCCGTTGCGCCGCGGCTTGCGGGAATTGGGCGGACGCCTGGTCCAACGTGGTATTCTGGCCGAGCCGATGGATATTTTCTTCGCGCGGCGCGATCAGGTGGACAAGGCGGTGACGCAGGACAGTGATGCCGGCTGGCAGGATTTCCGGGAAAACGTCCGCCGCCAAAAGGAGGATTACCTCCGGGACCAGGCGCGCAAACCCGAGTGGGTTTTGGGCGAAAGCCAGCCCGCGGATTCAACGTCCGGTGACTGTCTGGCCGGTTTGGCCGGCAGTCCCGGCCAGGCGGAAGGCCCCGTATTTCTGGTCCTGGGCCCGGATGATTTTGCGAAATTTCCCAAAGGCGCGGTGTTGGTGGCGCGGACCACTAACCCCACCTGGACTCCGCTGTTCTACAGTGCGGTGGCGGTGGTGACTGAGAGCGGCGGCCCCCTTTCACACGGGGCGGTCACCGCCCGCGAAATGCGCATCCCGGCGGTGATGTCAGTGAAGGAATCCTTGAGCCGCCTGAAAAACGGTCAGCGCGTGCGGGTGAACGGCATGCACGGCAAGGTCTATTTGCTCTGAACCGGTGACCGGCCGGAAGCCGATCCAACCACCGCCGGCGATTTTGCGGCACGAAGGCACAGCAGGCGCGAAACCCGGCGTTACGGCTTTGCGGATTCCAACTGGCGCAAGTCCGCGGGGCTGACGCGCAGCAGGACCCATTCGTTCATGACCTGAGCGCCCAGGCTGCGATAAAACTCCAGCGCCCGCTTGTTCCAGTTCAGAGCCGTCCACTCGAACCGCCCGCAGCCGCGCTCCACGCCCATCCGCGCCACCGCCGCAATCAGTCCACGGCCCAGTCCGCGCTTCCGGAACGGCGGACGTACATAGACGTCCTCCAGCCAGAGGCCGGGCCGGCCGACGAAGCTGGAGAACGTGAAGAAATAAATTGCGTAACCGGCCACCTCCCCGTCGCAGCGCGCAAACAACGCGCCCGCCGCCGGTTGTGGACCGAACAGGGATTGGTGCAATGAGTTCGCGGTGGCCTCGACCTCGTGTTCGAGCTTCTCGAACCGGGCGAGTTCGCGGATCAATTCCAACAAAGTTGGAATTTCGGCAGGCATGACGGGCGCAATGGCGATGTCCATGCGCCAAATTAGAAATGTGCACCACGCCCGGCAAGCCTGTGCGGAACGGTTTTTGGTTTGGATTTTTCACCGTCACGACGCTGAGAAGCAGAGGTTTTAACTGCGGATTACGCGAAGGGACGCAGATTTTTTTGACGCGGGCCGGCCTGCTGACTATTGACGACTAACTTTCCCCACACTCCGCAATTGTCCCGCACTGGCGCCCGTCCTAATCTCGGTCTGTCCAACACGCTTATGCCAGCTCAAGCCGCCACCATCCGCGCCGCCACGCTCGCCGACCTGGACGCGATCAACGATATTTACAATCACTATGTGCTGCACTCCACGTGCACGTATCAGGAAGAACCCGAACCGCTGGAAGGCCGGCGGCAATGGTTTGAGCATCACGGCGACCGGCATCCGATTATCGTCGCCGAATTGGAAGGGCAGGTGGCCGGTTGGGGGTCCCTTTCGGCATATCACGCGCGCTCGGCCTATCGGCGGACTGTGGAGAATTCAGTGTACGTCCATCACCAACTGCATCGTCGCGGCATCGGCTCGTTGCTGCTGCAGGAATTGGTCAGCCGGGCACGCGGTCTCGGCCATCGCGCCATCATCGCAGGCATTGACGCCGACCAATCCGCCAGCGTGGCATTGCACGCGAAGTTTGGCTTTGAAGAAGTGGGCCACCTCGGGCAAGTCGGTTTCAAATTTGGCCGTTGGCTGGATGTGATTTACATGGAACTGCTCCTGAATGAGCCTGAATGAGCAACCTGCCATGCGTTGAACCGCGGATTGCGCAGATAAAGCAGATGTTTCTCTTCAAGGCTGGTTGCTCGCGCCGAATTCTTTCCAGATTTTTGCGGCCAGCTCAAAATCCTCGTCCAATTGCGGCGGCGAAGTGCCGGGCTTGACGCGAAACGCGCCCTGTTCGTAGCACTTCGCGATACCTGCCATCAGGTTCCTGGCTGACGGGAAAAAGACAAACTCGTTGTCCTCGGTGAATGTGTAAAACACCGCACCTTCGGATGGCTTGCGCATGGGATCAAACCAGTAGCCGTCCCGCGCGCCGTCGCTGAACAGGCAACACCATGAATCCCGCTGTCCGGCGAAAATTCGATAGGCTGCGCGCTGCAACCGCGTGGCCGGGCCTTTACCTTCCGCCGCCTTTTCCGCCAGCATCTCCTCCAAGGGCACAAACCGATGGATGGGAATGAAATCGTCGCCGACATAATTCGTGGTGGAACGCGCACCGTCGTGCCATTCGTAAATCGCCTGGATATCGTCCGGCAATTGGACGTGATATTGTTGTTCCAGTTTGGCGATGTCGCCGGCGGTCAGACCGGGCTGCAACCCGGCCAATACCTGCGGCGCGTTGGTTTTGAGAACGGATTCCAGCCGGGCGAGAATCTCCGGCATTGGTTCGCTGACCGCGGCTGGCATGGGCGGCGCGACCGGATAGAAAAAACTCCGCATGCGCACCTGCGCCCAAAAAGTCAGTGCCACCACGGCGAGGACGGCGATGGCAAATCCAATCCCGATTTTCGGCCAACGGTTCATTTTTTTCGGATTTTAGCCGCGGATGGCCACAGATGCACACGGATTTTCCATCTGGAATGCGACATCAAACCCCTTACTGTACGGTCATCGTGACCATCTCCGGCGAGTGATGCGAGTTTTTCACCGCCGAGACGCGGAGACGCGGATAAACTGGATCTGCAGGTTATTCTACCCTGGAATCAGGTTGATGGTGTCAGGGTGCTCGCGTAAAAATTGCGCAAATTCTCCCGTGATGCGTTGGATGACTGGGTCAATGGGATAAATATGTCCATTGGCAGCCTGAATGGCGTTGCGTGGGAAAAGGTCGAAAACCAGCAAGCCAGCTCGCTCGTCGTAATAAGCGCCATCCGCCAGTTTTTCATAGCCCTTGCCCGCCATCAATTCGTCCAGAGCCACCGGAGCGGGCGCGACGCCCTTGATGGCCGGTTGTGAGGTGATTATGATCGGCTTGTCATTTTTTATCACGATGCGCTCAAGTCGGATATCATCATCGAAAATGCAATTTTGCAGATTGAGACGGTCGAGATATTCTGACGGGGTTGCGCCGCGGTCAAAAGAGCCTAAGGCGATGCCATAGCCCTTTTGGCGCTCTGGCAGGGTAGCCTTGATATAGCGGCGGGTTCGCTTTTGGAAAAAGACCTGATGCTCACCGCCTCGGGTCAAGCCAGGCAAAAGACGACCACTAACACCTATTTTCCCGTTTTCCTTGGCCCACTGGATGAGCCGCTGTTGCTCTGTTTCAAGACGTTTTGCGCGACTGGCGTAAGTGGCATCGTGGTCTGGAGCTGGCGCACCGCCTCCACGCGTGAAGTGAGCGGATGACTCAAGCGTCCTGCGAGCGTCGGCCATGGCCTTTCGTCTGTCGTCTTGCGTTGCATTTATGTGTAGAAGTATAGCGCAACGGGAGATGCTTTGCGAACGTTTTTTTGCACGCTTCCAGTCCCAAAAGTTGCTGAAGATAAATGACTTGTGAAGTTAATCCGACGAGGTACAGATATGCCGCAAAAGGGCGCAAGGGGGGGGCACAGATTTTTTCGACATGGGGTTGACGCGAGGTGTTCGTGAAAAGAGTTGCAAGGGCCGAGTGAGCCGGCGAGAACGAATCAAAGTGGATGAAGGCCAGATGAGAGCCTGGGCAAAGAGTCGAAATTCTTTCAACCCCAGATTACGCTGATGAACGCAGATTTTTAACATGAACTAAAGCCCCATCGGGGCGAAAAAAATCAGCCCAGGGTTGCTCGCGCTACGCGAGAGCTAAGCACGAAACAGGTTTGATTCTTCCTCCTCAATTCTGCATCCTTCCGTTGCTGTGAACATTCCCAAACATCGCCAGGCGATTGACAAGCTGGACGCAAGCATCGTCCGGTTGCTCAATGAGCGCACGAAACACGTGCTGGCCATCGGTGCCATGAAGCTCAAGGCGGGCGAGGAGATTTACGCGCCGCACCGCGAACGCGCCGTGCTGCAACGCATCTGCCAGTTGAACCAGGGGCCGGTCACCGACGAGCAGCTCCGTGCGATTTACCGCGAAATCATGTCCAGCGCGCTCGCTCTCGAAAAGACGATGATCATCGCCTATTTCGGCCCGGAGGCGACCTTCACGCACCAGGCAGCCATCCGCAAGTTCGGCGCCAGCCTGCGTTATTCGCCCCAGAAAACCATTGCCGACGTGTTCACCGAGGTCAGCAAACGGCGCGCAGATTACGGCGTCGTGCCGGTCGAGAATTCCACCGAAGGCGTCGTCACCCACACGCTCGACATGTTCGTGGACAGCGATTTGAAGATCGTTTCGCAGGTTGTCCTGCCGATCCAGCAGTGTCTGATGGTGCGGCCGGGCGGAACCCGGGCGCGGATTCAAAAACTGTTTGTGCATCCGCAATCGCTCGCGCAATGCCGCGGCTGGATCCAGAACCATCTGCCGCGCGTGGAAATCGTTGAAACGTCGTCCAACGCGCGTTCAGCGGATCTGGCGGCGAAGGACAAAAACGCGGCGGCAATTGGCGGGATTCTGGCCGCCGAAAAGTACGGTTTGGACGTGCTGGAGCAGGACATTCAAGACAACGCCGCCAACGCGACGCGGTTTCTCGTGCTGGGCCGCCAATGCAGTCCACCCACCGGCCACGACCGCACCAGCCTGCTCATCAGCGTGGCCGACAAGGCCGGCGCGTTGCACGAGGCGATTGCCGCGTTCCGCCGGTTCAAGATCAACATGACGAAGATTGAGTCGCGTCCGAGCAAGCGGAAGGCGTGGGAATATTTCTTCTTTATTGATTGCGACGGTCACGCGCAGGACCGCAAGGTGGCCAGGGCCATTCAATTGCTCGGCCAACATTGCAACTTCATCAAAGTTCTCGGTTCGTATCCGAACGCGGAATAGATTCTTTCGTCCGTAATCCCCGGTGGGGCGAGCGTCCCCGCGAGCCGGCTCTTGGCAGCCAAAAAAGCAGAACGGCTCGTCAGGAGCCTCGCCCCACCAGTTGTACCATTGCCGCTACAAGCGCAGCCAATCCAACCTCTTCATTGCAAAGCAGTTCTGCGGGGCGCAGGGCTGCAGCAGTTTTTACTTTTCAAACCATTATCAAGGATGATAGGATGGCATCGTGGACGGGAAAGACGTTTCAGAAGTTTCGGATGGTTTTTTCATCTGGGGAATTGACGATGCCCCTTACGGTCCGGTGGCGTTGGCGGTGGTGACGGACTGGATCAAGGACGCGCGGGTTCTGCCGGACACATGGATTTTTGCGCGGCGCACCGGTGTCTGGCAGCAGGCGTCGGACGTGTCCGAACTCAAAAAGCTTTTCAACCAGCCATCCGAGGCGGTTTCCGGCGCCACCGCCCGTGCCGGGGTCACGCCCGGTTCCCTGCGGCGAATCAAAATCCTGGCCGACCTGAACGACGCGCAACTGGATCATCTGCTCGATTTCATGGAATTGCAGCGCGTATCGCAATGGTCAACGGTGGTCCGGCAGGGAGAGCAGGGCGATGCGATGTTCCTGGTATTGTCAGGGGAGCTGCGCGCCCGGACAATGACGGGTGAACGCGAGACGATCCTGGCCACGTTCACCGCGGGGGATTTCTTCGGGGACATGTCACTGTTCGACCACGGGCCGCGGTCGGCGGACGTCATCGCCAACGTGGACAGCACGGTGTTGCGTATTTCGGTGACGGCGTTTGACCGGCTCACGCGGGAGGCGCCGGCGTTGGCGACGCCGTTTTTGCGGGCGACCGCCCGGACCCTTTCGGCCCGCATCCGGGCCGACAACAAACGGCTCAATCAATTGACCCAGCAATTCAACGCCAGCCGCAGTTGACGGTTGTATTGCGATCCTGAATTAAAAAAATGCCGGCAGGATGCCGACGCTCCCGGTAAGGACAACCGATAGCCCGCCGTCGGACGTGAATCAACATATCCTTTTCCCCCTGGAACTGTATTGTTGGCCAGGCCCGGTAGCCCTCTGTCAGCCGATGGTGGGGCGAGCGTCCACGCGAGCCGGCTCGTCAGCAGCCTCGCCCCACCGAAAGAGGCAATTTCAAACCGTAAATCGTATCACTTCTTCGACCACGTCTTGATTTTTTCAGCCAGATCATACGATGGCTGCGTCGGCTCCACTTTTTTGTCGAACAAGATGTCGCTCATGGATACGGAAGAGCCATAATAGATCTGGTTGTCGTCGTTGGCGGGAGACAACGCGCCGGTTTTGAGGGCTGCGCCGGCATAGAAACCATCGTTGTCATCATAAACCATCACGGACTGGAACGGCGAAGCAAACCTACCCTCCGCCGAGGAAGAATTATTGCCGGCGGTGCCCTGGGCTTCGCCCCCAAATTCAACCGCTTTTTTGAGCAAGCCGCGGGTTGCATTGGTGTTCATCAGCAGGATGACGAAGAACTTCCGCTGGCCGCCGGCTTGGAAACCGAAACTGCCCTCGTTCTTGTTGAGGAAAGCCACTGGACTCCAATTGCCCCACTTGTCCTTGACCATGGCGACACCGTCACCGCCCTGAAAGGCGAACATGAAACCCGCCTTGGTGGTGGCCAGCAGGATGATCCCCTGTGCCTTGCGCAAGACGTCCGCCGGCACGCGCTTGTCCGGCTGGGCCTGCAGCATCTCGAACTTTGCGGTCAACGTGCGGACGCGGTCATCCAATTGGACACGGTCCACGGCCAGAGCCGGACCGGCCAACCCCAGCAACAACAAACCAAATATGATTGCTTTCATGGTTCGAGAATCGAACATTGCAACTTCCTCCAGTCAACACTTAATTTGGACAAGAACATCTCGCAATCCGTTTGAATAAAGTTGCCAGCGCACCGGCGGTGTGCTGTTTTCAAGATTCTTAACCACAGCGCCCCTCCATGACCGTCCTTTCGGCGGTCACAGACCGCCGCTCCAGCCGAATCAGGCCACGGCCGTGCCATTTCAGTGCGAAGCCGAATCGGCCACCGGGGGCATTGATGCCGACGGCGGCACGCGATCCGGGCGGTAGAGAGTCTGCGGCAGTTGGAAATTGGCGAGAAGCAGAATGTTGCGTGAGGAACGGCCGATGAGAATTTTGTAGTAGCCCCGGGCGGCGAGCCAACTGCGCGCGCCGACATCGTAATAGGCAAAGGCGTTTTCATCGAGTGTGATCGTGACCTTCCGCGTTTCTCCCGGTTGGAGAAAGACTTTCGCGAAGCCTTTCAATTCCTTGACGGGCCGGGGCACGGCGGGGTTGACCGGCTCCACATACACCTCGGCGACTTCGGCGCCGGCGCGGTCGCCGGTGTTGGCGATGTCAAATTGAACCGTCAGGGGCAGTCCCGTCGCGGTATTGTTGGGGACGACATTCAGATTGGTGTAGGCGAAGCGTGTGTAGGAGAGGCCGTAGCCGAAGGGGAAGAGCGGCTCAATGTTTTTGGTGTCATACCAGCGGTAGCCGACGAGCAGACCTTCCTTGTACACCACGGTTCCTTTTTCGCCCGGATAGGCATCTAGCGCGGCCGCCGGGGTATCGGCCAACCGTTTCGGGAAGGTGCAGGGCAGTTTGCCGGACGGGTTCACGTCACCAAACAAAACGCGCGCCAGGGCGTTGCCGCCTTCCATACCCGGATACCAAGCGTAGAGCAGGGCGGGCACGCGCGACAACCAGGAATCGTCCATCTCGACCGCGCCGCCGCCAATCAGAACCACGACGGTCCTGGGGTTGGCGCGAACGATTTGCGTGAGCAACTTGTCCTGGCCGGCCGGCAGTTTAATGTCTTTGCGGTCGCCGCCTTCGCTGTCGAAACCATACTTGCGATTCAACCCGCCTACATAAATCACGACGTCGGCCGACTTCGCCACCGCCACGGCTTCCTTGCTCAGGCGGGCGCGGTCCTCGTCAGTCACGTTTGTGCCATCGGATGTGCGCCTGCCGTATCCGCGGCCTCTCGGCGGATAATAACCACCGGCGTAAATGATTTTCGCCCTGCCCGCGATATAATTGCTGATGCCATCCAACGCGGTGATTTCGAAGGGCGCCTTGATATTTGCCGAACCGCCGTCATGGCAGAACTTGGCCGTGGCGTTTGCGCCGATGACCGCGATGGTCTGGACGCGGGCGGCGTCCAGCGGCAGGAAGTTGTCATTTTTCAGCAGGACGCAGGCTTGTTCGGCAATTTGCTGCGCGATTTCCTGATGGGCTTTGGTGCTCAATGGTGTGGTCGGTGCGGGTTTGGCGGCGGGGGGAGTGGACGGGTCATAAATCAGGTTCAATTTGAACATCACGTACAAATGCCGGCGCACCATCGCGTCGAGCGCAGAGGCGGGATATTGGCCGCTTTTTAATCCTTCCAGAAACGGCGCGGCCAGATAGTTGCTTTCGTAAGGAGGCTTCGTTCCCATTTCGATGTCGAGGCCGTTGAACACGGTTAAATCCGTGTGATGCACCGCGCCCCAGTCAGACATGACCAGACCTTGAAAGCCCCAGTCATCCTTTAAAATATCCTTCAGCAGATGCGCGTTTTCGGAGCAATACTGGCCATTAATCTGGTTGTAGGCGGACATGACCGACAGGACGCCCGCCTCCGTCACGGCGGCGCGAAACGCCGGCAGATAGATTTCATGCAGCGTGCGTTCGTCAATGATTTCGTTGATGGAACCCCGCTCGAATTCCTGATTGTTCGCGGCGAAATGTTTGATACAAGAGGAAATGCCCTGGGCCTGCTCGCCCTCGATGTAATTGACGGCGATGCGTGAGGTGAGCAACGGGTCTTCACCCATATACTCAAAATTGCGGCCGCACAACGGCGTGCGCTGGATGTTTACCGCCGGCCCGAGCATGATATTTTTGCCGCGCACCACGGCTTCCTCGCCGATGACGGTGCCAAAAGCCCGCGCCATGTTGGTATCCCAGGTCGCGGCCAGGCCCAGTGCCCCAGGCATGGCGGTGGCAAAATCGTCCACGTGGCCCAGGGACTGAAAATGATTATCCACGTCCTCGCGCACACCCAGCGGGCCGTCGTCCATGACCAATTCGGGGATGCCGAGGCGGGGCACACCGGCGGTGGAGAAATTGGAATTGGCATGAACCAGCGAAATCTTTTCCTCGAGCGTGAGGCGCGGGAGCAAGTCGTTCACGCGCGCCGCGACGGGTTGTTGAGCATCGAGGTAAAGCGGGCGTTCCTGCGCTGGCACGTTGCCAACGGTAGCAGCCAGAAGGGCGGGAACGAGGAAAATCAAAAACGGATACCGGCGGGGGGAGGTCAATTTCATGGTGTTCGTTAACTTTGGTTCAGGCGGAACCCTGCATTGATTACCGAATCCGCGCTGCCGCCGCCAGAAAAAATAGAGACTCCCAAAAAAACAAAAGCGGGAACTTGAATTGTGGCCGGGCCTCTTATAGACTAAATCGCTTAACAGGCATATGTTGCACGAGACTTTGAATATTTCAGGAAATAAACGAACGCAGAAAATACCGCCCGGCCTTTTGAAAGGTTCGACCGGTGCCCATGTTGCGGCGCCCATCGCGGTGAATCACAAGCAAACCTTCACCAAAATCTTCCGCTGGCAGTTGCCGGCCGGCCAGAAGCAGGAACCCGCCGCGGTGGAAATCGTCGGCACGTTCACCCACTGGCAGAAGGTGCCGTTGGTGCATGATCGCGTGCGTGGCGGCTGGCAGGTCAGCCTGGACCAGTTGGCGGGCAACCGCACGCACCACTATATGTTGCTGGCGGACGGGAAACCGGTTCGCGACCCGAATTGCGACGGCCTGGCGATTCCGCGCGGGCTCCTCGAGGAGAAGTATGCGCTGGCCACCGCCCGCGGTCCGCGCGTGTTCATGCTTTTTGCGCAGACGAAGTAGCGCACCTTTTTTCAGACGGGGCCGGGGAATCCTGCACGCAACCCGGCATCATTCGTGGTCCAGGTCGTGTCCGTGCTCATCACTTTTTCCGTGGCCCGAATCTGAACCTTGAGAAGAATCGGGTAGTTGGGCGGGAACCCCACTGTGATCCGGTTCATTTTTTCTGGAAGGAACGACAGGTTCCTTTTCGTTTGAGACGGGCGGATTGTGGTTCGGCGGTGCCAATGTTGGTTGTTCATGATTGATTGCGGTTGGAACGGCTGGAGGTCGAAAATTGGACGGCAATGGTGTACGGCGGTTGGCATCGATCACCCGGATTGCCGTAAATTTCCTGCCGGTGTTTTTTTCCATCACGGCCAGGCCCGGACCTTCATTGATGATGACTTTCCGGGGACCGGCGCCGGCAAAATCCCGCGTGGCATGTTCCAGGTTGGAGACGAAAGTGGTCCGGCGAATGATGGCAGTGTTGTTTGCGACTACCGACGCCGGCGTGATGCGACGGCCAAAATGGTTGTTGTCCACAAAGACGAACGCCGAGTCGACCGGATGACCTGAAGAAAAGTAGCTGTGCGGGGGAACCGGCGCCCAACCGACGTACCCTCCACCAAAGCGCCAGCAGACCCAGGCGGGCGCCCATTCAACGCCCGGCACCCAGATCCAGCCGTAAATGGAGTCATAAACCCAATTGCCATAGTGATAACACGCCCAGGCCCATGGTTCGTCGCTGACCCAATACCAGCCGCAATCGGTCCATACCCAGTAACCGTTGCAGTAGGGTCGCCAGTCCGCGACCACGCCGGCCGGTCGCCAGCAGCGGCCATAGGAGCCCGCCACTACCCAACTGCCGCAAGAAGACAACGGCGCATAGAAATCCGCTGTGGCGTGTATTTGCACCGAAGCGGAAACCTCCAAATCCGCCTGTACGGGCAGTGCACCCAGAATGAACGACAATGTGATAACTCCTCCCGTCAAAAGCATTGCCAGTTTTTTCATAAAACCTCCTTTGGTTAGTGTCACCCGGCGTATTCGTATGTTACTAAACGGATTACCAAATCAAACCGGCTTCGAGGAGCCGTCCCACCTCCATGGGTCTATGTTTTGAGACAACCGTGGCCGAATCGTGTTTGAAATAATTTGGGCCGTCCTTATGCTGAAGGGGTGAACCATCTGGCCCAGGCCCGCAAGGTTTTCGACATTGAACTCGCCGCGCTCAAGGCGGTGCGCGCGCAACTCGATGACGCGTTTGGCCGCGCAGTCGAAATGCTGGCCGCCGCGCTCGGTCAACGCGGCAAAATCGTCGTGGTCGGCATCGGCAAATCGGGCAACGTCGGCCACAAGATTTCCGCCACGCTCACCAGTACCGGTTCGACCAGTGTGGTGCTCAACAGTGTGGATGCGCTGCACGGCGACGTAGGACTCATCAACGACGGCGACGTGATTCTGGCGTTGAGCTATTCCGGCGAGTCGGAGGAGCTGTTGAATTTGCTGCCGGCGTTGAAGCGGTTTTCCGTCAAGATCATTTCCCTTACGGGCGTCTTGAAATCCTCGCTGGCACGACACAGTGACGTGGTGTTGAACGTGAAGGTTCCGCGTGAAGCGTGTCCCTTCAACCTGGCGCCCACGGCGAGCACCACGGCGATGCTCGTGATGGGCGACGCGCTGGCGATGGCGGTGTTGGAGGCGCGCGGGTTCAAGCGGGGCGATTTCGCGCGGTTGCATCCCAGCGGCGCGATTGGCCGCGCCATGCTGTTGCGGGTGGGCGACATCATGCGTTCCGGCGGGCGCAATGCGGTGGCAGAAGAAAATCTGCCGGTCCGGGACGCCCTGCTGGTGATGACACACGCCAAATCCGGCAGCCTGAGCGTGGTGAATGCGCGCGGAAAGCTGGTGGGCGTGTTCACCGACGGTGATTTCCGCCGGTGCATGGCGACGAGCGAAAACCTGCTCGCACAGCCATTGAAAAAGGTGATGACGCGGCAGCCGATTTGCATTGGTGAAGCGGCGCTTGCCGTCGAGGCGCTGAAAATCTTCAACGAACGGAATATTGACGATTTGATCGTGGTAAACGCGAGGCGCGAGCCGGTGGGTCTGGTGGACTCGCAGGATTTGCCCAAGCTGAAGATTATGTAGATGAAAACGCCAGAGTTAAGGACTGACTCCTTTGCGCAATACGCGCACTGATGAAAATTTCGTCGCGAAAGGATTGCGAACAACCCCAAACCATTCTCATGGACCGAGCAGTGCGCGATAGAAGCGACAGGGGAAATTGGTTGTCATCGAGTCGGTGAAAGTGAAGGGCGGTGTGTTGGTGTAAATATTGACCCAGTTCACCAAGTCAGTCGAAGCTTGGATGATGGTTGAATAATACGGAGACGGCATCGAAACGGTGAGCTGGATTACGCTGTTAGTACCGACGGCCACCAGGACAGGCTCAGGGACTTGCTCGAGTTGAAATCCGTTGAAATCACCTTCCGCGCTTAAACCACTTCCCGCGCTTCCGCTGAAAATGATGACCAGATTTCCCATTGCATCGGACTTGACTCCTGTGAACTCCACGTAATCAACCCCTTGGATGAGGTTGCTCGTAACGCCGTCCCAAGTACTGCTCAACGTATTACCATCTACGGTGAAGAAGGTGGTCCGGACAGCGGAAAAGTTGCCGGAGTTCGCGTTGGCTGCGTTATACAGAACCAAATCCCAAGTCGCGCTTGGTGCGAGGCCCGCGAGCAAAACGTAACCGGGGGCGGTCGACGACGGCACGCTTATGTAAGCCCCCATCAAATTGGCCCATGGAGTACCGGTGAAGGCACTGAAGCTGGGAAAATTTGGTTCAACGGAAACAAACGAGCCGTTGAATATTAGACTACTCACTGTAACCCCGGAAAGGGTGCCATTTCCTTCAACCAAAGAGTATGGCCCCCCGCTCCCGCCAGTTGGATAAGATGAATACGTAAACCCACTTAGCGCATTCCACATGTCACCGGCTGACCCCAGAACTGCGGCGCCCGACTGCGCCGGCTCCACCACAGGACCGCCACCGCCGTAGGCATTGCCAGTTGCATTGTCACCGAACTGGACGTTGATTAGAAATCGAGCTTGCACGCTGGCCAAACCAGCGCTGCAAATGACGCCAAGGATTATCAGTCGGATTCGTTTCGTGGGAATTTACTCTCGTGTTGTTGTTACTGTGGTTGCCTAGCCGATAAGTTATTTTATGTTTTGTGATTGGCTTCGTCAAGAACTTTTGCTAAATAGAAGTTTGTATCTCTCTTTTGTTAAACTGCTTGCATGCTGAATCACACAAATAGATCAGGCCGTAGAATTGACACAAAAATGTGGCAACCGCCGGTGAAACAATGAAGCCGCCCATCCGCCGTCCGCTGGTTTTGATTTTCATGGGCGTATCCGGGAGCGGCAAGACGACGGTGGGAACGCTGTTCGCGAAGCGGACTGGCGCCATTTTTTTTGAAGGAGACGAATTTCATTCGCCGCAGAACATTGAAAAGATGCGACGGGGCGTTCCATTGACGGACGACGACCGGGCCGAGTGGCTGCGAACGTTGAGGGAGATTATCACGCGCTCGCTCGAGCGTGGCACCTTCACGGTGATTGCCTGCTCGGCCTTGAAAGCAGCCTACCGCGATGTGCTTCAGGGCGGTGATCCGCGCGTTCAGTTCGTGCATCTCACAGGTCCACGAGCCCTGATTGAAGAACGACTGAAAGCCAGGCGGAACCATTTTATGCCCGCGACACTGTTGGATAGCCAATTGGCGACGCTGGAAGCGCCGGTGGGCGCGCTGACTTTCAGTTGCGAACAATCTCCCGATGAAATCGTCAATGCCTTGATTCAGACCCTGGGCTTTGCCGGGGCGGACTGAATCTGGCGCGGGGTTTTCGGCAACAGAAAGGCCAGCGCGGCGGCCACCAGCATGGCCGCACCCAGTCCATTGAAGGGGATCGCAGTGCCGTGATACCGCATTTCCAGCCAGCCGACGATGAAGGGGCCGGCAAATCCACCGGTGTTTCCGACGGCGTTGACCAGTCCGATGACCGGACCCATCACATTGCGCGGCATGGTTTCCGTAGGAATTGCCCAGAATGGCGCCAGGGCGGCATACGGTCCGGGGATGGCCAGACACATTAGCGCGTAGGAGAGCCAGAAATGTTGCTGCGTCAGCACGCTGGCGATGAGGCTGGCGCCGCTGAGCGCATAGACCAACGCAACGTGCCCGCGGCGTTCCTGGGTCTTGTCCGAGTGCCAGGAATTGAGCACCATGATAACGGCGGTGAAGGCATAAGGCACCGCGAACAGGAGGCCATATTGCAGGGGACTGAATTGTTTGCGCTTCAAACCTTCGGTGAAAAAGGTCATGCAACCGTAGGCTTGTGAATTGTGGATGAAGTTCATGACAATCATCACGAGGATTTCCCATTTCAGGAATCGTTCCCAAAACGGAACGGGTGTGACCGGCTCCAGTTCCGCCTTTTCCCGTTCGAGGGTGGTTTCCAAGAATTCGCGTTCTGCCGATGAAATCCATTTCGCCTCCCGCGGATGGTCACTGATGCAGAACCACCAGATGGGCAGCCAGATGAAGGGCAGGACGCCTTCCAGGATGAGCATGGTTTGCCAGCCATACGCGCCCAGCAACCAGCCGGTAAACGGGGCGGACGCGACCACCGCCAGCGGCTGGCAGAGGTTCCAAAGCGCATTGGCCCGCGCCCGTTCCCGGCGTGGAAACCAGTGCGCGAGCAAAACCACGGTGGCGGGATAAACGCTGCTCTCGGCCATGCCCAGACAGAACCGCATAACCGCAAATTGCCGGAACGTTGCTGCCAGGCCACAGCCTACGGCGAAAGCGCCCCAGAAAATCAGGCAAAGGCTGATCAGTTTTTTCGCGCTCCAGCGATTGGCGAGATGCCCGCCGGAAATTTGCAATAGAACGTAACCCAGAAAAAATATGCCCGCCGCCTCGCCCTTCATCCGGTCGTCCATCAACAGGTCCCGCATCATGCTGGAAATCTTTGGATCCAGCGCCAGGGAGATATTGGTTCGATCCACGTACGAGATGGTGTACATGATAAGCGCGACCGGGATAATGCGCAGCCAGCGTTGATGTGCCATAGGTGGATGACCGGCGTACTGCATACCAAGTGCGCGGCGGCACGTCAGCCGCAAAACCGGAAATGGGGGGGGCATCCGGTCCGCTGCAAGTTGAGGTGCAAAATTCCGGACCGCGGGAAATCAAAAAGGCCCGAAGTAAGAACTTCAGGCCTTCGCGATTTGTCTGCTAAAAGTTAATTCGGCAGAATGTGCTGATAATTCGCATCGTAGGCCGTACCGCCTGTGCCACCGATTTTGCACGTCGGCGGCTGTGACACGGTGGTCACCGTGTAACTGGCCGCGAACGTTTTAGTCGAATCCTCCGGGCACCAGGGCAACGTGCCCGCACTGCCGCGGCCCAGGTAAGGCTGAATCTGGGTGGAGGGAGAGTTCACGTTGGCGGTCGCCGCCTGGCCGGTCTCCAATGCCCATTGCTGAATGGCGCCGTCAATCTGACGGAGGTTGTTGATGCACGCGTTCTGCTGCGAAGTCGAACGCGCCCTCAGGAAGTTGGGAATCGCGATCGCAGCCAGAAGGCCGATAATGGCCACCACAATCATGATTTCCACCAGGGTGAAGCCCGCTTTGCGGGAGGTTTTAATTTTCATACTACTTATCTTTCTTCTATTCGCGGCGTGAACGCGCAACAGGCGGGTTACTATGAGTTCGGTCTTTTGTTCACTGATTGCCTGCTGCAACCGCACCACAAAATGAGCACCCAAGGTACCGAGTTGCCCAATAAGTATATACCCCTTGGGGCATGTAGCCGATGGCGTTGAATTGATTCGCGGCAGTGGTAACGGGAAAATTCTTGTTTTTCCGGCCGGGCATCGGGCAAGGGTCTGACTTGAAATTTCAAATCGTCCCAAATCAGGGCACCCTCAAGACACTGCAGGTCAAATTGGCGCAGATTGGGGACAGTGAAATTGGCCGGGTTTTCTCACTATGGCTCGAACAACCCGGCCTGATCCACGAGGCGCGTCAGTTCGGCGACAGATTGCACGCCCAATTTTCTGGTGAGGTTGGTGCGGTGCAATTTTACCGTGCGCTCAATAATGTTCAGGTCGGAGGCGATCTGCTTGTTCATGCGGCCTTGTACCACCCGTTCCAATACCTCCAGTTCACGTTTGCTGAGCTCATCAAAACGGCTTCGCAAATCCCGCAGATGCTCACGTTGTTTCCGTTCCTGCACACCGCGTTCGAATGCTCGTTGCACCGCCGCCAACAGTTCCTCTTTGGGCGCGCGTTTCATCAAGAAGTCCTCCGCGCCGCCGCGCATCGCGCTTACGGTGGTCGGAATATCGCCTTGCCCGGTGAGGAAAATGACGGGCAACGGGTTGACCGAATGTCGCAATGCGTCCTGCAATTCCAACCCGTTCATCCCCGGCATCTGCAAATCGGCCACAACACAACCGGACATTTCCGGGGTCAACCGGCTTAGAAATTCCTTTGCGGATTCAAACGTCTGCACGGTATAGCCCACTGCGCTTAACAAACGGGATACTGACCGCAGGAACGACGCGTCGTCGTCCACAACAAAAACGGTCCCGGCATGGTTCGCAAGCGAGGGCATCATGACAGGAATTTAACCTTCAAAAGGATTCTGGCAAGCCGGCATTTTTCGGTTTTGGTTGATCCATGCGCGGCAGCGTGAATGCAAACGTGGCTCCTCCCAGTGCATTGTTGGCCGCGCGAATTTCCCCGCCGTGCGCCTGGATGATGGTTCGTGAAATGGCTAGGCCCATGCCCATGCCATCGGGTTTTGTGGTGAAAAAAGGCTCAAAGATGTGGACGATTTCTTCAGGCGCGATACCAGTTCCACGATCACTCACCGCCACCAACAGGTTTCCATCCGTTGCTTCGGAAACCCGTATCGTCAGCCGGCGTTCCAACTTTGGCGTCGAATTCATCGCATCCATGCCATTCAGGATGAGGTTGAGCAATACCTGTTGCAGATGCACGCGGTCTCCATTCACCGCCGGCAACTGCGACGGTACCTGGACGGATATTTGGATTTGCCGGGTTTCGGCGTCGGGCCGGGCCAAAGCCACGGTGTCTTCCACCAAACTGCGCAAATCCAGAGGGCCTGCAGCCAGGCCCCGCCGCTTGAACAAGGTCCGCATCCGATCAATCACATCCCCGGCCCGCCGGTCGTCCCGGCAGATGTCAGCCAGTATCGCCTCGACTTCCTCCAGTTTGGGCGGATTGTTTTGCAGAAAGATTTCTGCCGCCTCGGCGTTTCGCAGAATGGCGCCCAGCGGCTGGTTGAGCTCGTGGGTCAGCGCCGAGGCCAATTGTCCCAGTGTCGAAACCCTTGACACATGGGCCAGTTCCGTCCGCTGTCGTTGGATTTCCAATTCCGCCCGGCGGCGTTGCCTCCGTTGCACCAGCAGGGCGGCGATGGTCATCGCCTGCGCCAACAACACCGCCCCGACAAACAAAATCAAGGCCCGGTGTCCTTCCCACACCGTATGCGGACGGTAGCGGACCACGCAGCCCGCCGGTAACCGGCCAGGTTTTATGTCCCAGTGCTCCAGTGCGCGCCAATCCACCATGGGGATCCCTTTTGTTGCCACCTCGATGGGCAGGCTTTCCGGGTTTGTGCCGTTGAGCACGCGCGCCGCCAGTTGTGCGGTCCTCGCGCCCAAATCCTCCGAATCCACCACCGACCCGCCTACCGCACCGCTGCCCAGCACCCACGCGCCAAACACATAGACCGGCACACTGGCGGAAGACGCCACCACTTGCGCCAGTTGCGCCATGTAAAAAGTCTGGCCATTCACATCGTTGATCATGGTGCTGACCAGTACCACCGTGCCTTCCGGCAAGGACTTGAGAGCTCGGGGCAATTCCACCGCCGGGCGGTTGGTCCAGAAATCGAACTCGATTCCCTCCAGGGCATGCGACGCGTCTGCAATCTGGCCCAGGGTCGCGCGATCCACGTCCGCCACGCCTCCTATCACCACGATGCGACGTGTATCCGGCTGCAGGCGCATAATGAGCCCCAGCGTGCCTCGAATATCAAACCGCTGCACAATCCCAGTGATCCCGAGATTGTGCAGCGACTCCGGCACTTCCATCTCGTTGATCGCGACGAAAACGACCGGCACATTCGGGAACAGCGCCTTCGGCAGATCTCCGGCCAGTCGATAATCTCTCGAGGGAAACGCCACGATGAGGTCCAGTTTCTGTCGGGCATATTTTTTGCCGATGTAATCCTGAAATACTTGAAAGTGTTCCTTGTCCGAAAAATGGCTGGCATCAAGGAATTCAGTCAGAAACTCGATCCGGTTGGTACAGGTTCTCTGTAATTCCGCCCGCACCGCCTGTTCCAGCACGATGTTCCCCGGCACATCTCTACCCTCGTTGAATATCATCAACACCCGTTTAATCGGCAACCCCGGGCCGTTCGTAGAGGTCTGTGCCTGACCGACAGATGCGCCGAAGGACATCAAACCGAAAATCAGCGCTGCTGCCAGAACGATTCCGGGTTTCCGGTTCAATTGCGGGAAAAAATGGCCGGGACAATTCAAACGGGGCCCAGCATGTGCTCTTGGCCGCCCGTTTTCAAGCTCCGGTCTTGGTGCAGTGTAATGAGTACCCCTGGCCGGGTACAAAAGTCCGAGGATCTCCCATAAAAAAAATGGCGGGAGCGGCGGGGCTCGAACCCGTAACCTCTGCCGTGACAGGGCAGCGCTCTAACCAATTGAGCTACGCCCCCGCAATGGGGTCGGTCAGGCTAAAAAATGCTTTCGGGAGCGTCAAGCGACTTCACAAAAATTCGGGCGGCAGACGCCAAGGAGGTGGGGGTGGGGAACCCCGCTGAAGAAACGTACTGCCACCCGAATGCATCAATGTTACTTTTTTGTAAACCTTTGTCAACAAGTTATCGTTCACTGACGCCGTTTTCCGGGCCCACCCCCCATTCCAAGCTTTACGCGGCCTGATTTTCGCATAAATTTCCTTTATGGCCGAACTGGAATCAGTGGGGCTTTTTCAAGGATTGGACCCGGAGGATCTGCAGGAACTGCGCCGGACGGCGCAGGAAAGGAAGTTTGTCACGAGGCAGGAAATTTTTCGCGAAGGCGATCCGGGTGATGGCGTCTATATCGTGCGGGAAGGCCTGGTGGAAATCGCCCATTTCGCGGACAGGAAGGAGCACCGTGTGTTCTCGAGGCTGGGGCCCGGTGAAATTTTTGGCGAGATGGCCGTGATCGAAAATCTCCCACGTTCCGCCACCGCCATTGCCGTTGGAGACGTGCAGGTTTCTTTCATTCCCCGGGAAAAAATGCTCGGACTGCTCAAACGTGCGCCGAGCCTCGCCTTCAACCTGTTGCAGGATATCAGCCGGCGCTTGCGCGATTTTAATGAATTGCACCTGCGCGAAGTCGTCCACGCCGAACGCCTGGCCATGGTCGGCAATTTTGCCCGTGCCATCCTGCACGATTTAAAGAATCCCCTCAGCGTCATCAGTCTGGCGGCCGAGACGCTGGAGCACCCCGGCCTCGCAGCGGAGAAACGTGCGCAATCGCTCGCTTACATCCACAAACAAATCGAGAACATCAATGAAATGATCAGCGATATCCTTCAATTCACGCGCGGCACCGACACCCGGGCCGCGCTCGGGGCCACGGACTATCGCCAGTTCATCCATGAACTCTTGCCGGAATTGATCGCGGATGCCAAAATCAAATCCGTCCGCGTTGAACTGCGAACGGAACCGCCGTCCGTCCGGCTCCTGCTGGATGCCCGCCCCCTGCGCCGGGTCTTTTTTAACTTGCTCCACAATGCCACGGACGTGATGCCCGATGGCGGCAAGCTTTTTCTGCGTTTTCAGCGCGACGCAAAGGAAGTCATTACCGAAGTCGAGGATACCGGCCCGGGCATCGCCCCGGAAATCGCCGACCGGCTGTTTCAGCCTTTTGCCACGCACGGCAAAGTTCACGGGACCGGCCTGGGCCTTTCCATTTCCAAAAAAACCGTCGAGGACCATGGTGGCCGGATGGGCGTGCGCCACGAGCCCGGTCACGGCGCAATCTTTTCCTTCACGCTGCCGCTATGTGAAATGTGATCCGTGAATCGTGAAGAGATGACACCATTTCGGTTGAGCCCACGCTTTACAAATCACGCTTCACGTTTCACGCTCCTCTCCGCATGAACCGCATCCATCTCCTGCCCGAGCATGTCGCCAATCAGATTGCGGCCGGCGAAGTGGTCGAACGCCCGGCCAGCGTCGTAAAAGAGCTGGTGGAAAACGCGCTCGACGCGCAGGCGGCTCGCGTCATCGTCGAGATCCAGGCCGGCGGACGCAGTCTGGTACGGGTGACCGACGACGGCACAGGCATGAGTCGCGATGATGCGTTGCTCAGCCTCGAACGCCACGCGACCAGCAAAATCCAGCGCGCGGAGGATCTGGCGGCGATCGCCACCATGGGTTTTCGCGGCGAGGCCATCCCCAGCATTGCCAGTGTCAGCCGGTTCACCTTGACGACCTGCGAACGGGACGGGCATTCGCCCGAAGGAACACAGATTGTGGTCAACGGCGGAAAGATTGCCGAGGTCAAAGCGGCCGGCGCACCGACCGGTACGAGCATCGAAGTCCGGCAACTTTTTTTCAACCTGCCTGCGCGCCGGAAATTTTTGCGCACGGAGGAAACCGAAGCGGCGCACATCCAGCATTACCTCACGCTGTCGGCCCTGGCATATCCCGACGTTGCCTTCACGTTCCAAAAGGACGGCCGCACCATCTGGCAATTGCCTGCCGTCAAATGCGGCACCGCGCCTGCCAGCCGCACCGAAGCCTTGCGCGAGCGTTTCCGCGCCCTGCTCGGTGACGAAAAACTTTTGCCCGTGAATTTTTCCGCGGCCCTGGTCGATGATTTCAAACCGGAGGAAGCCGAAATTTTCGAAAGTGCCTCACCCGACAAACCGGCCGGGACCTCGCCAGCGGTCACTCGTCACTCGTCGCTGAAAGTCTGGGGTTTAATCGGCGCGCCCGGGGTTTCGCGTACGACCCGCGACAGCCAGTTTGTCTTTGTGAACCGCCGCCCGGTGGAAAATCGCGGGCTCAACTACGCGCTTATTGAAGGCTATCACACGTCGTTGATGAAAGGCCGATACCCGGTGTGTTGCCTCTTCCTGGAAATTGATCCCGCGGCGGTGGACGTGAATATCCATCCCGCCAAGCGCGAGGTGAAATTCCATCGCGAATCCGAAGTCCGAAAATTGGTGGCGCAGGCCATCAGGGAGACCCTGCTGGCATTCCACACTGAACCGGAAAAGATAAAAACAAACCTTAACGCAGAGACGCAGAGACGCGGAGACGAACAGATTGAAGCAATCGGAAAACCCGTTGGATACAGACCAGTACCGGAACTTTCAACGCCGTCATTGCCGGAATTTCCCCTGTCTCCGAAGCCCGTTCCCGAATGGCCGTCCCAACCTGCCGAACAGCCACCTTTGCGAATAGGGTTTTCAAAAGGCACGCCCGGGCGCGTTCCAAATTTTCCATCATCGCAACCCACTCCGCCCCCGAGTCCCGACTCCCCGGCGCCGCGAAGCGAGGCGGAGACGGCCCGACCCCCGACCAGCGCCACGCCGCTGCTCAACGTTCCGCTCCGGCTCGTCGGCGTCATCGGCAGGCTGTATGTCCTGCTGGAGTCCGACCGCGGACTGGTGCTGCTGGACCAGCACGCGGCGCATGAACGAATCCTGTTCGAGCAGATGATGAACCGCCTGGAGCAAAATGCCGCCGCGCCGTCGCAAAAGCTGTTATTGCCGGAGACGATTGAACTGCCGCCGCGCGACGCCCAGTTTTTGCGCGAGCAACTGGCGGTATTGTCCAAACTCGGCATCGGCTTGAGCGAATTTGGCGAGCGGACGTTTCTGCTCGACGCGCTGCCGCCATTTGTGAAGGCTGCCGACCCGCGCCGGTTTGTATTTGATCTCGTGGACGAATTGCGCGCCGCGGGGCGCGAGGTGAACCTGGCACGGCTGGGCGAACACACGGTGGCGAAGACCGTCTGCCGCCATGCGGTGAAGGCCAACGATTTTCTGGCGGGCGCCGAACTGGAGAATTTAATTGAAGATTTGCGCCATTGCGCCATGCCCTACACCTGTCCGCACGGCCGTCCGACATTGATTGAGATGAGCTACCGCGAACTGGAAAAAAAATTTGGAAGAGCGCAGTAAAAATAAATGGAAAAAATCAATTCAAAGCCGAATCCAAAAGAATCCTGTCCCGCTTCGTCTGACAAAGACATCTCCGGCGAGCACTGGCGGTACTGTCCGCAGTGCGGTCATGAATTAGTCAACGAGAAATGCAAGCTGCGCTGCCCGCGCTGCCATTATTTCATGAGCTGCTCGGA
This sequence comes from Candidatus Acidiferrales bacterium, assembly GCA_035499615.1. Lineage (GTDB taxonomy): Bacteria > Verrucomicrobiota > Verrucomicrobiia > Limisphaerales > UBA11358 > UBA11358. The sequence goes on along the minus strand of DATJYM010000222.1, from coordinate 5,972 downwards.
TTTTGATTTCGCCGGTTGAGACACGGATTTCACGGATTTTCACGAATTGCAGAAAGGCGATTCCTCCGTGTCAATCCGTGTCAAAACAGAAAATTTTCTTCCTGTCCATCGGCTTCATTCGTGGTTAAATTTCCGGGTCCATGAACGATTGGAACATTCAATCTCGCGCGGCGGCCTGCGAGTCTTGCGCGCAGCCGTTTACCGACCGGCAGGCGCTGCACACGCTGCTCTTTGACGAGCATGCGGAGGATTTGCGACGCATGGACGTGTGCGAGGCGTGCTGGCAAAGCCAGTTCAGCGAGGGTGCGCGCGAACGGAAGGGGTTCATTTCCCACTGGCAGAATATTTACGAGGCGCCGGCGCCGCCCACCGATGCGATTCACAAGGATACGGCCGAGACCTTGTTGCGAAAGCTCATTGAGCAGAATGAGCCGCGTTACGCGCCCGCCGGTTATATCCTCGCCGTCATGCTTGAACGAAAACGTGTGCTCAAAGTGAAGGAAGAAGTCGTCCGCGAGGGCAAGCGCGTGTTCATTTACGAGCAGCCCCAGACCGGCGACGTGTTCACGATTGCCGATCCGGCCCTGCGACTGGATCAACTCGAGGAAGTCCAGCGCGACGTGGCGGCGCTGCTGGAACATGGGTTGAATTCGCCGGCGCCGCAACCCGCTGGCGAAACTCCCGCATCCGCGCCAGAAAATCAGCCCATTGTTCAAAATTGAGAACATCGAACATCCAACATCGAACATCCAACATCGAATGGCCTGGCGTCGGGGAACTTCGGCGTCCAGGGTTAAATATTCACTGTTCGATGTTCCCGAGATAATTCATGCCCCTGGCCGACCTTCAAACCCGCCTTGGCTACACGTTTCGCGACGAAGGCCTGCTGCGGCTGGCCCTGACGCATCCGTCGGTCGCGCATGAAAGCGGGGAGCCGATGGCGCACAATCAGCGGCTGGAATTCCTGGGGGATGCCGTGCTGCAACTCATTCTGACCCATGAGCTGTACGAAAAATTTCCCGCCTTCGACGAAGGGCCGCTCACCAAGGGCCGCGCCAAGCTCGTCAACCGCCGCACGCTGGCCGAGCATGCCCGCGCGCTCGATATGGGCACCCACCTGATTCTCAGTCGCGGCGAAGAGACCAGCGGCGGGCGCGAGCGCGCGTCCACGCTGGCGGATGCATTTGAAGCCCTGCTGGGCGCGATTTTTCTGGACGGCGGCTTTGCTGCAGCGCGGGAGTTCGTTTCCCGTGAATTTGGCGCGGCGTTCGGCAAGCTGAACGTGCCGCCCAGCATCGAAAACCCGAAGGGCGAGTTGCAGGAATTGTTGCAGTCGCGCTCGCCGGAAGCGCCCGAATACCATGTTCTCTCCGCCACCGGGCCCGATCATGACCGGATGTTTGAATGTGTCGTGCAGCACGCCGGCGTGGAATTGGCGCGCGGTTCCGGCAAAAGCAAAAAGGCCGCCGAGAGCGACGCGGCCTGGGCGGCCTTGAAAAAATTACGAGCATTTTAAGACGGGCGTGACGCCTGTCCTACTTTGCCTCATCCAGGAAAGTCAGCTTCACGCCGCCGACCTTCGGTTTGGAAAAACTGTCGAGCAAGGTTGGCGCACCGGCGGGAATGGCGGGCTTGCCTTCCACCTTTTCCGGTTCGAGTGCGGAACGGAGCGCGCCTTCGACGAGCTGGGCGCAATGAATTTTCATGGGCGGCAACGGGCCGAGTTCACCGGCCAGTTCCTCGGTTTTGAGCGCCAGCGCTTCTTCAGCCGTCTTGCCGCGAATTAATTCCGTGGCCAGGCTGGCGACTGCAATGGCAGTTTCGCAGCCGAAGGACTGGAAGGTGGCGCGGTCGATGACCTTCTTGCCGTTCTGCTCCTTAAACTTTACCCAGAGCCGCAACATCTCGCCGCAATCGGCGTTGCCCACCGTGCCGACGGCGTCGGCATCGGCCAGCTCGCCCAGGTTTTGCGGATTGGCCAGCGCGGCTTGGATGCGCTTTTGGAGATCGTCGTTCATGCCAGGAACATTATATCCGACAAAAGACAAATAGCGAGAGGCAAGCGGTTATTGTCCGACGCGAACGCGATAGAATCGCTGAGCCGGCGGCGGATCGGGGTCCCCCAGAATTTGCATGCTGCCATTGCCGGGAACGGGTGGAAATATCTGCCAGTCATCGTTGAGCGAATTTTTGTATTCGAGCCAATACGAGCGTCCGACTGCAGTGGGTTGGGCAATGGTAAATTGCCCATTATTGAAACCCGCGTTCAGCATCGGCTCAATCGGTTGGGGAAAACTGTCGCCGACAATGGCCAGGTGATGCGTATAGCCGATTGCAATCGCCAGCACATTTGAAAGGTTCATCCAGACATTGGATTGTCCAAGGTACTGGCTGCCGAGCCCCGTCAGGGTGTCATCTCTTCGCAACGCCCAGACGGCACCCGCCTGGTTGAACCCGCTGCGACCGACGACCGCCGTCACGTTGGAAACGATAGTTATATTGGTTCCGCTCGGATAACCCCACGCATAGGCGGTTCCGTCCCCCGCGACCACCGCGCCCTGATAATTCCCGTTGGCCACGAGTGCGCCGGCCACCACCACATTGGAAAATGCACCGATGATATTTGTAAAAGTGCCGGACCCCCAGATCGTGCCGTTACTTTTGATGGCGAGATTGCCGGTGTTTCCGGCCACAATTGCCACGACGTTACTCAAGCCGCCCGGGATGTTTGTCTGCCCGGAATAATTTTCGCCCCAGGCAACCACCGTGCCGTCGGCCTTGAGTGCGAGATTGTGCTCGTCGCCACAGGCAATGGCCACGACGTTGCTCAAGCCCGGTGGAATGTTGGTGTAACTCGGTGAGCGGGGAATGCCCCAGGCGACCAGGGTGCCGTCACTTTTGAGCGCGAGGCTTTGACCGATGCCGGCGGCAATGGCCACGACGTTGCTCAATCCGGCAGGGACGTTGGTATCGCCGGCCTGCCCCCAGGCGATGACGGTGCCGTCGTTTTTCAAGGCCAGGCTGTAAGTAGAACCCGCCGCAATCGCCATCACATTGGTCGCGGACGGCGGCACATTCGTCTGGCCGTAAGTATTGTCGCCCCAAGCGACAACGTAATTTCCCGCGTTGACCGGGACCGAAGAAATCAAAAAGAGGAACCAGCCCGCTGAGGCAGCTTTGGAAATGAAGTCGGTTGTTCGACCCGCTCGCATGATAGCCCTAGTATGCGGGTTTTGGCCGCATTTTCAAGCGTAAACTGAAAAGGCAAATGTCTCTGACTTAGTACCGCGGCACGTTGGAATCAATTTCCTCCGACCAGGCGTTAATGCCGTCTCTGACATTTTTGACGTATTTGAAGCCTTGCTCGCGCAAGAACTCCGCCGCCTGTTGCGAGCGCGCGCCGACTTTACAGAGCAGATAATACTGCTGGTTCGGGTCAAGCTCGGTGAAGCGCAGCCGGAGTTGACTCATGGGCAGCAGCGGCACGCCGTCAATGTGCGCGATTTCAAATTCAAACGGTTCGCGCACGTCGATGACCTTGATACCCAGCTTCGGATCGTCCAGCGCACGCTTCATGTCTTGAACGGTCACTTCGTCGGAATTTTCATTTTCCTTCGACGCCGGCGCGATGCCGCAGAACATTTCGTAATCGATCAATTCCTTGATGGTCGGGTGCTCGCCACAAACGGGGCATTCGGGATCGCGGCGCAGTTTCAGTTCGCGGAACTTCATGTCGAGCGCGTTGAACAGCAACAACCGGCCAACGAGCGAACTGCCCTTGCCGATAGCGAGCTTCAAGATCTCGGTGGCCTGAATGCAGCCGATGATGCCGGGCAACACGCCGAGCACACCGCCTTCCGCGCAACTGGGCACCATGCCGGGCGGCGGCGGTTCTGGATACAGACAGCGGTAACACGGCCCGCCCAGATGTGGCGCGAACACGCTGGCCTGGCCTTCGAAACGAAAGATGGAGCCGTAGACATTTGGCTTCTTCAGCAGCACGCAAGCGTCGTTCGTCAGGTACCGCGTCGGGAAATTGTCCGTGCCGTCCACCACAATGTCGTAGGGCCGGATGAGGTCGAGGGCATTTTCCGAAGTGATGCGGACATTGTGCAGAACGACCTCGCAATGCGGATTTATTCCCTGGATGGTCTCCCGGGCGGATTCCGTTTTGGGGCGGCCCACATCCGCCTCCGTGTGCAATATCTGCCGTTGCAGGTTGGAATAATCCACGGTGTCGAAATCCACGACGCCGATTTTGCCGAGGCCGGCGGCGGCGAGATACATCTGGATGGGCGAGCCGAGGCCGCCCGTGCCGATGCACAGGACGCTGGCGCCCTTGATTTTCTTTTGGCCGGTCAGGCCCACTTCGGGCAAAATCAGGTGCCGCGAGTAACGGCGGATTTCGTCATTGTTCAATTCCATAAATCGAGCAAGCCATCATAGGGCAAAAAGCGAATAAATCAAGCCATGCAATCGGTGGGTATTCGATGGCGCAGGTGACCTTTCCGATCCGAACCCTGGCCGAATTGGGTATCCGCGATTTGCTGCTGACAAACGAGACCGGCGGTATCAACAACAAATTCCGACCCGGTGATTTCATGGTGTTGACCGACCACATTAATTTAATGGGCGCAAATCCGTTGCGCGGCAACGCCACCCGGGGCGGTTCGGGGTTCGTGAACATGACTCGAGTCTATGACTCAAATTTAAACGCACTTTTGTTTCAGGCCGGGCAGCGAAGTCATTTACAGCTGCGCCGCGGCGTCTATCTGGCCGTAAGTGGTCCGAGCTACGAAACGCCGGCAGAAATCGGGGCTTTTGCGCGGCTGGGTGCGGATGCGGTGGGCATAAGCACGGTCCCGGAGGCGATGGTGGCGCGGCAATGCGGATTGAATGTGGCGGCGGTTTCCGGCATCACCAACCCGGCGGCGGGCCTGGGGCCGGGACAATTGTCGCACAATGAGGTGCTAAAAACGGCGGAACGGGTTAAGGTTTTGGCAGTGGAATTGCTGAAAAACTTCATGAGACTTTATGGTAAAACTGATAAGCTGCGCCGGCAGGTGGTGGAGAAGATATCGCTGTGATCAGCTTCCAGCGTCGGCCCGGCGAAAGACCTTGCCATCGCCATTCAATGGAGTCGCCTTGAAATTTTTGACCCGAGGTATAGTCTGAGTTTTTTGCGGTGGATGAAGCCTGAAATCATATTTGGTTTGGAGAGTGCGGCGTGGCCCTCGTTGCTGGTGGACGGCAACGGCGTGATTATGCGCGCCAATTCGTCGGCGTCCGCCACGTTCGGCGCGGTACTGTCGGGCGAGGCGGCGTTGCTGTCGGCGATCTGGCCGCCGGAAAACGGTATGACGGCGGTGGACTTTCTCACGCGTTGGGATCGGTCTCCGGTACCGGTGGTGAACTTGAAATTTCGCGCACCGAACGGTCCCATGTTTGCGTGCACCGTTTCCATCTGCACCTTTGCCAAGGACAACCGGAAGTGGTTTGTCTTCCAGTTGTTGCCCCTGGCCGCGCCGCCGTCAGCCAACTCCCCGGCGCCCGGGGGGGCAACGACCAACGCACCGGCGGCGGCCGGGGTGCCGGCCCCGTCGGAAACAAAGGCCGAGTCGGACGCGGGATTGACCCTCAAGCAGAAGCTGGATTGTGCGCTGCAACTGGCGCGCACGATGTCGCTTGATTTCAACAACACCCTGACGAGCATTCTCGGCCATACGTCTTTTTTATTGGGCAAGGCCGAGCCGGGTCATCCGTGGCGGCACTCGCTGATGGAGGTGGAAAAATCGGCGTCACGGGCGGCGGAGATTGCGAATGAACTCGCCATGTTCAGTCAGCAGGAGCGGCAACAAGCGCGCCGCGTGCCGCCGGGTAATCTGAACGCCGTCACGCAGCGCTGCGTCGAGTTTTTCCGCAATGCCAACGGCGGCCAGATCAACTGGCACACCCAGTTCGAGCGGGAATTG
>DATJYM010000221.1:0-14244 GCA_035499615.1 Candidatus Acidiferrales bacterium | reverse complement strand
ATCCCAAAACATAATTAATGTAACTCTAGCCGTTACAATTATGGCCATCCTAGGATGCGCCAGTACCGGCAGTTCCGAATCAGGCACACCCATCGAAACCACCGGCGAACCAGGTTCGCCTTCCGCCACGACGACCGTCTCAAGCAAACAGCTTCCCGCGCCGGATCCGCGGTTCGGGGGTGAAATCAAAGACAACGCCCTTCAATCGAAGGCATGGTGGGCGCCGCGCATTGTCCCGCCCAAGCAAGCACCGAACATCCTGCTCATCATGACCGACGACGTCGGCTTCGGCGCGCCGAGCACTTTCGGCGGTGTCATTCCCACGCCCACGCTGGACCGTGTCGCGACGAACGGTTTGCGTTATATCAATTTTCATACGACCTCCCTTTGCTCGCCCACGCGCGCTGCGCTTATCACGGGCCGCAACCACCACTCGGTGGGCTTCGGTGTGGTCTCGGAGCAGTCCACGGGTTTCCCCGGCTACAACAGTGTTATTCCCAAAGACTCGGCGAGCATCGGACGCATCCTGCTGGATAACGGATATAACACGTCATGGTTTGGCAAGGACCACAACGTGCCTTCCTACGCTTCGAGCCAGGCTGGTCCGTTTGACCAATGGCCGAGCGGTATGGGCTTCCAATATTTCTATGGCTTTATTGGCGGTGACACGAGCCAGTGGCAGCCAAACCTGTTCCGCAATACCACGGCCATCTATCCGTTCGTAGGCCAGGAAGGCAAATGGAACTTGACCACGGCGATGGCCGATGACGCCATCGCGTGGCTGAACCGCATGAACGATATTGACCCGGCCAAGCCATTCTTCATGTACTATGTTCCCGGCGGCACCCACGCGCCGCACCATCCGACGCCGGAATGGGTTGAGAAGATCAGTGCGATGCACCTGTTCGACAACGGCTGGAACAACCTCCGTGACACGATCTTTGCAAACCAAAAACGCCTGGGCGTAATTCCACAGGATGCGGAAATGACCCCATGGCCGACGAACCTGCTTAAAAATTGGGACCAATCCACGCCGGAAGAGCAGAAGCTCTTCATCCGCCAGGCGGATGTCTATGCCGCTTATCTCGCCTACACTGACCATGAAATTGGCCGCGTGATTGACGAGATCGCCAAGGAAGGAAAACTGGACGACACTCTCATCATCTACATCAGCGGTGACAATGGCGCTTCTGCTGAAGGTTCTGTCGTTGGTTCTCCCAGCGAAATGATGTTGTTTAACGGTATCGTTCTGCCTCCAGAGGTTCAAATGAAATGGTACGATGTCTGGGGCTCGCAATATACTTATAACCATATGGGTGTGCAATGGGCCTGGGCATTCGATACGCCATTTAAATGGACCAAGCAGATTCCGTCATTCTTCGGCGGCACACGCAACGGCATGGCAGTTTCCTGGCCGGGCCATATCACCGATGACGGTGGCATTCGTACCCAGTTTGGCCATGTGATTGACGTTGTTCCGACCATCCTTGAAGTGGCCGGCATCCATGCGCCGGACATGGTGGATGGCATCAAGCAAAAGCCGATTGAAGGCACGAGCCTGGCTTACACGTTCGATGCGGCCAACGCCAATGCTCCCTCACGGCATACGACCCAGTACTTTGAAATGATGGGTGTACAGGGGCTTTACCATGACGGCTGGATGCTTAGCGCTGTGCCTACCCGCCCGCCCTGGGATTTGCTCGGTGCCGCCATGCCTGACCCGGCCACGGGATTCAAGTACGAGCTTTATGATGTCAGCAAAGACTGGACCCAGAACCATGACTTGTCCGCGCAGTACCCGGACAAGGTCAAAGAAATGCACAAGATGATGTTTGACGAATTCAAGAAATACGAAGTGTTCCCGCTGGATGCCTCGGTGGCGACCCGCGTGGTTTCACCGCGTCCCAACCTGACGGCGGGACGGAAGGTGTTTAACTATTCGGGTGAACCGGTCGTCGGTATCCCGGATAGCGCAGCTCCGAATCTCTTGAATACGTCCTACACGATCACGGCGGACATTGACGTGCCGGATAGCAATGCCAACGGTGTCATCGTGACGGAAGGCGGACGCTTCGGCGGATTTGGCATGTATTTGCTGAACGGCAAGCCGGTGTTTACCTGGAACCTGCTCGACCTCAAGCGCATCAAATGGGAAGGTACGGAAGCGCTCGCTCCCGGCAAGCACAAGCTCGAGTATGACTTCAAGTATGACGGGCTGGGCTTTGCCACGCTCGCATTTAACAGCATCAGTGGCCTGGGCCGCCCCGGTACCGGCACCTTCAAGGTGGATGGCCAGGTGGTTTCCACCCAAACGGTGGAAAAAACCATTCCGTTGCTCCTGCCGATTGATGAGACGTTCGACATCGGCTCGGACACCGGCACGCCGGTGGATGATGATGACTACAAGGTGCCGTTTGCGTTCACCGGCACGATTGATCACCTCAACATCACCGTGGAACCGCCCGTGCTGACACCGGCGGACATGGAGAAATTGAAACAGGCCGAGTCCGCCGCGGCTGACGCCGCCCAGTAATTCGTTTGTGAAACACGCGGGCTGTGCGCAAGCGCGGCCCGCGAATTCACGAACGAAAATCTTCGGAAAGTTAAAAATATAAAAATGAAAACACTTAGAATATTAACCGGGGTTACGGCGCTTGCTGTGGCCATCACCTTGTTCACTGGTTGCAAAACCACCTGCGGGACATCTTCGGAAAAATTGACGCCCGAGGAGGCGCATCGCATTGCTTTAGATGCCTACGAATACGGCTATTCCCTGGTCACCATGGAATACACGCGCCGCGTTATGACCAATGTGCGCGAGCCGAATTTTGGGCACGCTCCCATGGGCTGGTTGTTGAAGTCGCGGACCTATCCGGATGCGTCCTATAAAGTCGTCACCGCCCCTAATGCGGATACCCTCTACACCACCGCATGGATTGATGTGAGCAAAGAGCCGTATATCCTGAGTCTGCCGGACGCTGATGGACGTTATTATCTCATGCCGATGCTCGATGGCTGGACGGATGTGTTCCAGGTGCCGGGCAAACGCACGACTGGCACCGGCCCGCAGAAATATGCCATCACCGGCCCGGGCTGGACGGGCACGCTTCCCGAAGGCGTGGTGGAATACAAATCTCCCACGGCCATGGTTTGGATCCTTGGCCGCATCTATTGCACCGGCACGCCGGAAGATTACGATGCCGTGCACAAAATGCAGGACGAGATTTCGTTGGTGCCTTTAAGCTCCTATGGCCAGTCATACTCGCCTCCGGCGGGTGAAGTAGACCCGACCATTGATATGGTGACACCCGTGCGCGACCAGGTGAATGCCCTGAACACGGAAGAATTTTTCAATGTGCTCGCCAAATTGATGAAAGATAATCCGCCCACCGCAGCCGACGCGCCGATCGTGGCCGACATGGCCCGGCTCGGCATTGTTCCCGGACAGCCTTTTGATGCTTCCCAGCTTAGCCCCGAAGTGCAACAGGCAATCGAAGACGTGCCAAATGAAGGCTTCAGCCAAATCATGGGCTGGTTGAAGAAAGGCATTTGGAAAGGCAAAAATAAATATTCTCATGGCTGGTTGTACACGACCAATACCGGCCTTTATGGCACAGACTACCTCCAGCGCGCGTTCATCACGGCCATCGGCCTGGGCGCGAATCGACCGCAGGACGCCATCTATCCGACCAGCGAAGGCCCCGGCCCATTCCGCTCTTACGACGGCACACACAAATATGTGATGCATTTTAAGAAAGGCGAATTGCCGCCGGTCAAAGGATTCTGGTCGTTGACGATGTACGATGCCCAGTATTTCTTCGTGGCCAATCCCTTGAACCGCTACACCTTGAGTGCGCGCGATTCGCTGAAGCCCAATGAAGACGGTTCAATCGACCTTTACATCCAGCATGAGTCACCCGGCGCGGATAAGGAATCCAACTGGCTCCCGGCACCTTCAGGCAAATTCATCCTGATGATGCGCCTGTATTGGCCGACGGAAACTCCGCCTTCGATTCTTGACGGCACCTGGGAAGTTCCCGAAGCAAAAGAGCAGATATTTTAATTAAACCAAGTGGGCCGTCTTCGGGCGGCCCGTAATTCACAAAGAAAACTAAAATCGAAACCAACTAAAGAAAGAAAATCCTAACTATGAAAAAAACCATACTTGCTTGTTTAATCATCGCGCCGGCCACGGCGCTGATGCTGACCGGCTGTTCGTCGTCGGATTCAGCCCAGGTGGAAGGCTCAACCGTCGTCTCCGCCCAGCCCGGCGTCCCGGGCGGCGTCATGATTAACACGTATCAAATGACAGCCACGGTGAAGTCCATCGATGCGGAAACCCGCAAAGTGACGCTCGTTGGTTCAGACGGCAAAGACTTCGTCGTGAAGTGCGGGCCGAACGTGGTCAACTTCGCGCAAATCCAGGTGGGCGACCAAGTCACTGCCACTGTGACGGACCAACTCGTCGTGGCGATGGGCACGGATGCCTCCTCCCAGGATAACGGTGCCGCCGCCGTCGTAGCCCTGGCCCCGGTAGGCGCCAAGCCGGGTGGCGTGGTGGCGCAAACGGCACAGATTACCGCCACGATCACTGACATTAACCTCGATAAACACAAGGTCACGCTTGAGTTTCCGGATGGCTCGAAGAAGACCGTGCCCGTGCGGCCGGACGTGGACCTGACCCAACGCAAGGTCGGTGAAACGGTGGTCATCAACGTTACCGAATCGGTGGCGATTGACGTGGAAAAATCACAGTAAACGATTGTGAATCACGCGGGCTGTGCGCCAGCACGGCCCGCGCATTCAAAATCAAAAAATCATGAAGAAAATCCTAATCCTTATCGCGGCGTTGCTTATTGGGGGCAGTGCGCCAACCGCTTTTGCCCAAATTGCCAACGAGGGGCTGGCCATGAAAATCATTGCCGCCCGCCAGGCCGATGCGGCTTTGCTCAAGCAGTATTCCTGGAGTAGCCGCGCGGAACTGATCGACAACGGAAAAGTCGAAGACACTCGCATTAACTTGGTTTCCTACGGGCCCGACGGCCAATTGCAGCGCACGCTGGTTAACGACCAGGCCGCGCCGCTCCCGTCTGGTTTTTTGCGGAAAAAAATTGCCGAAGATGAACGGGCCAAGGTCGAGAAATATTTCGCCGCGCTGGGCAAATTACTGGACCAATACACCCTGCCTTCGGCCGGGAAGGTCATAGACTTTGTCAGCCAGGCGCAGATTTCCGCGCCGGATGCCAACGGCCTGCTCCAGGTCGCCGGCAGCAATGTATTGTCGCCGGGCGACACCTACACCATGTGGATCAACGCGAGCACGCGGCACGTCACTAAAATACTGATTAACACCACGTACGAACAGGACGCGGTGCAACTGACTGCTTCCTACGCGACGCTGAAGGCCGGGCTGACCCATTTGCAGTATGCCGAAGTGACCGTGCCTGCCAAGCAGCTAACGCTGCAGGTGCATAACTTTGACTACAATTCAAACAACTAGTTGAAACGATAGCGGTGAGACGTGGGAAGCCCCAATCACCGTGTCCGTTGACAGTTGCGAGAGATTCATTGACGATTGTGAAACGCGCGGGCTGTGTTCGCACGGCCCGCGAATTCACAAACGATATCGAAGAGATGGGAAATTAAGAATGAAAGCGACCAAAAGGCAAATTTTAATCGGGGCGGCAGCTTGCGCTTTCGCCATCACCCTGTTCGTCGGATGCGCGACGAAAAACGATGCGATTGCTCAAACAGAAAAGCACGAGGCGAATGCCCCGGGCATCGCCGAGACCAAGGATATTGCCGAGAGCGGATTAATCTATGGCCTGCCGATCGTGATGAATTATGCCGTGATGTACACGGGTTTTGTGGACAAGCATTCAGGACAGTACAAAACCAATTTCAACCAGATTTACAATGAGCACCGCGTCTTCACTTACCAGGACACCGCCGTGGTGACGCCCAATAGCGATACGCCGTATTCTTTTGTTTACGCGGATTTGCGGGCGGAGCCGCTCGTGATCTCAGTGCCGGCCGTGCCTGCGGGACGTTACTTCTCCGTGCAATTCTGCGACGGCAATACGTTCAACTACGGTTATATCGGCAGCCGCGCCACGGGGAATGCGGCGGGGGATTATTTGGTTGCCGGGCCGAACTGGCATGGCTCAACGCCCCATGGCATCAAAAAAGTATTTCGGTCCAGCACGCAGTTTTCGCTCGTGCTGTTTCGCACACAACTCTTCACCGCGGACGATATGCCGAACGTAGTCAAAATTCAGGAGGGTTATAACGTGCAACCACTCTCGGCGTATCTGCATCAGCCCGCACCGCCCGCTGCGCCGGCCATTGATTTTCCGCCCATCACCGAAGAAATGGTGAAGACGAATTTCTTCCAGTATCTCGATTTCGCCCTGCAATTCGCGCCGCCCGGGCCGGAGGAAAAGGCCGTTCGCGCGCAGCTCGCCCGCATCGGCATCGGGGCGGGGAAGGTGTTCACCTTTGACTCGCTCGACCTCGAGCACAAACTTGAAGTCGCCATCGGCATGAAAGACGGCGAGGAAAAAGTGGATGAAAAAGTCGCCGCCGCCGGCACCAACATCGACGGCTGGCAGGTCGCGGCCCCGTTTGGCGACCGCAAGTTTTATCATGGCGACTGGTTGTTGCGCGCCGCAGCCGCCAAGGCGGGCATTTATGGCAACGACGCAGATGAAGCCATGTATCCCATGACCCGTAACCTGGCCAACGGCGATCCCCTGGATGGCAGCAAAAATAATTACACGCTCACGTTCCCGGCCGGAGAATTGCCTCCGGTGAACGCCTTCTGGTCCGTAACCATTTACGACGGTAAATCGCAATTGCTCATCAAAAACCCGATTGACCGTTACCTCATCAACTCGCCCATGCTGCCGAACATGAAGAAGAATGATGACGGCTCATTGACGATTTATATCCAGCATGACTCGCCCGGCGCGGACAAGGAATCCAACTGGCTGCCCGCGCCTGATGGCCCGATCTATCTAGTCATGCGCCTCTATTGGCCGAAGACCCAGCCTCCCTCGGTTTTGCCGCCGGGTCATGGCACGTGGAAGCCGCCGGGGATCGAAGTGGTAAAATAAATCACGAAGACATAAACAAACGAAAACAACCAATGAAAATACTAAACAAACTCACCGGGGTCGCGGCCATTGTTGCGACCATAACTATGTTAACAGGCTGCGCCAATCTGAAAGATGATGGTGCGGATGCCAAAGTTTCCCGTATCGATAACCTGAACCAGGTCCGCTATCTGGAAATCTTTGTCGTGGGGGGTAACGGCATCACCGGCAACCTGCGCGCGAACGTTTATAATACCTCACTGATTCCAGGTTTCGATGGCGCCACAACCAAAGACTCTGCTCCGCAGGAATACGTGGAAGGTCTAAGTACCGAACAGATTAAAAAACAGTTTGGTGCCTTGGGCGTGGCTCTCAACGGGCCCAAGCTCTGGATGATCGATTGGTTTGAACTTCCTCTCGGTAAAGATGAAGACTTCAACGGCAGGGAAATTCCCTGGTGTGCAACCCTGCACCTCACCAAAAGCCAATTGAAAACTATGGGGAAAGTGGGATATCAAACGACCACCATCGAACGCACGAGCAAGCTTGGATATAATAAAGGCACGACGGTGTATCTGATTGATGATGCCGAAGGCAATACCTGGATTATGAAGGGCTTTGAGATAGGTATGAATCCAAAATGGACGTTCCAGGAATTTGCCGCTGATCCGGCCAGCCATTTCCAGCATCTGCCGCCCGGTTGGAAATTCCGCACGAAAGTCCTCGACCAGGATTTGATTCTTATTCCCGAGACTGGCGTGGCCACCATCATGCCTGATGAATTCTATAACGTGTACGACAAGACCGGGCCCGGCTACTCTAATTATAAGCCCTAATCGCACGAGCTGATTCGATTGTGAACCACGCGGGCTGTGCGTGCACGGCCCGCGAATTCACCACCGAAAAAACAAATAACGCTTAACCAACTTATGAAAAAAATTATCTCCTATGTTCTCGTCCTGGCGATTGGGTTCGCCCTGGGTGTTTGTTTCCAAAAAAGGCCTGCGGACCAAAAACTTGAGTCTACCGTCCAGAAGGATGCCGGGCAGGCCGCCACTGATGTGAAGACCGACGCGAAAAAGATCGACGACACCGTGACCGGTGCAGACAAAAAATAAAGCCATGAAAAACAAAATCATTTACCTCATCACAGTCTGCGCTTTGGCGTTGGCTATCACCGTCCGCGCTGAAGAAAGCGGCAGTGGGCACTACATCCCGGGTACCTTCGCGGATTTCACCGGCGTGCCACCCTCCGAGCCGGGTCTTTATGCCGGTAATTATTTCTTGAATTACGGCAATGGCAAATTCGGAGGAAATAAGGAGCTGCCCCTGGGTGGCAATTTAGGCGTGGGGGTGACCGCCAATCTCCAGGGCGAAGTGCCCTTTGCGGTTTATGCTTATCCCTGGCAGGTCGCCAACATCACCTTTGCCACGGGTGTTTACCCTTCGTGGGTTTGGTCGAGCGTGCAAGTCTCGGCCACTTTTGACCGGGATCAACATCAGATTTCCGGCGCACGGGAGCAATCAGTCAATGGGTTTGGCGATATTATGACAACCCCTATCATGGGGGTCTGGACCAATGGCGATTTTAAGGTGGGCGGCCTGTTTAACATGTGGGCGCCCACGGGAGATTACAATGCCGGCCAATTGGCTAATCCCGGCCTGGGTTACTGGACTTTTGAACCCATGCTTGCCTTTAGCTGGCTGAGCACCAAATTCGGCACGGAATTTACGCTCTTTCCCGCCATGGATTTTAATACCGTAAATCATAGCACTGATTACCAGTCTGGCGACATCTTCCATCTCGATGCCACCCTGGCGCAGCACCTGCCGTTGCTCGGTGGCATCGCCGGTGCGGGCTGTACGGTGAGTTACCTGAACCAGTTCACCGGTGATAGCGGTTCGGGTGCGCGGCTCGGCAGTTTCGAGGCCCAATCCGTCGCTGTGGGTCCCACGGTTTCTTATGTGCATAAGCTCGGCAAGGCAATGCTGATCGCGGATATCTCATGGTTGCCGCAAGTGACTACGAGGAACACTCCGCAGGGCAACTTTACCTGGTTCAAAGTTACTGTCGCCTTCTGATAATAAACCAGTTGATACTGCCGTTTTTTTCTAGCCCTGGGAGATAACAAAGGTTATCTGTGGGGCTGGAGATTCTCAGGCATTTATGAAAGTCACTTTCAAACGGTTGGAGATGCAGGAACAAAGCAGGGGACACGTATTTAGCAATTTTTATTGGCTTGGTCTGGCCGTTGTTTTGTTGCTGACCATGGCCGGATGCGCCTCTAACCCCCTTACCGGCGGACCGTCGAAAGTCCGGGTCTCGTCGTCTCAACTCACTAACTCCGCATCTGGAGTGGTTACTTCTGCCATCCTACAGTCGCAGGTTATGCGTTTTGCCGATACTTACGTCGCCATGGTTTCCCAGGGATGCGATGACATTACGGCCGCGACGACCAACCCCAGTGTCCGTCTCGTTGCGTTGCGCTGGAAGCTGCAACAGGCCACCGCCGCCTACAATGATGCCACCGGCGAAAATCCTTCGGCTAATGCGCTGGATCTGCTGGTATTGGCGACCATCGCCCGTGGTGTCGTTGAAGATTATGGAGTCACGGCTTATGGCACGAATGCCGTCCAGCCGCTGTTGTCCGCGCAAATCGCCATGGAATCGAATGGTTGGACCATGGCCAGCGCCATCCTCTCGCCACAACAACAGGCAGAATTGAGAGGCTTGATCGAGCAGTGGCACGAGAAATTTCCGCACCAGCATAACGTGGGAGCCATTCGTTTTCGCGAATTCGCCACAGCGCTGGGTCAGGGATCGCAATTGGCCGGCGGCAGGCCTTCCAGTATTTTCAGTTTGCTCTACTTGAACCCGTTATCCGGCCTGGATCCTACCACCGCCGCCATCGAAGGCATCCGGCAATTGGGCGAGCGCACGATGTATTACACCCAGCGAATGCCCCAATTGCTGAACTGGCAGACGCAATTGCTGATTTACGAGCTCGCCCGGCAGCCTGAGTCCGTCCAAATGATGGACAATATGAACCAGTTTGCCAACACCGCCGCCGTATTATCCAAAACCGGGCAGCAACTGCCCCAGCTCATCAACGACCAGCGGCAGGCCGCCATCAACCAAATTTTTGCTAATTTGGAATCCCAACAAAACCAGGCCAGCCAGTTGATGACCAATACGCGCGCGACCCTGGAAGCGGCATCAACCGCTGCGTCGAACATCAACACCGCCCTCCTGAGCCTGACGGCTTTTGTCCAGTTTGTCACCCCGACCAATAGCAGCCCTCAACCCGAAGGGACAAACAGTTCTCCTCCATTTAACATTCTCGATTATGGCACGGCCGCCTCGAAAATTGGCGCCATGGCCACCAACGTCAACAACCTCCTCGCCACCGCCAACGACAGCATGCCGCAAATCAATAAGATTGGCGACCAGATGACCGCCAACGCTGACGCGGTGGTGCACCAGGCCTTTATCATGGGGCTGATATTAATCGTTATTTTACTCGTCGGATTAGTCGTCGCCGGATTGGTCTACCGGGTCCTGGCCCATAAGCTCACCGGTGGCGGGCGCAAATCTTCCGAAACCAAAACGTGAGCTTTCGAGCTTTCATCACTCATGATTTCTGGAATTAATCCATCCTTCCTGAGCGCCTTTACATTTCTGGGGATAGCCGCGGGCATGTTGTTTTTTATGGAGGCCGGGCGCTGGCTGAAAAACCGCCTGTTGAGCCAGGATGCGGAAGCAGCCAAGTCTGGAATCGGAGCGGTGGAAGGCGCCGTGTTCAGCCTAATCGCCTTGCTGATCGCTTTTACTTTTTCCGGGGCGGCGAGCCGGTTTCAAGAGCGGCGCGAAACCGCGGTAAAAGAAGCCAATGCCATCGGCACGGTGTGGCTCCGGCTGGATTTGCTCCCTTCGGCCGTACAACCGTCCTTACGCGAAAAATTGCATCAATATATTACGGCCCGTGTCGCCTTTGACCAGGTATTGCCCAACGTTACCGCCGCGAAAGCCGAATTCAACAAGTCCTCCTCGCTCCAGAAGCAAATCTGGACCGAGGCGATCGCCGACTGCCGGGACTCAGGCTCTCCCTCCGCCACCTCGATGCTCCTGCCTGCAATGAACGATATGTTTGATTTGAGCACCACCCGCGTGATGCAGGCGCTTACTCATACGCCGTTATTGATTTATGCTATCCTGGTGTTCCTCGTCATGGGTGGCTCGGTATTGGTCGGCTATGGCATGGGAGGAAGCCGGAGGCGTAATTGGTTCCATAGCTTCGCCTTTGTGGCCACCATCACCATGGCCTTATACCTGATTCTTGATTTCGAATTTCCCAGCGTCGGACTGATTCGCCTCGCTCCCTTTGAACAGGCACTCGTAAACCTGCAATTAAACCTGCAACCTTGAAATCCAAAATGAAAGGAAGACACCATGAAAAAGCATAGCGCAGATAAATTCCTGAGCCGTTTAACGGCCGGCCTGGTTTTGGCCGCAGCCGTAGTCCTGATCGGCGGCTGCCAAACGACCAACGATTCGGGCAGCTCGTCAGCCGTTTCCGCGGCCCCGATCACCAAAGAACAGCAGGCGGCGATGACCCCTCAAGCCGCGCTCGCTGAATTGGAAGCCGGCAACGCCCGTTTCGTCTCCGGCCATCCGACCCACCGCGACATGCAGGCCGCCGTCAAAGCCAGTGCCTCCGGCCAATATCCCATTGCCGTTGTTCTGAGCTGCCTTGATTCCCGCAAGCCCATCGAAATCATCCTCGACCAGGGCATCGGCGATATCTTCAGCGCGCGCATCGCCGGCAACGTGGTGAATGACGACATCCTGGGCAGCATGGAATTCGCGTGCAAAGTCTCCGGCGCGAAGCTCGTGGTCATCATGGGCCATTCCAATTGCGGCGCCGTGAAAGGCGCCATTGATAACGTCGAGTTGGGCAACCTCACCGGCCTCCTCGACAAAATCAAACCGGCCATCAATGACGTGCCGGACAACGGCCAGCCGCGCACGTCAAAGAATGCAGAATTTGTGGATGAAGTTGCCGAGGCCAACGTTCGCCTCGTGATGAAAGAGATTCCCGAACGCAGCCCGATTTTGAAAGAGATGATTGGCGCCGGCCAAATCGAACTGGTCGGCGGCATGTACGACCTTTCCACAGGCAAGGTTCGCTTCTTCGACAAATAAACGTCAGCCAATCTCAAGTTTTTATCATCATGAGTGTGCCGTCACGACTTGCTCCTATACTAAGTCTGACGGCCATCATGCTCACTGCATCTGTCGGCTTTGGCCAGGACCAGCCGCAGGATTCTAATTCAGCTACGAATACGATTGCTAACTCGACCACCAATGCGGCCGCCGGTTCCACCACCAATGACGTTCTGCTGATTGACAGCCTTGGACGTCTCGTTACCGTTTCGACCAACCAGGTGCCATCCGGCTATCGCCCGCCGTCGGACCTGGGAGTCAATGATCAGATTCCCACCTATGCGCGCGGCACCCTCGCACCCATGGCCATTCTGCAGCGGGCGCGCAACGCCATATCGCACGCCGAATTTTTCCCGGCGGTTCCTCCTGGGCTCATGCCCTACCTGGCCAGCCAGGACGAATACGGCAATACCGCATTGACTCCCAATCCCATGTTCTCGTATGCGCCTATTGAACCCTGGGTAGATGGCGCGAAATATCAGTTGTCCCGATATGGTCTCCGTTATTCGCTCCAGCAAACTTTTGATTACATTAACATGAGCAATGTTAAACAGGGCTCAGATACCATGGCGGAATATACCCTCGACATGAAATCAAAATGGGCCATCTACGACGTGCCGACCGTCACCGCCGGCTGGCTCAGCGCCCAGGTCCAGGCCAAGAGCGGGCTGGGTACAGCTGCCAGCACTCAATCTGTCAAATCCAACCTCGGCACGCTGGTCAATCCGACCGTGAGCTGGTCCGGCACCAACAATGTCCGGGTGCCCGAGCTGGCCTGGCAGCAGTCTCTCTTCAATGGTCATTTCGTCGCCGTGGCCGGTGTGGTCAGCCAGCGCAATTACATGGACGATAATGCCTACGCCAACAGCGGACGCAGCAAATTCATGAACGCGGCGCTCATCAACAGCCAGGTGTTGCCGCTGGGACGTTATGACTTCGGGTTCAACCTGCAATGGCAGCCGCTGGAGGAATGGTACGCCATGGTGGGCGGCAACGCGGGCAATGCCAGCGCGGGCCTGCTCCCCTGGATCGATTATAGCTGGAAGACCTGGTCGCTCCCGATTGAACTTGGTTATGCGCCGACCAATGTTTTTGGCCTCGGCCCGGGTATCTACCGCATCCAGCCTTTCGCGGCCGGCGTGAATGGGACTACCGGTGGCGGCCTTTGTTTTGATATGCAACAAAAACTGGGACCGGACTCGCCCTTCGGCTGGTTCGGGCGTTTTGGTTTTGGGAACGCCAAAGTTTCCACCACGGCTGATCGGGAGATTGGCACCGGTTTTGTGGCGCAGGGGCCTTTTACGCATTTACTGTTTCACCGCACCAGCAATGATTTCCTGGGCTCTGGTTTTGTTTGGAGCCAGCCGGCGGCGACCACGAAGCCGGTAATCCATGAGAATGAATATATTTGGGAAACCGTTTACGTCATCCAATTGACTCCCACGGTTAAACTCATGCCCGATTTCCAGCAGATTTGGGATCCCGCATTCCACAATACCCGCAGTTGCTCCGTCTTCCAGCTTCAACTGGCCCTCGCGTGGTAAATTCCACCGGCTCGTTCTTTTTTTCTGCGATCAAGTCCGGTTGCGTGACAATACCATACAGTTGAGGTATCTTCGTCAGTGCAAAGGAGATTGAGCCGCGCCCTGTCCGGTGATTTGCGCTGCTCTCACGGCCTCAGATAAATGCATCGGTAATAATTTTTTTATGAACAAAGGAATTGCGCACAAGGAACATCCAATGAAAATCGCATTGTGGCTCGCCGTCGAGACAGCGATCTATGGGGCCTTTATTGTAGGATATTATTTCGCCGTTTTGCTTCCCCTGCGGGGCTGGCTCAAGCATTTGTTCGATGCCCATAAAGACGCTTATGCCCTGGTTACCTTGCCCTTGATCATTGCGCAAGCCGCCTTGTTGCATCTCGTG
>DATJYM010000220.1:0-6558 GCA_035499615.1 Candidatus Acidiferrales bacterium | reverse complement strand
TTGTCAACCTCCAGGAAAAAGAGCTTAAACCGACGGACCAGGACAGCGTCTATGTCTGCTCGGCGGCAGTCCGCGGCCAGAAGCATGAAGAGTTCCAGTCCGCAGGCATCCGCGGCATTGTCATGGGAAGCACGGAAACTCCCAACCGGATGGTGCTGGCCGCGGCGGAAACGCCCGGAGTGTCGATCGATTCGCAACCGTACTTCTGCCTGAACCGTCTCAAGGCGGACTTGCTGCTCAACGACGACGGCAGTTTCTACGAAAAACGGTCGCCCGTCCTCCGCAGCGATTATGGCTCCGCCCTCAGCCTGACCTTCACCGTCGAGCCCAAGTCAACCAGGAAGGTTGCCCTGGCTGCGGTGCTGGATTTTCCCGAGCAGGAATACATTGACGGCACGAAATTCGAGCGCAAATACGTCAAGAGCTTCAACAACTCCGAATCGCGGGCGGTGGACCTGGCCAGGCTCGCCTTGGAAAGTTATCCGCTCTGGCGGGACCGGACCGTGGCGATTCAAAAGCGAATCTTTGATTCGATTCAGTCCAGCCCTTCCTACAAAGGCGACCGTGCCGGCGCCCTGCGCCTGACCCGGCTGATTCTTAACGAACTGCATTTCCCGCTGTCCAACGCCATCGTTTGGGTCGAGGACGAAAAAGGCCGCGAGCGCGCCCGGTTCCTGGAATGTTTCGACTACGCGTATATTGATCCCTCGGATGTGGATTGGTATTCGATGGTGCTGCTGATGCTCTTCCCGCGCGTGGAAAAAGATCTATGCCAGGGCTTCATTGATTCGATTCAAGCCGAGGATCCCACGCCGCGCTACTACCACCTCCACGCTTCCTTCACCGAAGCGAGAAAGCATTTTGAGGAACATCCCGAGGAATACGAAGGCGTGTCGCTGACGCAGATCCGCGATGCTTTCAAGACCAAAGGCAGCGTCGCGCACGACCTGGGCGCGATGCCCAAGGGCCATCCGCTGCGCAACGTGAGCGATTACGCCTGGTACAACAACAATTACTGGGTGGACCTGTTCCCCAAATTGATGATGCGGGTGTTGCGCAATGTGAAGTTCACCGGTGACGTCGATTTCCTGAAAAGGAATTGGGAGACGCTCAAGTTCGGTTTGGATGCTCTGCTCAAGCTTGATTTCGACAACGACGGCATACCCGAGGGATATCCCGAGGACGTGAAGAACACCTTCGATAACCTGGTCCTTTTTGGCGCCGACGCCTACGATGCCACGCAGTTCCTGGGCGGGTGCCAGGCCATGATGAAAATGGCTCAAATGCTCAAGGACAAACAGGGCGAGGCGCGCATCAAAAAGGTTTTTGACCAAGGTTGGAATAGTCTCGAGAAACTGTGGCGCGAAGGGAAGAACCAACAGGGCGAAAAGCTCGACTATTACATCACGTGTTTCGATCCCGCGACCGGAAACAAAAACACCGATGTCTGGACCAACCAGCTCGATGCTCTGTGGTATTTAATCTCCATTGGCGAAGAGCCGTTTATTCCCGAAGATCGTGCCCGGAAAATCCTTAAGACGATCTACCGAAACAATCGCGCCTACATGGGCTGGGCCATGTGCAAAACCGAGAACGGAAAACCGGTGGAATCAGACCAGGGGAAAGACGTCTACACGACTTCCAATTACGTCTTCGCCCAGTTGTTGGATTATTATGGCATGGTCAAAGAGAGCAAGGATGTTTACCAGCACATGGACCGGGTGGTTTTCGAGTACGGCAATTCCATGGTCACCCCGGACAACCTCCGGGCCGAATTAGAAAAGGAAGCCGGAGAATCCGTGCCCGGACCCCATTACATCGTTGCCGCCTACCCCCGGCCGGGCGCAGCCTGGACTCATCTGGTCATGAACCGCGTCAAGGAGCTCCAGGCGAAAACCAAATCCAGGACCGTTGCGTCGAAAGATTTGATGCCGTTTTTCGGGGAGCTATTAAAAGGAACTGCGAATACCCGGTAATTTCATCGTCCTCGTCGTCGTCCTCGTAATCGAAAACCAGATGAAAGCCGAGGACGAGGACGAGACGGAATAAACTATGACCAAGAACTACGATATCACGTTTGTCGGGCATATGTGCTTTGACGAGATCAAGCCCTTCCAGGGCAAATCGCACGTTGCCCCCGGCAGCGCGGTTCTGTGCGGCGCCATGGTCGCCGCCCGCGTCGGGAAAAAAGTTGCCGCCGTCGTGAAAATGTCAAAAAAAGACGAGAACATCCTCCAGCCCATGAAGGACGTGGGCGTTGACACTTATCTCGTTCCCAGCGAGGTGACCACCTTTGCCACGGTCACACACGAATCCGCGAATGTCGATGAACGCAAACTCGCCGTCGTCAAATCCGCCGGCCTGATTTCGATCAACGATTTTCCGCCAACTTTGAAAACAACCTGCGCCCACCTGGCTGGCATATCGGATACTGAATTCGACATGGCGCTGATGAAAGGCCTGAAAGCCAGGGGCTTCAGCGTATCGCTCGATATGCAGAGTTTCGTCCGCCATCGAACCCCGAACGGCGGTGAAATACAGTTCCGCGACGTGCCCGATAAAAAAGAAATGGCGGCCATGATGGACAAACTCAAGCTGGACATCGTGGAAGCCAAAATCCTGACTGGCACCGACGACCTGGAAAAGGCCGCTACCATCGTCGAATCCTGGGGTTGCCCCGAAGTCGTCATCACACACGCCCACGGCGTTCTGGCGCGGGTCAACGGCCAGACTTACTACGAAAAATTCTCCAACAGCAATGTCTCCGGCCGGACGGGCCGGGGCGACACCACGTTTGCGGCGTATCTATCGTGGCGGTTGGATCACGATGTCCTGACCTCGCTGAAATTTGCCGCAGCGCTGGTTTCGATAAAAATGGAAACGCCCGGACCTTTCCAGGGAACGCTGGCCGATGTTGCCAGGCGATTGACGGAAAAGCATTCCTCGGAAAACCTATTTCTCCAGCCACAGCGTTGACGTGATGATCCTTGGGTAATACCGGCTGCCGTACGCTTTGCCGCTGACGAGCTGGTCGCAGCAGGCCCAGTAGCTGCTGCCGTCGGTCTGCCATTTGACGTGAGCCGCGTCGGCAGCGGCGAGGATGTGCTTCACCCGCTCGTCCTGATTCAGCCCGAACACACGTTGCGCCACGTGCATGACAATGCAAATCTTGCTCATCCACGAATTGTTCGAAGTGGAAGAGAGCTTGATACCGCCGTCGGGGAACAAATTCCGCCGCTGCGGATCGAGCAGCAGCGCCTCCGTGTGTTTCTTGAGCAAATCATGCAGGGCCGGGCGTTCGCGAACGCCCCACATGAGCGGATAGAGGAGGCCCTCGCACGCGGGCAGAATGCGCGAGACGTAGCCGGGGTTGTCCGCTTCAAAAACAGCGGGGAAGACGCCTTCTTCGCTCGGGCGCTTCAGCAGATCGCGCTCAATCAGTGCCATCTCCTGCCGGGCAGCCTGAAAGCTGGTGTCGGCGAGCTTCTCAAGCACCATCGCCAGGCCGAGGTAGCTGGCCCAGCATTTCACGGCCATGTAAATGTTGTTTCTGGTCTGAGCCAGGGAATTATCGAGCGAATCGTAGGTGGTTATCTCGGCGCCCTTTTCGCAAAGGGATGAGTCGTAGTGGACGTATCCGGTTTCGCCGCCGCGATTCACCAGGCTGCTGACACACGCCGCCAGCACGTGCTGATTCACCCGCGCCCAGTGCAGGTCGCCCGTTTTGAGAACGTACGTTGCGGCCAGCAGACTCCAGTTACACAACTGTTCGGCGGTCATATAACTGAAACAGCCGGTGAGATTTTTCAGTTCGTAACTGCTCGTGCCGGGCGGCGAAAAGTTGTTATGAACGCCCATGTCGTGGGTGAAGCTGATTCCTCCCGGCGTGCGGCGCGCATCGTCGCGGCGCTCGTGCTTCACTTCATCGACATAGCTGTAATGGCGGACGAAATTGTCCAGCAGGTTCTTCACCACCCAGGGGTTCTGCCTCAGTTCCCAGAACACGTGATCGATGCTCAGATCCAGCGTGTTCATCATGCAATACTCGCCTTCGTTGACGATGTAGAACGGCTCCCCGCCGACGTCGAGCAATTGCGTGCTGCCGTAGTAGCTGCGGGTGGAGTGGGCAATGAGAAACTGCTGGTCCGCGGAGAGTCCGGAAACCAGCAGCTCCTCGTCGCGCGCTTCAGCGGCGGCGCGCAGACTGTCGGCACGATCCAACGCCTTGGACAGCACTTCGCCCAAACTGCCGAAATGCCTCACGTAAAGATATTTGCCCTCCAGGCCCGTCGTGACAACATGATCCAAATAACAGCCGATCGCGATGACCAGCTCGTAGGATTTCCCTGCCGGCACCTCGAAACCGATGCCGACGGCGCTGGCCAACATGTGAATCGGATTGATGTCGCGCAGGCCGCTGTCCACCGTCCACTGCTGGAACAGAAATGGCTTCTCCGCGGGAGTCGCCTGGGTGTCGGAATCGCGTAATTCCGCGGCGACGCCAAAATCCCGCCGGTGCGCGAACGCCAGGCGCAAACGCGTATCCGATCCCACGTCCAGCGGCCGCGGGCCGGGCTCGTGGAAATGCAGCGCAAAGAACGCCGTCTTCGTACCCTTGCCTTTGCGGTTGTCCAGCGTGAGCCGCGCCGTGATGGCCGGCAACAGCGCATCGCGCATCTGCTGTGGCGAAGCCGTCTGCGGATCGGGAATGCTGCCGAACGGCGTGTACAGGGAGAACCCCAATTCGTCCGCCTGCCAACGATCGGTGGCCCAGCCGTAAAAGCGCTTGATCTGTTCGGTGCGGAATGGTTGCACTTTTTCCGCCACATTTTGTTGTTCGGGCCCGGCTTGCTCGACGAGAAACGCGCCGGCGGCGTTGCCTGTTTGGCCCTGGTAAAACGGCAGGCAACGCGGCGCCGAACCGCTCCGGCGGTCGCCGTCCTTGACACCAATGTAAACGTCCTGGTTGGCTGGCTGGCCGATCTGCAGCCCCACGCCCCCGCGCGTGCCGAAGTTGCCACAGCTGAAACTCATGAACGCGCCCATCGGCGAATGCTGTGCGTTAAAGCTGATGTTTCCCGTAAAATGCGGAAGGTTTTCTCTCATAATTGTCGTGACACTATGGCAAATGAAAATGACTTCGGCCCGGTTGGGCCCGGCAGGGCGCGACGCTCCGAGATTGGCTCAAAACCGAGGAACGCAACATTCTTCTCCCGCTTTTCCATGAAATGGAGGCGAGGGCCGGGGCAAGCAGGTGCCTGTTTATTTGGAATTCCCCGCTCCTCATTCCTCTCCCCACTCATTCCTCGCGGGGAGAGGAAGTAAACACCGAGTTTTGAGACAGTCTCGCTCCGCGCGCGCCGAAGTAACCGGACCGAAGCGGCACGCGCGGAGCGACACACTCCACCTTCGCGCCGTGAAAATAATGAGGGTGCCGATATCATTGTAGCTTGCCGGATACGAAGGCTAACGAGGCCACACAATTCAATATTCAATGCCACGCTTTGCCTGAGCCAATACACAAAACCGCGTCAAAGGCTGGCTTCGGCTGGCAGCGGCGGTCGAACAGCAACGGATATTCGGTCCGGCCGCCAATAGGCAGGTAACTGCGCCAGGTTTGCGCGTCATGCACACCCCAAAACGTGACGCGGCTGAATTTGTCCCGGTGCTTCCGAAAGAGTGAAAACAAATCAGCGAACCGCCTGGCCTGGGCTTTCTGGACGGCGTCCGGCAGGCGGTCTGGATAGGGATTCAACTTCTTCCGCGTTTCGGCATCGAACGAAGAGATGTCCGCCTTGGGACTGTCCAGATGGCAAAACGGCAGGACGCCGATGTCCAACTCGGTGATCATCAGTTTCACCTTCAACCCGGCGAGGGCCAGAACATAGGCTTCCAGCTCGTCCGTTTGTGGAAAGTCCAGAAACCAATGGCCCTGGATGCCCACGCCATCCACGCGGACGCCCTTGGCCTGAAGGTTTTTGACCAGCCGGATGACTCCGTCGCACTTGGGGCGATATTCAAGATCGTATTCGTTGTAATTGAGCTGGGCATCGGGATCGGCCTGGCGGGCAAATTCAAACGCCTTGACCACGTATTCTTCACCGAGGATTTCAAACCATTTGGATTTTCGGAACGAACCGTCCGCCAGGATGGCTTCGTTGACGACGTCCCAGGCGTGGATCCGCCCCCGGTAACGGCCCATCACGGTGAAGATGTGGTCCTTCATCCGTTGCAACAATGCCTCGCGGCCCAGGGGTTTGCCCGCCGCGTCTTGAAAAACCCAGTCCGGCGTCTGCCAATGCCAGACCAGCGTGTGGCCGATGATGTGCATTTTGTGCCTTTCGCCAAACGCCACATACTGGTCGGGCGCGTCGAAATTGTACCGGTTCGGTTCCGGATGAACCTCCTCCCACTTCAGGATGTTTTCCGGCGTGATGCTGTTGAAATGTTTTTCCACGAGGGCGAGCGCGGCGGGTTCCTTGCCGGTAATCTGCTCCACGCTAAGGGCGGCGCCAATATAGAAATCATCCTTGAAAACGTCCTTCAATACCGGGCGCC
>DATJYM010000219.1:0-8405 GCA_035499615.1 Candidatus Acidiferrales bacterium | reverse complement strand
TCTCCTTGCTTTTGCTTTGCTTCGAGACCCTTTTTCAAATCGCTCAACGCCTGCAGGCGATGGCGCTCGTATTTGCCAATCCAGCGCTCGTAGATCTCCTGCAACGGCACCGGATTCAGATAATGCAGCTTCTTGCGCCCGCGCCGGACCGTGCCCACCAGGTTCGCTTTTTCCAGCAACCCCAGGTGCTTGGTGACCGCCTGCCGCGTCATGTCCATATGCGCGCACAACTCCGTCAACGTCTGCCCGTTGCTCCGGTGCAACCGGTCGAGCAACTGTCGGCGGCTCGGGTCGGCCAACGCTTTGAACACGGCATCCATCTCGCGCCCTAATATGCAACCGTTTGGTTGCATGTCAAACGGGAAGTTTTAAGGGGTGAATTGAGACCGTCCTGAAGCGGTTAAATCATTCAGCCCAAGGTTGCCACGCCAGTGCTCCTATGAGTCAACAAAGTCAGTCACCCGGGTTGACAGCCGGCCGCGCTTTGTCAGTATGACGCCGTGCTGGGTGAGACTGGAGACCAATTCTCCGGCACGACGGCTGCGCCGGATGAATGCGGAGATACAAAAGCGTCATGCCTCCGGATTCAACAGCCTGTTAAATCTGATTGTTATGAAAATGAAACGACGATGGCTCATACTGGCTGGATTACTCCTGTCGGCTGTGAGCGTTTTTTCTCAAGACACGAATTTTTGGGTCTTCCTGTGCTTTGGCCAATCCAATATGGAGGGCTTCCCGGGGATTCAACAACAGGACACGACGAACGTGGATGATCGCTTTCAGGTCCTGGCCGCGGTTAATTTTCCCAAAATGGGCCGGCAGAAGGGCGACTGGTACACGGCCGTGCCGCCGTTGTGCCGCCCCGGCAACGGTATTTGCCCGGCCGATTATTTTGGCCGAACCCTGGTGGCTCACCTGCCGAAGAACATCCGGGTGGGCGTGGTGGTGGTGGCCGTGGCCGGCTGTAAAATTGAACTGTTCCAGGAGGCCAAATACCAGTCTTACGCCTCCAACGCACCCGTTTGGATGAAAGGTATTATCAAGACGTACAATGGAAATCCCTATGAGTATCTGGTCGGCTTGGCGAAGCTGGCCCAGAAAGACGGCGTGATTAAAGGAATCCTGTTACATCAGGGAGAATCAAACACGGGTGACAGGCAATGGCCGGACAAGGTCAAAGGGGTTTACGACAGTCTGCTCAAGGACTTGAATCTCAAGGCCGATGACGTGCCGCTGCTCGCCGGCGAAGTCGTGAATGCCGACCAAAAAGGACAATGCGCCAGCATGAACCCGATCATTGATGGGTTGCCGAAGACCATTCCCAATTCCTATGTCATTTCTTCGGCCGGTTGCACCGCCATACCACCACAGCAGTTGCATTTCACGCCGGCGGGCTACCGGGAACTGGGAAAGCGATATGGAGAGAAAATGCTTTCGTTACCCGGTTGTTCTCTTCTTCCGGTTTCTGTCCAATGAAA
Source organism: Candidatus Acidiferrales bacterium (assembly GCA_035499615.1). GTDB lineage: Bacteria > Verrucomicrobiota > Verrucomicrobiia > Limisphaerales > UBA11358 > UBA11358. The sequence continues at coordinate 6,927 of DATJYM010000219.1, read as the reverse complement.
AGGTGGAATCCAGAACCGCAAGACGCTGCTTTCCGATGGACTTCCCGCTGCAATCCTCCGTCAGGACTTGATGAAGGCCAGCAGGTCCTCGTTGACCTGCTGCTTGTGCGTTGTGCACATCCCGTGCGGTGCGCCTTTGTAAACTTTGAGCGTTGCCTGCTTGACCAACCTGGCGGATAACCGGGCCGAGTTGGCAATCGGCACGATCTGGTCGTCGTCACCATGCAGAATCAGGGTAGGAACATCGATTTTTTTGAGGTCTTCGGTCAGGTCCGTCTCGGAGAACGCCTTGATGCAAAAGTAGCACGCCGGAAAGCCGGCCATCATTCCCTGCAACCAGAACGATTCGCGAACGCCTTCCGAGATTTTTGCCCCGGGACGGTTGTACCCATAAAACGGCAGGGTCAGGTCCTTGAAAAATTGCGAGCGGTCGGCCACGACGCCGGCGCGGATCTGGTCGAACACCTCGATCGGCAATCCGCCCGGATTAGCGGCGGTCTTCAGCATCAACGGCGGCACGGCTCCGATCAGCACGGCTTTGGCCACTCGCCTTGTCCCATGCCGGCAGATATAGCGCGCGACTTCGCCGCCACCCGTCGAGTGACCGACGTGGACTGCGTCTTTCAAGTCCAGCTTCTCAACCAAGGCTGCGAGATCATCGGCGTAGGTGTCCATGTCGTTGCCATTCCATGGCTGGCTCGACCGCCCATGACCGCGCCGGTCGTGGGCGATGCAACGGTAGCTGCGGGAAGCCAGAAAAAACATCTGGTCTTCGAAGGCGTCCCCGGTGAGCGGCCAGCCGTGGCTGAACACGATCGGTTGACCGCTGCCCCAATCCCGGTAGTAAATTTGTGTGCCATCTTTGGTGGTAATCGTACTCATAGTGGTCCTTCTCTTTTCTTAAATTCGGCTCCTGCTAGGTTATTTTGTTTGCGGCTTACCGCCGCGCAAGCCCAATCTTCCTTAAACTTCCCAGGTTCAAAATTCCCGGCTCTGATACCGGCGATTCGGTTGACAGGGCCGGCACGGCGGGCAAAACTTCCAGACATGAATGATAAGGCGCCCAGGAGCTTTCACGAAAGAACGGGCGGGATGATGTATTTCCCGCGGATGCTGGACAAGATACGGCTGCATGCGAGGGGCGAGCTGCGGGAAGACTGCCACGCCAATCTGGGGGTGGCCAACCGGGCTGATGGGTTGTGCTGCCACTATTTGCGCGTGTCTTACGAGACGCTTAAACAGCGGGTGTTGGCTGGTGGACCCGACGAGGAAATTCTGGAATGGTGTTTTGCCACGGGCCGTAGGCTCGACGGGACGGATCTCCTGATTTGGAACGAGTTTATTCGCAAGCGCGGTTGGAACGACGAAGCCAGCGGCCGGCTGGCGACCTGGAAGCAGGAAAGCGGGCACACCCAGCGGGCCGATTTGACGACCATTCCCGACTATACCGATGTGCTGGAGGGACGAAGACCGTAACGAGGTAATTCTCGACGCCCGTCAGTCTTTGGACGGCCACTCCGCACCGGCTAATTCCTTGGGCAATTGTTTCGGATCCACCGGATAAATGAGCGAAAGGTCCATCTTGGACTTTGAGCCTTGGAGAAACTCAAGCTCCTCCGGTGCGCCCACGATGAGCCAGAGCACCTCGGCATCGGTGTCGTTGAACACCTGACGCAATTCACCCGGCCCGACCAGCACGCCACCGTATTTCGGTACGGTCAAAGTCGCCTCTCCCACGCGCATCCGGCCGGTGCCTTCCAACACGAAATAAAACTCCTCCTGCCGGATGTGTTTGTGCAGCGTGCTGGCGCTTTTGAGCGGCAACCGCCACAGCCGCGCGGCCAGATTCTCGCTCCCGGTGCGCTCCAGATAATCCGCGTTCGGGATGCGCATCAGTTTGGACGGCCGCCAGAAGAGGTCTTCCGGCTTTATGAAATGGTAACCTTGGATGGCTTTCATGAAATTGCCGGTGAACCATACGCCACCAGGCCAAAAAAGCAACCGACCCGAGTCGGCACCAGTGAATGATTCTCAGAATGGGCAAAGAGGCAACAGTGCCCTTCCCACATGTACGGCAGGGCGGGCTCCCGCGCCACCTAAAATTATTCCCACGCATTGGACGGAGCAACGCCGGGAAACCACTCGGTGTGCGGGTCTCCTTGATGGCCAAAGTTGGTGTCCCGTTTGCCGGGCGGACAGGTGAAATCAACGCCACTTGCTCATGGCAAGGCGATATCCTTGAGATCAAAGGGGACTTTGATGAGTTTGCGGTTCAGGCTGACCTTGGCCACCAGCTTCATCGAATCATCCAGCGACTGGCTGAGTTCAAGCGACTTCTGAACCGGGCCGCCATTGAATGACCAGCTGGACATGCCGCTTGAAACTTTCCGGCCGGTGGCGTCGACCACCTCGATCGACTCCAGCGCGCTTTCGTCCCCGGTAATTTCGAGGCTGAGCGAGCGGACCTTATCGCCGGAACCGGCGTCGACGGTCACGCCGACCCCGGCGCCCGCAGGTAGGGCGAGCGTCTTCTTTCCGGCACTCTTGAGGGCAGAAACTTCAATCGTCTGGAGCGTCCCCGCATCGGTAAGCTCGAGAGAGCCCTGGAGCCGTACAATCTTCGTGGCTGAACGCGCCGGCAGGGCGAGGTCCAACTCCACCTGAGGCGCCGCCGGAGGATTATTGAAGCCGAAGTTCGATTTTCGGAAAAATGCGTTCGAGTAATCCTTGAACTTTGCCGGGTCATGAAAGGCGTCCTTGGCAGGGATGAGGTTGGTGCCTTTATCATCCAGGGCGGTTTCGAGCTTCAGGTTCCCGTAACGGCTGCAGGACCCGGCCTCAGGCCCGTTCAGCGAGAGTATCAGCTCCAGGGACGCGGGCGTTCGGCTGACCTTGTCATCCCCGAACGCCAAGACCCGGGACTCGTTGATTCGAAAGGGAACCGCTTCCACCGCGGCTTGAACGACGCCGATGGAGCCACTGGCCAGCAATAACGCAATTAGTAAAGGTGTTTTCATAGTTCTTAACTCAACAGGGAGAGGTTCCAGCATCTTTTTTGCCAAGATTCAACGCCGTAATCGCACCCACCGATCCGAATGGTTCAGCGCGTCCGGCCCGCGGATAGAAAGGACTTTTCTCAACAGGAGAATACGGAGGAAGCCGGGAAACCAAAGATTTTTTTGACAGGAGGGAACAGAGGGAGCGGAGATTTTTTCATTCCTGGTTTCCCTGTTTTCTCTGCTTCCTCCTGTTCATCCACCGGTTCGGATTCATCGCTTGACGGCCAAAAGGGTTTTTGCCGATGCTTTGGTCCGCCAGCTTCAAACGACCATGAACTTGCGAACCATCACAAAGCGAGAGCCGTTAGCGGTGGAGGCCGGCGTTTCCAAGCTGGCCCGCGTGGAGTTTGCACGGCATCCGTATCCCGCCTTGCTGAAAGAGCCGGCGCAATTCTGGGATGAGGTTTTCATCGCCAACGAGGCCTATGTGCTGGGGGAGGTGACGCACCCGCGCATCCGCCGCAAACTGGCCTATGACGCCGCGGCACACCGGCTGTTTCTGGAATACATCGAAGGTGCGACGTTGCATGAGCTGGTGCAGGAGGGTGTCACCCGTGCGAACCCTGGCCGGACGCATCGTCTCCTGCAAAGCGTGGCGGAAACAGTGGCGGATATGCACGCCGGCATCTATTGCGGGCGCCCGATCGTCCACAACGATTTGAAGAGCAAGAATGTGCTGGTGCCCGCGGCCGCGCCCGAGGAAACGCAGCTCATCGATTTTTCGCACTCTTATTTCGAGGGCAATCTGCCGCCCTTCATCATGGATAAGAAAAATCCTCCGGCGGGCACGGTCAAATATTCGGCCCCGGAGAAATGGGAGGGTGATTTCACGAAGGGTTTCGAGGGCGACGTCTTCGGTTTTGGTGTCATGGCTTATTATGCGAGCACGGGAAAACATCCGTTCGACGGCAGCAAGGCGCAAATCGAACGGGCGATCCGGGAGGTGACGCCGCCTTCGCCACTGAAATCAGGCCACCATGTGCTCCGCAACACCGTGGCCATCATCATGGCCTGCCTGGAGAAAAATCCCGACCGCCGACCGTCCATGGAACATGTCGCCAAGGTCTATGCCGATTCCGCTTCCCTGTATAAATGAGACCCGGCAAGGCGGCGATGCTGCGCCAATTGGTAAAGAAGCTCGTTAGGAAAAGGCTGGGGCAAAGCAGCAGTTCTGCCCTACCGGTGATGTGGTTAGGGCGGCGCTGCCCACGCCGCCCTGGCTTCAATCTCTTCCGTTACTTTCATTTGGCGACAAATTTTCCGAGTTCATGGAGACAGCGGGTCCAGCCCTCTTCGTGCCGGTCGCGACTTTCAACGGACGCAAATTTTTCGTGCGTCAAAACCAATTCCGTCTGCTTGCCGCGCGCTTTGAATTCCAGCGTCACGAGCATTTCGGGCGGTTCGACTTCGCCGAATTCATCGCCGCTGCCGTCCTTTTCAAATTGCCAGGTGAAAACCAGCCGCTCCGGTGGTTTCACTTCATGATAAACCCCGACGGTCGTATAAAATTCGCCGTCGGCGCGCCGCACCTGGATGCGATATTTGCCGCCGGTGCGCGCGTCCGCCTTCGCTGATTGCAGCGACGATCCCTCGCACGCCGCCGCCCCGAACCACTGTTTGAACTGGTTCGCGTCGGTCCACGCCTTGAAAACCAGTTCGCGCGGTGCGTCGAAAACGCGGGTGAGTTGAAGTTTAATGTTGTTTTCCTTGATGGTTGCTGTGGTGCTCATTTTTTCTCCTTGGTTAGTAGTTGTTTCAAGTATTCGTCCAAACGGTCAAAGCTCGCCTCCCAGAATTTACGGTATTCCTCGATCCACGCCTGCGCCTGCTGCATCGGCTTCGCTTCCAGTTTCAAGCGATGCACCCGCCCGTCGCGTTTGCGGCGGAGCAGTCCGGCGTTCTCCAGCACGCGCAAATGCTTGGAAACTGCCGGCAACGACATCCGGTACGGCCTCGCCAGATCCGTCACGCAATGGTCGCCGCCCGCTAGGTGTTCGAGGATGCGCCGGCGCGTCGGGTCGGCCAGCGCGCCGAACGTGCGGTCCAACAATCGGGTCGAACATTTAACCATATGGTTAAATATTAACGCAGATCGAAAATTGTGCAAGAACTGTTTTTAGGAATATTTTGGAAGAAGAGGCAGTGGTTCGCCCCTCGAAAGTATGGGCAACACGGCCCGTGCTCCGTAGCGAAGCCACTGCGGAGGGTGGACAGCTTTGCCCTACCGAATCAAAGCTTGGCAGGGCGGCGCTGCGCGCGCCGCTCAAATTAATCCACTTTCGGGATGCTTTTTGACGTGGGCGCCGATTTCCTGGAGCGGGCCAATTGCCGCGCCTGCGCCAGGGCGGTGAAGTGCAACATAATAAAGAATGGAACCATATACGCCGGGATGAGCACCAGGGGTAATTGCGCCATCGCGCTGGTTGTCACATTCAAAACAAGTCCATGGATGAAGCCCGAACAAAGGGTCCCCATTGACACGGCTACAACGAAGTCAACAATCCCAAGAATATTCCATATCCTATACCGGCGGCTGGCCGCGAAGGATGGTTGGTGAATAAGACCGAGTACCATCCACGGCGCAGTGACGCCGATCGCCATGTCCCCGAGTCCCGCTGGGAAAGCAAACAGTCCGGGCAGAACACCCTGCGCATAGAGCGACAGGAAGCCCAGCCCGCCCCACCGCCATGCCTGCATTGCAGACACGAGCCGCAAGTCGGCGCTCAAGACGAATGCCCGGAATGCGCTCCATCCAAAGTAGGCCGCAAAGAAGACTGCCAAAGGAATGGCTAAGCCGAGGAAAATTGGCAGCGGCGGCGAATCCGCGCTCCCCACAAATGCCCCTTGAAAGCCGAGGAAAGAGACGAGCCCGAGCCACAGTGCCAAAGCTACGAGAACGACTGATCTCACGTTCGAACGGTCATTATTAAGTTCCGAAGCCATGTTTTCTTTGAGGCTTCCCAGACTTTCAGTTTTCATGTTCATATACTTTGTCCTTTCATTTTAGTTTTGTTGCCTTTTTCACGGTCTACGCCCGTTTCCACGGTCGCCCTCTTAAATTTTGATTCATTGCCATTTTCCCGGATGCTGTTGTGTGTATATACACTCAATGGTGCAAAAAAATCGTCTTCTGGCGGTTATTGCCCCTTCAGCTTCGTGGCCACGTCTTCCAAATCACCGATAATCGCTGACCATCGCTCTTTTCCCAGGATCGCGACAACCTTGTCCTGGGCGTGGCGCCACGCCGGCAGCAGTTTGGCCAGGGCCGTGCGCCCCTTTTCCGTAATCTCAAGGTCCACGTGGCCGCCGCGTCCGCCGCCTTTGGCCCGGACCAAACCGTCCCGCTGCAATGGACGAAGATTTCGCAACAGCGTGGTTCGCTCCATGCCGAGCCAGTCGCTCAATTCGGCCATGCCCCACCCGTCTTTGGCCTGCAAGGCGCCCAGAATCGGCGTTTGCGTGGGGCGAATGCCATGCTGACGCACTTCCGTGTCAAAGAACTGGGTCACCGCCCGTGTCACCGCCCGGAGGTTGGAGCACACGCAGTTTTCCATGGTCCCGAAATTCAGTTCTTTCTTCATGTTCATGTGTATATACACATACCGGTCGGATTTGTCAACATTTTTTTCCGTTTTGCGTATGATCCACGCTTTGGCTGGATCGCCAGAGCCATGCCCCGAGTGACTGCCGCCGGCAGCACGGAATCAACAGGAGGCAACGGAGAAAATGGGCTTGCTTCAAAAAAGCGGACACTGAAAGAGAGCTGGCTCATGACTTAGTTGTTTTGGTTTTCGAAGTCAACGGGCGAAAGGAAATTCAGAGAGCTGTGCAGGCGGCAGCGATTATAAAAGACCTCAATATACTCGAA
>DATJYM010000218.1:0-11452 GCA_035499615.1 Candidatus Acidiferrales bacterium | reverse complement strand
GTTGCGCCCCTGTGTCACGCCCCAGATGTCATTGAAGGTCGCCTCGATGCCGGCCAGCATCTGGATGCCGATGAACACCAGCAACGCCATGCCGGTAATGCCCAGCGCGCCGCTGCGCGTATTCTGCACGAAATCGTGAATGTATTTCGCCGCCTCCTTTTGGGCAGTCATCATGCCGGGGTTGCTGCCGGCCGACACCGGCGTAGCGCCCGGCGAGTTGCCGTTGGTTGCGATGATGGGAAAGTTGGTCGTGACTCCGGTGGTTTCGGAATTGGTTTGCGCCAAGGCGATCGACAGGCCGGGGCCGATATTCAACATGGCGTTGGGACCATGGGTGTCGAGCCGGGCGGGCGGCATGACATCAGAAACGAACTTGTCAATCGCTTCGTAAATTTTTTCCTCGCCTTCACTCTTGAGGAGGCTGCTGGTGACGCTGATGGCCACGGCCAGCAGGGGAATTAAGGCCAGCAAGGCGGTATAGGACAGCGCCGCGGCGCGAACCGGGCAACGGTTGCGTACAAAACTGGTCCACAGCAGGACGCAAAAGTGCACAAACCGCTCCAGCCGGCTGAATTCACTTTCGGCCCGATGCCATTTCCCCACTGTGCCGGCGCGGATGTCGGACACGATTTTGACCAGACGCGAGAACGACCGTTTCGCCATGACAATTCGCACGCTAACGGGAGCGCCGCGGCAAGTCAACCGGCACGCGAATCCGCTTTATTGCCGGCCAAAAATGGGCAGACTGGGATTGGGCGTCCGTAGCTCAATTGGATAGAGCTTCTGACTTCGGATCAGAAGGTTGCAGGTTCAAGTCCTGCCGGACGCGCCAGATTCTATTGAGGGCCTGGAAATTTTCTTTCTCCGCTGTGTGTCCGACCAAAGACGCGGTACCATAAACGTTGAGAACGGCCACCGTCGTTGTCGGAGCGCAATACCGCTTGTTTATGAATTGGATGAGGCCCGCCAGCCGACAATCCGGCCATCCGGCAAACGCACGGCGTTGGTTTGGTTGAATACCGATTTGTCCGGCCACGCGCTGCCTCCCTCAAGATGCAGAACGGTGGTTTGATTCGCTTTGATGAGGATGGGCACCGTCACGTTTCCATAGCCATTGACGCGGGTGACGACGCGGTATTTACCCGTCGGAAGCGCCACCGAAGCGGGATTCTGAACGATGGTGCCGGAATCGTTGTGGACGCGTTCCAACAACTTGCCGGCGGCGGTGTAAATTATATAATCGGAATATTCCGGCCGGTAAGGATCGCGGTCGTTGAAATCGGCGTCTACTTCATAAGCGGAATAAACCATCAGCCTGCCGGCGGCGGGATTTGCCGCTACAATTTGCGCCGGGACAGGCCCCACGGTATCCAGCGCCAACCCGCTTTCGTCGGCGGCACAACCTGCGAGAAGGACCCCGGCGGCGACGGTCAAGGAGGAGGCAAACAATTTCATACTTGATAACCTTCTTGCCACCCTTTGATGGACATTGAAAGTTTCTGAATAAATTTTAATTTGAGGTTCAAACGGTTTTAATGGACAACTTGAGCGTCCCATTGTTTGGGCTGGCAACGTTTGACTTTCTTGTGCGGACAACTCTTGCCCGGCTTGCGACCACGATTCTGCGGGTTCCGGAAGGCGTGGCAATGCCCGGACCGGGTGCTGCGTCCACGTCATGGCTCGGTTTTCTCTGTAGGATTAGAGCGGCAAGCCGCTCCGGCAGAACCAAAATGGTGCAAGGGACGGCGTCGATTGTCTGCCAGCTTAATCGGGCGATTCGATTGACGACCCGGTTTTACTTTACCGCAATGAGCGAAACCGGCTCGTCATCCTCATCATTGGTAATGGGGGCGGCCTGCGAATCACGCAGGGGGAGGCTGTTCACCAGAAATCGGTATTGGTGAAGGCCCGCAGGCAGCCAGATGTGAAAGGACCACCAGCCATTCCGCCGCTGCCGCATGAGGATGGGGTCCCATCGATTAAAATCGCCTGCCAACCGGACGGTTTTGGCCTCAGGAGCAAAAATTTTGAAATAGACCAGTCTGCCGCCGTCGTCCGCAGGGCAACTCGCACGGCCGAAGCTGCCATACAACATGTTCATAAAATAGATTTTCTCATTGGCACTTTCCTTCCATGGTTGATGCGTTTTCATTTTGCCTCCTCCGGGCGTTACAAAATCAACCGGCGACATCGTAGGCGGCATGGGCGGTTGACACATTGTCGCCGGGGCCAGGCAATACCCGTCTGGGTTCTTTGAGTTGCGACCCTTGTGACCGTTCAGCGGGCCAGGCCTCGTTGGGGGCTGGATGCAAACCGGGAAACAGAGTAACCCGCATCAGGTGGCAAAGATTCAACGCGGCGACGCCGCCACTACGCATTCGGAAACACAATGAGCGTGTGGATAACAAATCGGTAATGACGTGACGCCCGTCCCCGAACTGTTCGCCTGCCATTTCCCTGACCAGGAAAAGTGGCGATTGTCCGGTCATTTCGACCTCGAAAAAGACAATCACCGAGGCGTCCTGAGGAGAGACGTGATTTCGCTGTTCACGCAGCTCCGGATTTTGGAGCAATGCCCGGAATTCGGTTTCCGTCAGTTCCACGGCATGCACCATTCCGGGTGGAAAGTTCCAGTCGGACAACTGTTCGGAGACCAAATCTGTCCGCACGAGTTGACGGGTGGGAAGGCAAGTCGCCGAATGGCGGCCGGCAATGACGATCTGGTCCTGGTGAAAAATACTGTCGGACTGAAATTCGCGAAGAACATGTTTGATCAGACTTTCTTCGTTTTGGATGAAGGTTTCGGACGAACCATTCACTTTGTGCATGTGAATAAACAGGCGGTGACAGTGGGTATTCATGATTTTTGGTGCCCGAAGTTGAGTTGATTTTGCGGCGCCAATCCGCCGGTGGTGGACGGATTCCCGGCCTTCACCTGGGAAAGCCGTGTGTTCCGTTTGGTGTCTCCTTGTGAACTGGCGTGCGAGAATTTCTTGCCCGGCCCGGGCGTATATCCACGGCTTTCGGTCACGAAGTAAATGGCCTGCGGAGCAAAATGCGCATAGATCAACTGGATTTCTTCAGCCTGCCGTTGTTGGGGATACGCCTTGAGCCGGCCGTTGACGCGCCTCGGCCACATCGATTCAGATTTCCGGCAACGCCGACGCAGGGATCCGGAGCGTGTTTTCATGGCCACACCTCCATGACGGAATTCAACGAACCAAAGGCATTCGGAACGTTTTTGCCCGCAGCCGGATTGTGTGTCCAGACGCCATCCACGATGAACTTGTATTCGTAGCGGCCGGGCGGCAGCATCAACCGCTTTTCCCACAGACGACCTTCAATGCGCTCAATCATCGGCAACCCGGTGGGAGACCATTCGTTGAAATCGCCGCAGAGGTAAACGGACTCTGCGCCCGAGCTGTTTAAAATGAAGCCCACTTCCCGCACCGCTGCTTTTGCAAATCGGCTGGCCGATTTTGGCGGGCCTTTGATCGTGCTTGGCATAAATGGCATATCCTTTCAATTCGGGTGGCGCCTGACCAGTCCCCTGGTCCACCCAATGCGTCGACGGCCAACCGCATATCTGCGCCAGGCACGACGTCCTCTCTTTAATTGACCCGTAAAAGATGAATAACGCATGAAGGCTGGATTAAAATGTGTAGGAGGCGACAAAAGGGGCCAATGCTGGCAGATTGGTACCGGTCCGTGGGCGCCGTGGGACTGTTGTTACCAGGGCCTTGGGCCGTTACCCGACTGAAATCGGTTCGTTCAGCGACAACGCTTCCTTCAGCGGAGTGAGATGTTTTTCATACCGCCGCCACCGTTCCAAAGCGTGGCGGTAGATTGGCTGGCGCACCTGCCACTGGCTGGCCGTTTCCACCGGACAGGGGTTGGTGTGAGGCGTAAGACAGTGATCGTCCCATTCCAACCCGAGGAACTCCAGCGCCCGACGCGCCGTTTGTTCCGTGTTCAGGACCATGTCTTCGTAGCTGATTTCGATTATTTTCCGGGGCAAAACCAGCCGCCAGTGCTGCATGAGCCTGACATATTGCCGATAAAAATGGCCGATGTTACGCAAATCAAATGAATAATCCAAATTCAACGGAAACCGCACGAAATAATTGGAAAGACCCGTATCCAGAGGATCGCGCGTGCAATGGATAATCCGTGCCTCTGGAAACAACTTCGCGATGAACCCCAGGTGCTGGAAATTGAGTGGATTCTTGTCAATGACGTAAACCGGAGCGTCCGCGCCGAAGTCGCGTTTCAGGCGCCTTTCATAATCATTTACCAGATGGAGTACGGTGGTTGAGGTGAGATGTTTGGCCGCCTGGGGATAGGGGAAACCGTTTTTTGCCAACTCAGCGAGCTCGGACGCAAATTCGATGATGGCCGGCAACTCACCGGCCGTCCCGATGGCCCGGTGATGGGACAACATATTGGCCAAGAGCGTCGTGCCGGATCGGGGCATGCCTACGAGAAACAAAGGGGACCGGCTGGCCGAGGCCGAGGCGAAAGGCTGCGCCAGAAAATCCCGGTTAAAAACATCAATGATGTCGTCGGTCCTTCGGACGATCTCGTCGGGGTGGTAAGCCACGGCTGCGTTGCGGATCCGGTTTGCCAACTTAAAGCATTCGAATGCTTCATCGAAGCAACCGCAATCGTCATAGATTTTCCCCAGGGCGAAAAGAAGGATTTCTTTGGCATTTGTCGGAGTGCCGGGCTTTTCCAGCAATTGGTGAATGTCTCCTGCCTCCGGGTTTTCCATGTCCTGGTATTTGCGAATATTTACCAGATTGAACAAGGGATCGGGAAAATCCGGCTTCAGCGCATGGGCCTGGCGAAACATCTTCTCCGCTTCTGGTATTTTGCCGAGGGTCGCGAGGACCAGACCGCAGTTATTGCAGGCTTCGGCATGGTCGGGTCTTAACGCCAGGGTTTTTTCAAAACTTGCCAGGGCCTCGCTGTACCGATGCATTTGTTTTAGAACGGTGCCCCGGTTGTAGTGGGCGTTGGCGTAATCGGGCTTGAGCGTAATGGCGCGGGCGTAGCCGGCGAGCGACTCCTCATACCGCCTCATCTGTTGCAGGACCGCGCCCCGATTATTGTGGACCTCGGCACAATCAGGATCTAGAGCGAGAACCAGACCGTAAATATCTGCGGCCGCCTGGAAGTTTCCCAGCTGTTGCTCCTGGAGCGCCAATAGGCAGGCCTCTCCCAGGGAACATGATCGGCCACGCCAATGGATTACTGGCTTATGATGAGTTTGCGAAAGTGCTCTGTGTTGTTGCCTTCGGTTCATAGTGCCAACCGGTCCAAAAGCTCGTGCCCAACCGTGCCTACCCGCACGTTCGCAAACTTAACGGTTGTTTTGCAATTTACAAATCAGTTCGCCACGGCGAGCCCGGTTCAAGGTGAGAATTGTCCCTGCCGGCGTTCCCTTGCGCGAACTTTGTTTGTCCCGCCTCTGAACCGGAATTTCGTGTTTGGCCTGGAGCAAGGCCTGCAAAGCGTTCCGATGGCCGTGTCTTTTTCCGCCAAAGCACAAGGCTCCGTTCCATTATCGATCTTCCACCCGCATCGATTCATCCGATGGCGGTTCCGGCGGGCTGGGGATTGCCTTCACGGCAGTCTTCATCGCCTCATTTCCGCCAATGGCAGTACGGGAGATAAGGCGTGGGATCAACTTACTGCCAGAAGCGAGACATGCTCATCGTGTTCATCCCGGGCAATGCCGGTGGCGTGTGGATCCAGCCTTGGTTTGCCGTCCACCAGGAACCGGTATTGATGATGGCCGTGGCACAGCTCAACTTGAGCCGACCACCATCCGTCCACCGACCGTCGCATCGGGAAGGGCTGCCAATGATTGAAATCGCCTACAAGTGCCACCGATCGGGCACGGGGCGCTGCGCAATAAAAGTTGATCGGCCGGAGCGAGCTCCTGGCGGAATACCGACTTTGAGTGGGGTTGTTTTGTAACGCGTTCATAACATTAATCTTTTGCAGAGTGGCTTTGTACCAGTGACTCGTTTCTTTGTTTTGTCTCTTCATGGGATATTGACCATCTGGAGATTAAGGTGCTCTGAAGGCTGAATTAAAATGCCCTGCTGCGAAAGGGAGGCCGGTTCTGAACAAATTTTAATGAAACGTTTAGAACCTTTTAATTAGGAAATGGTCTATTCCCTGGTGAATCCTTATGCGAATCCTGCTTGTGGAAGATGAAAAGAAGCTGGCTGATATCATTGAACGCGGCCTCAAGGCAGAACGCTTTGCCCTGGATGTCTGCCATAACGGCCGCGCCGGCTGGGAAATGACGGAGGCCTTCAATTATGACCTCATGATTCTGGATTTGATGCTGCCGGAATTGAGCGGCGGGGAACTTCTGGAAAAAATCCGGCGCAAGAACACAGAGGTACCCATCCTGATTCTCACAGCACGCGACGGCATGGCCGACAAGGTAAAAAATTTTGAGGCCGGCGCGGACGATTATCTGACCAAGCCATTTGCCTTCGCCGAACTGCTCGTCCGTGTCAAGGCCTTGCTGCGACGCGGCCCGGTCAATCGTTCGAGTGTGCTGCGCGTCGGCGATCTGGAGATCGACCGCCTGTCGCAAAACGTCCGGCGCGCCGGCAAAAGGATCGAACTGACCGCCAAGGAATACTCGCTGCTTGAATATCTCGCCACGCAGCCCGGCCGCGTGTTTTCGCGCACCATGATCATCGAGCACGTCTGGGATCAAAGTTTTCAGGGGCTGACCAATATCGTGGATGTCTATGTGCGGCATTTGCGCGCCAAAGTGGACGATGCGCATCCGGCCAAATTGCTCCGCACCGTGCGCGGGGTCGGCTACAGCTTGAGTGACGGAGCGGCCACATGAACCGGCATTCAATCAGTTTCCGATTGGTTGCCTGGTACGCCGGTTTGCTGACCGGCCTGTTCCTGCTGCTCTGTGCGTCGTTGTATCTCGACTTGCGGCGTTTTTTGGTCAACAACCTGCGCGAATCCCAGGCGCGCCGCACACGGCAAATCGCCAGCGCCCTGCTCGTGCATATCAAACAATCCGGCGAATCCTATGTCGCCCGCCAAACGGAGGATTGGTATGACCCGGAGATCAATGACCGTTTCATCCGCATCACACGGGCCGATGGGACTTTGGTCTATGTTTCCGGTATGCCCAAGGACGGCAGTTTCGATCCGGCCGAAGTCCCGGCCCTGTCCCCGTCAGCCGAAACGGAATTTTCGCAAAGGATAAAATTGTCCGGCAATCGGACCCTGCTCGTCGCCGCGTTGAATTTCCAATCGCCCGGCAACCCGGCCTATCTGGTGGAATTTGGCACGCTCCTCGATCCGGTGGAAACCATGCTCAACCACGTCTTCCTGCAACTCGCCCTGGGATTGCCGCTGGCGATCCTCATCATCACCGGGGGCGGCTATGTGCTGGTGCGGCGCGCGTTGACGCCGGTGGAGCGGATTACGCGCGCCGCCGAGCGCATTACGCAACACAATTTGAGCGAGCGTTTGCCGGTCACGTGGACCGGTGACGAATTGGAACGCCTTTCCGTTTCGCTCAACCGCATGATTGCGCGGCTCGACGACGCCTTTCAAAACTCCAAACGTTTTGTCGCGGATGCGTCCCATGAATTGCGCACGCCCCTGACCATTCTGCGCGGTGAACTGGAGAGCCTGGCCGAGGACCCGCGCCTGGCGTCCGAATGGCGCGACCGCGCGGCCATCCTGCTCGAAGAGGCGGTTCGGTTGAGCAAAATCGTCGAACAACTCTTTACGCTTTCGCGGCTCGACGCCGGTGAAGCGCAGGTAGACTGGTCGCGTTTCGATCTGGCCGAACTGGCCAAAACCACTACTGACCAGATGAGCCTGCTGGCCGAGGACAAAAATATTTCGATTGCCTGCGACGCAAAGCAACCGATGCCGGTGGAGGGTGATCAGGTACGGCTCAAGCAGGTTGTGGTCAACCTCATAGACAACGCGATCAAATACACGCCTAAAAACGGCGTCATCCAACTGCGGGTCGGCGCCGTTAACGGCCACGTGGTTTTGGAAGTGGAGGACAACGGCATGGGGATTTCCCGGGAAGCGTTGCCGCACATCTTCGAGCGTTTTTATCGCGCGGACAAAACCCGCATGCCTGATTCCGAAGGCGCCGGGCTCGGGCTTTCCATCGTCAAATCCATCTGCACGGCCCACGGTGCGGAAGTGGAAGCGGAAAGCACTGTCAACCAAGGCAGCCGATTCCGCGTCAAACTGCCCTTGTCCAAAAACTGAATATTTCGCCTGCTCATGAAATTCCCGATTTTCCATTCGCGATTTCGCCTCAAACCCGGTATGTGCGGAATATCGGTGGCAGTCATCGCCATCGGCCTCGGCCTTTTATGGACGACGCATCACACGCACGACGGAATTTCCGCCGGTCCAACTGCAGCCGCCATGCCGGTGGCTGGCGTGGCGAAAGTGACCCGGGAAGACCTTTTCAAGGAGGTCAACATCCCTGCGGAATTTCGTCCTTATGTGGAGGTGGAATTGCACGCGAAAGTATCCGGCTACGTGGACAAAATGAACGTGGATTTCGGGGATCAGGTGAAGGCCGGGCAACTTCTGGCCACGCTGGAAGTACCGGAATTACGCGACGAATTACACAACGCGCAGGCCGCTGAAAAAAAAGCTGAAGCCGATTACACCAACGCCCATTTGGACTATACCCGGCTGCTGGCCGTCAACCAGGCCCATCCTAACCTTGTGGCGCAGCAGGATTTGGACAACGCCGAAGCCGGTGATCTGGCCGCGGCCGCCGCCATCGCCGCCGCCAAGGCTGACGTGGAAAAGTATCAGACGCTCATTAAATACGAGCAAATAATCGCGCCGTTCGATGGCGTCGTCACGCGGCGCTACGCCGATCCGGGCGCGCTCATCCAGGCCGGCACTTCGTCCGACACGCAGGCCCTGCCGCTGGTGCGGGTTTCCGACAATTACCTGCTGCGACTGGATTTTCCCGTCACGGTGGATTACGTGAAGGACATCCACCTGGGTGACTCAATTGCCGTGCGCGTGGATTCATTGAATGGCGAGACTTTCACCGGCACCATTTCGCGTTTCACCGACGATGTGAGTGAAAACACCCGGACGATGATAACGGAAATCGAGGTGCCCAATCCAAATCTGAAACTGATGCCCGGCATGTATGCGACCGTGACACTGAAAGTTGAAAGGCATCCCCAGGCGCTGGCGGTGCCCATTGAAGCGGTGGTCGGCGACAATCCACCCATGGTTTATGTTGTCAACCGGGAACATCAGATTGAGGAACGGCCCATCAAGCTGGGCCTGGAAACGCCGGATGAATACGAGGTTCTTTCCGGCCTGCAAGAAGGCGAACTGGTGGTGATCGGTAATCACTCGAAGCTGCAAGTCGGTCAGAAGGTCGAGCCGAAACTCATCCAGCTTTCCATGCGCGACGACGGCTGAAATCAACCGATACGACAACAGGGATTTTCGAGTACATGAATGCCATGCTGACTTCCAAACAAATGGAAATTCTGCAACGGTTGGACGCCTGCACGCTGGCCAACGCCATCGAAATCTTTCACCAGCGCCTGCGCAACGAGGGATTTGTCAACACGTCGGTGCATTGCCTGTTTCCCGAACTGCCGCCGATGCTAGGCTATGCCGCCACCGTCAAAATTCGTGGCTCGTCACCACCGACGGCGGCTGCGCCCTACAACGACCGCACCGACTGGTGGGATTATATTCTTTCCCTGCCCGCGCCGCGCGTGGTGGTCGTGCAGGACGTGGCCTCCCAGGCCGGTCTCGGTTCCTTGCTGGGCGCCGTGCACGTCAACATCCTGCGCGCCCTTGGCTGCGTCGGCGCGGTAACCAACGGTTCGGTGCGCGACCTGCCGGCGGCCAGAAACTTGGGATTTCATCTCTTTGCCGGGAGCGTTTCCGTCTCGCACGCCTATGTTCACATTGTCGAATTCGGTGCGCCGGTCGAAATCGGCGGATTGAAAATCCAGTCCGGCGATTTGTTGCACGGCGATTTGCACGGCGTCCAATCCATCCCGTTGACAGTCGCCGATAAGATTCCGTTGGCGGCAGCGGAAATCATCGCCAGGGAACAGGAGTTGATCACGCTATGCCAGTCGAAGGAGTTCTCGGTCGAGAAGCTGCGTGAGGCCGTTGCCAAGGACCGATCCTGAAACCCATTCACGTTTCACGCATTCCATGCCCCGTTTCGCCATCCGCTATCCCTACCTTATTGTCGTCCTCTGCCTGATTACCTGTGTCGTCGGCGTGACCAGTCTGGTGCGGATGCCGGTGGATTTGTTTCCGCCGATCAAGATTCCGGTGGTGGTGGTGGCCACGTTCTATTCGGGGATGCCGCCCGAACAGGTGGAGAACGACATCACCGGACGGTTTGAGCGGTTCTTCACGCTGGGGAGCGGGATTGACCACATTGAGTCGCGTTCGCTGCCGGGGGTGAGTTTGATCAAGATTTATTTCCAGCCGGGGGTCAACGCGGATTCGGCGGTAACGACGATAGCGAATCTGGCGATGGCGGACCTGCGGCGGTTGCCGCCGGGGACGCTGCCGCCGGTGTTGTTGAAGTTTGACGCGTCGAGTCTGCCGGTGTGTTTGATTACGCTGAAGGGGGAAGGATTGAGTGAAGCGAAGCTGCGGGACCTGGGGCAGTTCGACGTGCGGGACCAGGTGGCGAATGTGCCGGGGGCGTCGGTGCCGATGCCGTTCGGGGGCCGGTACCGGCAGATCATGGTGTATGTGGATCCACTGAAGCTGGAAGCGCATCAGTTAAGTGTGATGGACGTGGTGCGCTCGGTAAACGACGCCAATCTCATCCTGCCGGCGGGTGACGTGAAGATTGGCGGACTCGATTACAATCTCTACGCCAACAGCCAGATCAACGACGTCAACGACATCAACTCCCTGCCGCTCAAGACCGTCGGCACTGCGTCCGTGCTCGTCGGTGACGTGGGCCAGGCCGAGGACGCCTCACAGATTCAATACAACATTGTGCGGGTGGACGGGCAGCCGTCAGTGTATCTGCCGGTGCTCAAACAAGGCGCCGAGGCGAACACCATCGCGGTGGTCAACGGCATCAAGAATGCCGTGGCGCACCTGCTGGACGTGCCCAAGCAACTGGTCACCAGGGTCGTCTTCGACCAGTCGGCGTTTGTCAAAGGCGCCATCATCAACATCGTCTGGATCGGCGTCATCGGCCTGTTGCTTACGGGAGTTTTGCTGCTGATTTTTTTTGGAACGCTACGGGCCACTTTCGCCGTGTTCCTGTCCATCCCTATTTCAATTCTGGCGGCCATCATCGGATTGTCTTTGGGCGGCAATTCGATCAACGCCATGCTGCTGGGCGGCCTGGCGCTGGCGTTTTCACGTTTGATTTTCAACTCCGTGGTGGTGTTGGAGA
>DATJYM010000217.1:0-2856 GCA_035499615.1 Candidatus Acidiferrales bacterium | reverse complement strand
CCGCATCGCGGCGCCTTTCGGCACAGGCGAGCGCGGCAAAAACCCCCGCCGCGCCTCCGCCGACAATCACGATGCGGCTACGGGTCATTGGGCCGGATGATATTGCGCGAGCGCGTCCGGCATCCAGGCTTCGAGCTGTTGAATGCGTTTGGCATCCGTGGGATGCGTGCGCAGGAAGACTGGTGTGCTGCCTCCCTGTTGTTTGTTGTAGTCGGCAAATCGCTGCCAGAACGCCACAGCGGACCGCGGGTCGTAACCTGCCCGCGCCATGTAGATCAGCCCGATATGGTCCGCTTCCGATTCTTGCAACCGGCTAAACGGTAAAGTTACAATAAGTGGCGAGGCTAAACCATAAGACGCCACTGCCGCCGCTTGCACGCGCGGATCACCCTGCGACAACGAGGCGTCCAAAAATTCGCCCAACCCTTGCACCGCCATCGCATCAGTCATCCGCTCACCCCCATGTCGCGCCACAGCGTGACCGACCTCGTGGCCGATGACCGTGGCCAAGCCGGCTTCATCCTTGGTGATCGGCAGGATGCCGGTGTAAACGCCGACCTTGCCGCCGGGCAGGCAAAATGCATTGGCTTCCTTGCTTTCGAAGACGACAAATTCCCATTGTGCACCTGGCATGTCCTTGTCGGCGACGGCGGCGATGCGATGGCCAACCTTTTGGACAAGGGCGTTCGCGGCGGGGTCCTTGCTGATCGGTGTATCCTTTTTAAGCTGTTGAAAACTGGTCAGCCCGAGCTGTTGCTCCTGGCCCGGGGACATCAGGTTGAATTGTTTCCTCCCTGTGACCGGTACCGTGTCGCAACCAGACGAAGCCATCACCAGCGCGCTGATGATGCTCAAAAATAAAATCCGTCCGATAAGTTGATTTTTCATAGGCAAAATCGGTTCCGGACACAGGGAACCAAAATCCAGCCGGATTGCAACCGCGTCGTGTTTACAACGGCTGCCATGAATCAAACATCGCCGCCTGCCCACACGGTCGTCCGTCTTCCGAGATCAAGTTCCAGACGGTGGCGCGTTGAATTCTGAAGCGGCGACCGGTTTTGGAGATGCGGACTCCGGAATAATCATCAATGTAACCGCGCGCGGTGACCGCGGCCAGCAACCGGGCCCGTTCCTCGCGGTTGGGGGCCTCGGCGGTGAGACGCGACGGCGTGCGCGTGAATTCGTCCCAGTCCATTTCCCAGAGCTCAAGGGCGGCGGCGTTGCCGTAGTTCAAAACCGGGTCGGCTTCCGTGCCGTGCGCGACGAGGATGAACGGCGCGTGGAAAATTTTCTCCGCGAACCCCGCCGCCGGGAAATTTCCCGGCAACAATTCGCGTCCGGTCCAGTGCCTGAGACTGCGCGCAATGATTTGCGTCCGGGCGACGACAGCGGAATTTTTCCAGACGGGTTCCATGCTGAAATCACAGGGCCCGGCGCAGCGTCTGTGACAGTTCTTCCGGCGTCAGTAGAATGGGATTTGCCTTCATGCTGCTTGCGCTGGCGGCCTTCGCAACCAGGTCGGCCACATGTTCTTCACGAATGCCATAAGCGCCGAGCTTGGGAATTGGCAAATCCGCGACGAGTTGTCGCACCCATTCGACGCCGGCGTCGGCGGTGGCGTGCGGGTTGCCTGTCAACAGTGCCGCAATCCGGTAATAGCGGCCAAGCGCATAACTGCGAGGTTCCCGCGTCCGAAGTGCCGTGATGTTGGCAGCCATGACATGTGGCAGCAACGCGGCGCAGACGGCTCCGTGTGGGGCGGGGAAACTGCCGCCGATTGCCGCGGCAAAGCCATGAACTGCGCCGAGACCGGCGTTCGCCAGCGCGAGTCCGCCGAACAGGCTGGCAAGCGCCATATCTTCGCGGGCCGCCGGGCTTTGCCCGTTGAAGACCGCGTTGCTCAAGGAACGGGCCGCCCGACGGATGCCTTCGAGGCAAAAGCCGTCCGTCATCGGGTTGGCGCGCAGACAAACATACGGCTCGATGAGTTGTGTCAGCGCATCGAGGCCGGTGGTCGCGGTGAGCGCCGGCGGCAGATCCTGGGTGAGTTCGGGGTCAACCACGGCCAGACGCGGCAGCATCAGCGGACTGCGCAGACTGACTTTTACCTTGTGTTCCGGCGATGCCAGCACGGCGTTGCGCGTCACCTCCGCGCCGGTGCCGGCGGTTGTGGGGATGGCAACAAACGGCGCCGGCCACTTTTTTAACACCTGACCGCGCCCGATGATTTCCAGATAATCCAGCACCTCGCCCTCATTCGTCAGCATGGCGGCAATGGCCTTGCCGGCATCAATCACGCTGCCGCCGCCAAACGCGATGACAAATTCACTTTGTTCCCGTTTTGCCACCACCACGCCGTTTTCAATCGTGGAAATTCCCGGCTCGCCCGCGACCGGATAAATCGTGGAAACGATGTCGCTGGCAGCCAGGCTGGCGACGAGCCTGTTCGCCCGTTGCGGGGTGTTTCCGGTCACGACGAGCGCCCGCCGGCCGAAGTTCCGGATGTTCGGACCAAGGTTATTGACGCTTCCGGCACCGAATAAAATGCGGCGGGCGGTGGCAAATTCAAAATTCATGTGCGCCAGCCCGGTTCATCGGGAAAGACATTGTCAAAATTCACGCGGTAGCGCGGTTCGGCCATCATCGCGGCCACCGTATCGCGCCAGACGGGGTAATGCGGCGTTTCCTTGTGCGCGGCATTGGCGGCGGCATCGCGATAGACTTCCACAAAGACAAACCGCGTGGGGTCATCGGATTGTTGGACGACATCAAAGCGGGCAACGCCGGGTTCCTGCAGGCTGGCGCGGGCATTGGCGAGCGTGGCGATTTTGAATGCCTCGATGCATTCCGGTTTCA
>DATJYM010000216.1:0-2939 GCA_035499615.1 Candidatus Acidiferrales bacterium | reverse complement strand
AATCGTTGGTTTTCATGCTTTTATTTGCCTGAAGAAACATCTGGGCGGACTGTGGATCTGTCTATCATACCTTCGCGTGATTCCACTCATCCCTCACGCGTGTCTGGCGCGAGGCTTCAGCAACCGAACGACTTCCCGACTTCTTTCTGTGCTAGCAGGCTTTTGACCACGAATGTCATGACCTGACGCTCCCGAGGTGTCAGCAAATTGTAATGCGTGCGCAATTCGCCGAGTTGCTTGCGTGATGTCAATCGGGCGCTCTCGCGATCGGTGTCGTGCGCGATGCTCCGGACCAAAGTTTCAGTTGCCCGGACGAGTGCGCGATTCCACGCGTTCGCGGTCAGAAGAAAACGGCTGATATGCCGAAGTTGCCCGGTGTTCTTTACAATTTGTTTTTCAAGTGAGCCATCTGCCGCATGAAATTTCTGTGTGCTGCGGGAGCCTCCATTAAGTCGCTTCATTCTCGTTTGTTCTCTTTTTTGAAGAGAAGCTAACGATATGGGCGGCCAGGTTCTATTATACTTTGGTGTGAGCGGCGTTTCCGGCTCGCATCTTTTCGGCGCTCCGCACAAGGTCGGCCAGGGATTCCGCCCGCATTTTTTTCATCGCGTTTCCACGCTGAATTTTGACGGTGAATTCGGTGGTTCCCAACTGACAGGCGATTTGCTTGTTCAACCTGCCCTGGACCACCAGTTCCATCACCTCGCGCTCGCGTGGCGTGAGCAAATGGTAGCGAGCGCGCAATTCAGCCAGTTCAGTCCGTCGTTTCAGATTGGCACCGTCGCGCTCGAGGGCCGCGTGAATCGCATCCAGCAAGTCCTGGTCGCGAAATGGTTTGGTTAAGAATTCTGCCGCGCCGGCTTTCATCGCCCGGACGCTCATGGGAATATCGCCGTGCCCGGTAATGAAAATGATCGGGAGCACGCAGCCTGCAGCCGCCAACTCGCGCTGGATTTGAAGTCCGTTTTGATCCGGCAGGCGAACGTCCAGCACGAGGCACGCAGGCCCTTCCGAACGTTCGCACTGGAGAAATTCCCGTCCGCCGGAAAAGGTTTTGACCCGCAGCCCGACCGAACGAATCAGACTGTCGAGCGCCTCGCGCACCGAGGCATCGTCATCCACCACGAAGACCGTGGGACGATCTGCTAGTGCCTTCATGACACGCCTCCATTCTGGATCGGCAGGGCAAACTGGAACGTGACGCCCGCGCCATTGTTTGGAGTCGCCCAGAGTCGCCCACCATGCGCCTCCACAATCGAACGGCTGATGGCCAATCCCATTCCGAGTCCATGCGGTTTTGTGGTATAAAATGGTTCAAAAATCCGTTCAGTATCTTGTGGCGCGATTCCGCCACCAGTGTCCTCCACGGCAACCCGCACCGCGTCCGGTTGCGAGTGATCCGAGCAAATGTGCAGGACGCGTGCGCGATCCGCCACTGCGCTCAAGGAGTCCAAGGCGTTCATTATCAAATTAAGTATTACTTGCTGCAATTGAACGCGGTCAGCTGTCACCCGTGGCAATGCAGGCGATAATTCGGCCCGCAAGGTCACCCGGTCATGGTTCACTTCCGGCTCGGTCAAGGTGATGGTTTCCTGGATAAGCTCGTTGAGATCAATCGGCACCTTGACCGCTTCGCCCTTATTCATCAAGGCGCGAATCCGCTTGATGACTTCGCTGGCACGATTGCCGTCGCGGGCAATCCGGCCAACGGCCAGGCGTGCTTCCTCAAGATCGGGTGGCACGGCGGCCAGCCACCGCGTGGCGGCGTTGGCATTAGTTACGACACCCATCAATGGCTGATTCACTTCATGCGCAATCGAGGCCGTAAGTTCGCCCAAAATAGTTACTCGTGCCACGCGCGCCAATTCCGCCTGAGTCTGGCGCAACTGCTCTTCGTGCCGTTTCAATTCGGTCACGTCGCGGGCAATGGTCAAGATGCTGGTAAGCGCACCGTGAGTATCAAACTCCGGTTCCAAGCGCGCTGTGAAATACCTTCTTCCCGTCGGCAAAGTCCAGGTGTTTTCCACATTGAGCGGCTGACCTGTATCGAGGACGCGTTCAAGGGCCTTCCTAAAAAATTCTAAATCTTCAGATTTCACGATTCGCGCGCCAGCATCTGCTGCCGAGCCGGGCTCGCTTCCCAGCAATACTTCCTTTGCAATGCCTATTGCCCTAACAAAGGCAGGGTTGACGTAAGTTCGCCGCAGGGTTGTGTCGAACCGGACAATCCAGTCCGGCGTGTTCTCAACGATCGCTCTGATTTCCTGCTGTTGTGTGTGCAGTAGCGCCTCGGCCCGTTTGCGTTCGGTAATATCCTGTACGGTGCCAAAAGCGCGCACCGCCCGGCCCAATTGATCGGTTTTGATTTCGTCCCGGATTTGAATAAATCGCACATCACCGTCAGAGCGGACAATGCGGTATTCCACGTCATGGCAGCGCCCCAATTGCACCGTTTCGGTCAACGCTTGCCGTTGGATTTGCCGGTCGTTGGGATGGATCATTTCCTGCAATTTGGTTTGGTTGAGAGTGTAGCTTGGCGTGGTCAGGCCAAATATTCTACAAGTCTCCTCCGACCACGTGATGCGGTCAGCAACGAGGTCGCGTTCCCAGTAGCCCATATTCGCCAGCCGCTGGGCCTCCTTTAGCTTGGCCTCGCTTGCTGCCAGCTCCTTGGTTCGCTCGTTGACCCGCTGCTCCAGCTCGTCACGTGCCAGTTGGAGCGCGGCCTGGGTTCGCTTTTGCTGGCTGCACAGCCAGCAAATAAAAACGCTCACGGACAGGAGCATGAGAAAGCGTGGCGCCTCACTCCGCAGGTCATTCCCGATGACCAGAGGAGGTGACAGCCATAGAACAAACACCGCACTAGAAAGCAGACTGGCCAGCAATCCCGCCCCCAATCCACCGCGCCAGGCGCTCAGCATGACCGCGCAAAAAAACAA
>DATJYM010000215.1:0-4280 GCA_035499615.1 Candidatus Acidiferrales bacterium | reverse complement strand
CGTTGCGACCTTCACCGGCTCGGCCACACTGGTCTGGAACCGCCAGCTCGGGGAAACCAACATTAATGACCTCGACCTGTATCTTTATAATTGCGCCAACAGCAATCTGGTCGCCTGCAGCACGAGCCGCGTGGACAACGTCGAGCAACTCTGGCTGCCGCAACTGCCGGCCGGCCGCTACGATCTGCAGGTATTCAAGAATGGGGGGACCAATGTCGTTGGCGACACAGAAGCTTACGCGCTCGCCTTTGGATTTTATTTTCAGTCGCTAAGTTTAAGCCGGTCCGGCACCAACTTTAATCTTACCTGGCCCATCTACCCGGACGGTTATTCGATCGAATCAACCGCCAGCCTCTCCCCGGCGGTCTGGCTGCCTTTCACAAACGCCACGGTTACCGTCACGAACCAGTTCAACCGGCTGCCGCTCACTCCGGCGGCGGCAAGCGGATTTTTCCGGTTGCGGTCTCCCTGACTGCGCTGCCATTGCCGTCTTGTGCGGCCTCTGCAAATGCGTTTGAATGGCTGGGCCTATGGATATTTACGCGCATCCAACCTTCGACATGGCATGCCGGCAGTTTGACATCGTCGCCAACCATCTGCAAATTCCCGAGGACGAGCGCGCGCGGCTTAAATTTCCAAAACGTTCGATGGTTGTCTCGCTGCCGATTCATCTGGATGACGGTTCAACCGCGGTCTTCACCGGCTATCGTGTGCAACATCACCTCACACTCGGACCCACGAAAGGCGGATTGCGCTATCACCCCGAGGTGACGCTGGGCGAAGTGGCCGCCCTGGCAATGTGGATGAGCTGGAAATGCGCGTTGACCGGATTGCCCTACGGCGGGGCCAAGGGCGGCATCACCTGCGATCCCGCCAAAATGTCGCGCACGGAAATCGAACGGCTGACGCGCCGGTTTACGCAGGAAATGATCCCGTTCATCGGCCCGCAGGTGGACGTGATGGCCCCGGACGTCGGCACGAATGAACAAACGATGGCGTGGATGATGGACACATATTCCGTGCATGCCGGCTGCACGGTCCCGGGCATTGTGACGGGAAAACCGGTCGGCGTGGGCGGCTCGCTGGGGCGTCGCGAAGCCACCGGGCGCGGCGTGGCGTATTTGATCAACCGTGCGGCGGACACACTCGGTCTGGACCTCGGCAAATGCACGGCCGTCATCCAAGGATTTGGCAATGTCGGCTCCGTGACCGCCTACTCACTGGCCCGCTACGGCACCAAGGTGATCGCGGTCAGCGACGTGTATGGCGGCATTTATAATCCCCGGGGACTCGACCTCCCGGCGTTGCAGAACTTTGTTGCCCGGAACAACCGTGTGGCCGGCTTTCCCGCTGCGGAGCCGCTCAGCAACGAGGAACTGCTCCGGTTGCCGTGTGACATTCTGGTTCCGGCCGCGCTGGAGCGGCAGATCACCGGGGTCAACGCCGGCGGAATCCAATGCCGCATTCTGGCCGAGGCGGCCAACGGACCCACCACGCCGGAAGCGGATGAGATTCTGAACCAGCGCCCGGAGATTTTTGTGATTCCGGATGTGTTGTGCAACGCCGGCGGCGTGGTGGTGAGCTACTTCGAGTGGGTGCAGGATCTGCAAAGCTTTTTCTGGAGCGAAACGGAGATCACCGACAAGCTGTTCCGCATTCTGGAAACCTCCTGGACCCAAATCCTGAACCGGAGCCCCAAACAAAACATTTCGATGCGCCTGGCCGCCTTGAGCGTGGGCGTCAGCCGGGTGGCGGAAGCGAAGCGGCAACGCGGCTTATTTCCGTGAGCCGGCGGAAGCATTGCCGAGCGCAAAATATTTTCCAATCCGGTAGCTGCGGAGAATGGCGGCGGTGATGAAATTTTTCCCGATTTGAACCGCCTCCGGCAAACCGTGGCCCAGCGCAAGCGCGGCGCAAATCGCGGCGGAATAGGTGCAACCGGTGCCGTGCGTGGAAATATTCCGGATGAAGGGCGCAGACAAAAGCAGCTCCGTTTTGCCGTCGAAAAAAATATCGATCGCCGTCCGGGAATTTCTCAGGTGGCCGCCCTTGGCCAGGACCGCGCAACCAAAACGCGCCTGGATTTTTCGCGCCGCGGAACGCAAATCCTCCGGTGAAGAGATTGTTTGCTCCGCGAGCAGCGCCGCCTCGTCCCGGTTCGGAGTGACGAGCGTGGCGAGGGGCAGCAGTTTCTCGCGGAGAACCTTTTCCGCCGCCGGCTGCAACAGACGGTCGCCGCGGGTGGAAACCATCACCGGATCCACGATCAATCGCCGGTCACGGACCGCCCGTCGCGGGCCGCCAAAAAAACTGGCCACAACGCGGATGTTACCGGTCGAAAAAAGCATCCCTGTTTTCACCGCGCGTGGCGGCAGTTCCTCAAACACGGCCTCGATTTGCAGCCGCAGCATTTTGGGCGAACACGCCTCCACCGCCGACACGCGCACGGGGTTTTGCGCGGTCAAACACGCGATTGCGCTCGTACCGTGAACCTCCATTGCCGCAAAAGTTTTTAAATCAGCCTGGATGCCCGCGCCGCCGCCGCTGTCGGAGCCGGCGATGGTCATGGCCACCGGGAGTTTGAAGCTGCGCGACATAAAATCATTGTAACGATGAAGACTTGCAAGGGACAGAGGGAACCGCAGAGTGGACAAAGTGTGAATCCGCCAAAACGGGTCAGTTTCCGCGATGACCGTCGGCCGTCAACCGGTGCAACAGATCGTTCAACTCCTGCATCTGCGGCGGCTTGTCAACCAGGGCATCCACTTCGGGGGCGGTTTCGCCGTCTTCCTTGATCATCGCCCCCCAGCCGGTCATCATAATGATTGGTGTCTTGGGAAATTCCGTCTTGAGGATGCGCGCGAGCTGGGTGCCGTCCATCTTGGGCATGCCGAGGTCGGTAATCACAACTTCAAAGGGCTGGCGGCGGGTCGCGGCGTCCCGGAACAATTCCAATCCACGCATGCCGTTTTCCGCCGTAACCACCTTATGATTGTAGTGGGTGAGACAGTCGTCCAGAAGCTGGCGGATCAGTTCCTCGTCGTCGATGCAAAGGATGCGCAAGGAGGTTGCCGGCGTGGGCCGGACCGGGGCGCTGACGGCCGCTTGCGGGGCCTTTTCCAACAACGGGAAGGTGAGGCGGATGCAGGTGCCACGTCCCGGTGAACTCTCAATCTCAATGTTGCCTTCATGACGCTGCACCATGCCGTAAACCATGGCGAGCCCAAGGCCCGTGCCGCCGCGGAGCGACTTGGTGGAAAAGAACGGCTCAAGGCAGCGTTGCCGCACCTTTTCATCCATGCCCGCGCCCGTGTCTTTCACCTCCACGAACAGGTGGCGCACGGAAACCCCGACCTGGTCGGGAACGCGCACTTCAAATGAACGGGTGACAAAAGTAATGGTCCCGCCCTTCGGCATGGCATCCACGGCGTTAAAGACGAGATTGATCAGGGCTTCCCGCAGTTCGCTGGGATCGCTCAAGAGCAGCGGCAGATTCGGTTCCAGTTCGGTTTGAATCTGGATGGAAATGCCCTCGCGCTGGGAAATGTCCCGCCAACGCGGACGGGTGAGCTCAATCACTTCGTGCACCAGGTCGTTTACGTTTACCTGGGTCAGCGGCTCCGTATCGGAGCGGCGGCGGTAAAATTCACGCATCCGGGACACAATGTGCGAAATATCATCGGCGGCCTGGGCAATGATTTTCAGGTGATTCCTGGATACATCGGGCAAATCGGGCAGCGTCGCCTGCAGGAGCCCGGCATAGGCGACGATCGGCGACAAGGCATTGTTGACATCATGGGCGACACCGCTGGCCATCTGCCCGAGGGCGCGGAGCCGTTCCTGCTGCACAACCACCTGCTGGGTCCGCCGCAATTCCTCGTAAGCCTTCTGCAATCCGTCTGTGACGCGCACCTGATCATACAGGCTGCGGCATTGTTCCTCGGTGGTCAGGACCTTGACCTGCAAGGCTTCCTTTTCCGAGCGAACCTCCCTGATTTCGGCAATGGTCTGCTCGTTCTTGTACCGAATTTCCTCCAGCACCAGCACGATCATGCTGACCGCGATGAAGAGCTGGAGCACCGCGGCGACAAAAAATCCGGCGCTTGACAAATGCGCGTCCTCCTGTGACAGGGGGTAGCTTGCGAGATACATGCCCCAGAGCAGAAAACCCACCGCCAGCATGCCAGCGCCGACAAACGGCATCCTTTTCCGGAGCCGGAAAAAGCAGACCCCCGCAAAAACACTGCTCAGGCCCAGAAGCATGAACACCGGGAGCTGCA
>DATJYM010000214.1:0-10546 GCA_035499615.1 Candidatus Acidiferrales bacterium | reverse complement strand
AAGGAGGAATGATTTTGAGATTCATAACGGTTACCCGCACGATGTCGAAATTTACGGTGTTGTCACGCCCGATTTTTAGTGAATGGACGCAACACCTCCCATGGTCATCCCGTTGGCCGTTAATTCAAGCGCCGGCCGGCCGTGACGGAGTTCGGAAGCTTTTCCACATTCCGGTTGGCAACATTCCGAGCAGGATCAACGCCACCTGGCTCAGGACGAAGGCGAGCAGCCACCAGAACGCGGCGGCCATGAAACCGTAGCTGTGCAGACCGATGCCGAGCATGTTCACGCCGAACCAGGACCAACTCGTCACGATATTGCCGAAGATGACCATGTTCATGAGGCCGCGTTCGCGGATCAGGCCGCCCCAGCGCGCGTGCAGGATGGCGGCGTTCCACAACACGATGAGCAACGCACCGTTTTCCTTCGGGTCCCAGCCCCAGAACCGGCCCCACGACTGGTCGGCCCAGATGCCGCCGAGGACCGTGCCGGTGAAACTGAACAGCGCGGCGAAACAGACGATGCCATAAGTCATTTTTGCGAGCACCTTGCCCAGTTCCATGTTACCCGATTTATATTTTAGCAACGGTGTGAACAAGCCGAGCAGCACGTACGTGACGCCGAGCAGACCCGCCATGAACGTCGAGGCATAACCGAGGGTGACGACTACGACGTGGGTCGCCAGCCAGAAATTGGTGTCCAGCACCGCGCGAAGCATTTCCATCGTGTCCCCGTCCATCGAAAGGTTGTGGGCGATGACCAGGGTGACGAATCCGGCAAACGATGCCACCGCGCTGCCCAAGCCGACGGCAAAAACGCGTTCCAGGATGATTCCCAAAACGACACAACCCCAGCCGATGAAGATCGCGGACGAATATAGGTTCGTCACCGGCGGGCGGCCTTCCAGCCACATGCGAAACACCAGGCCGAACGTGTGGATGATGCCACCCAGCACGACCAGCCCGAATGCCGAGCGCCGCAGCGTCTCGGACAGTTTGGGCGCCAGCGCGAAGGTTAGCAGGGCAATCACCGCCAGCAAAAACGCCGTTACGTAGATGATGATGGCCTTGTAGAACGGTTCGAATTCGTTGAAGAAATATTCCTGCGCGCCATGCCGGGCTTCCGGCGCAAACCATTCGTTGAGCCAGTTACGGTACTCCTCAACTGCCTGATTGAAGGCTGCCGGCTGGTTCCGGTTGTACGCCGTGGCCATTGCCGCATAATCCTTTACGGCCGCGCTGAGGTCGTTGCCGTGAACGACGCTCATCAGGTTCTGACCGATGTTTTGCCAGTCGGCGCGTGATTTCGCGTCCGGGGCCGGCGGCACCATGAGCGGATAGGCGAATTTCGACAGGTCGTTGTAGCTGGAAAGAAAATCGAGCAGGCGGTTGAACGCCACCTGATCATACTTTTTGCCCGCTTCGCGCGCCTGGGCCGCGGCCACGCCATCGGGGATGGCCTGTTGGTAGGCCGCCAGTTGGCCGGTAAAATCCGTCGTCCCTGGCGGACACAGGCTCAGTTTCAACCGCTGATCGATTTCCAGTGCATTGTCGAGCTTGAGCAACTGGCGCTCGAACACGGTGCGGTTAGCATCGTCGGTGCTGTTGATGCGCTCGGCCTGTTTGGAGATGTCGTCGAGATGCGGCTGGATCTGGTTGAAGGAATAATACTTTTGCGATTCCGGCAATTGGAGCAGGTTGAGCAGCTCGAGATTAT
The DNA here is from genome assembly GCA_035499615.1 of Candidatus Acidiferrales bacterium. Taxonomy (GTDB): domain Bacteria; phylum Verrucomicrobiota; class Verrucomicrobiia; order Limisphaerales; family UBA11358; genus UBA11358. The sequence goes on along the minus strand of DATJYM010000214.1, from coordinate 8,830 downwards.
CAATGCGGAAAATGTTCCGGCGGTTGGCGGCGTCCGGGTTCATCATCGTTTCCATCAGCCACGCGGTGGCACTCAGGTCGCCGGCGCTTTGCCGCTGGCGGATTTGCAGCAGGGTATTGCGCGCCACGGAATCCAGCGGCTGGACGCGCCCGTTCAGCAGCACCGGCAGCCGGCCGAAATCGCGCGTGTGAAAACCAGTTTCCGGTGGCTGACGCAGTGTGGACAAAACCCACGCGGCAAATACCACGACCAAAATCCAGGGTATGAATTTTTTCATAGCATCGAGGGCGAGGCGGGGGACGAGAACGAGGATGATTTCTGCCGGGGAAACGCTTTACCCAATCGTAAATCGTAAATTGTAAATCGTGATTTCATGTCATCCTCCTTCGCAAAAAGGGCACCAGGTGCGACAGGAATTGCACCACCATTCCCGTGGCAATCAGAATACAGGCCAGATATGGCGTGAGCCAGCCGGGGTTTTTTACGACTTGCAGGATGGTGCCCTGGTTGTCCGTGTCAAAGCTCGCCTGATAAAACGTCCGGCCATCGTAGCGCAGCGGATTGTTCATGTAAATCAACACCTGGCGGCGCTCGCCAGTGTCCGGGCGGTTCAGCAGCAACTGGCTCGAAAAATTTTTAGGAATATCCGTGCCTTCATAAACGTCGTGATGGAATTGCAGCAGGCGCAGGCTGAAGGGCAGATAAAAACGCTCCGGCCGCAATTGCAATTGCCAGGTGCGGCCGCCGGCACTGAAGGTCTGCGGCTGCTCCAGCCAATCCGACACCAGCCACGTGCCGAGCGAACCCTGCGGTGTCACAATTTCCACCAGCGCCGATGGCATGTCGCGGCGGTCCATGGCCGTTTCGCGCGGCACCGGTTTCCACCATAAACCCGCGCCGAAGCCGGAATCCGCATTGACACGGGCCGAATCCGGCGCCGCGTTGGTAGTCAGCACCGAGTTGGCATAAAATTCCTTCACGCGCACGACGAACGGCAATTGATCATTGTGGATGTCACCCTTTTGGGCCAGCAACCGTTGGGAAATCGCCACCACCGTTTCGAGCTTTTTATCCGTGATGTCGGAAATAGCCAGTTCATCCATGCGGTCGGCCTCGGAATAATTTTTCATCTGCCCCTCGCGCAGGTGCATCTGGCTCTCGGAGGCGAACATGTCCGTGGCCAGCTGGCCCAGAATCAGCAGGATTAACCCGGCGTGAATGATCCAGAGTCCGATTTTGTCGCGGGTCAGTTTGAACCGGCTGGCATGCGCGGCGATGAGATTGAGGAGCAGCGCGGCGCCGAGCAGATAACCGCCGGGAAAGACCGGGATTTTCCAGGCCGCCTGGGCCGGGTGCCAATAAATGAAAAAGCTGCGGAAGAATTCCGTCTGCGCCTTGTAAAGGCCCAAATGCACCTCGGCGAGCGTGCCCGCGAAGACGAGCACCAGAGACAATACCAGAAGGACAACGGTCAGCCGCAGCGATGTAAAGAATTTGATGAGGCGCTCAAGGAGCATTGGCATACCTCGCCGTCTGCACGAATTTGGTGAAGGCGTCCTTTTGGCCGGAAACGACTTTATCGTCCCCCATCAATTTGTAAAACCAGGTTTGGTCGCCCATCGGGACGATGGCGGCGACGAGCCGCGTGGCCTGGCCGGACATGTCGTTGCCTGTCATATCCACCAAAGTAGCCCGGCCGCCGGTCACGTCCAGGGTCGACGTCAGTTTGGCCAGACCGCTTTCGTCCACCGGGTCCAGGCCAATCTGTCCGCGCCAGCGATTTACATTGGCCAGCACGCCGCCACCGTTGCCGCTCAACTGAGCCACATTCACTTCGGCCTTCCCACCATTCGCACTGGCGATGGAATATTCGGCTACGAGAAATTGCGCCGGGGGTGCTTCCTGCCAGCCGGCCGGCACAGTCCAGGCGGGTTTGCCCGCGGCGGCCGGTTCGGCCGACATCATGGGCGCGGTCTGATCCGCACCGCCAATGGCCGGGTGCCCGGGCGGCAAGGCCTCCGCTGTGGTGGCGGCAGAAAAGGTCAGCGATTTGAGAAAAGCTGTAAACTCCGGTTTCTGTTGTTCGACCAGTCCGGCATCGCCGGTCATTTTGAAAAACCAGGTCGTGCCGCTGAGTTCGTGAATGGTTCCCAGAATGCGCCTGGCGTTGTCACTGCCGACGATGTCATACAGCGTTGCCGATTGGTCGCCGACCTGGATGGCTTCGCCCATTTTCTGCAATTCATCCGCCGTTGCCGCCGGCAGACCCACCTGGCCGCGCCAGCGATTTACATTGGCAGTGTCGCCGCCGGCCGGGCCTGGCAACGGCACCACACTTACCTCGGCTTCAGCTCCGTTTTGGCCGGACACCTTGAAGGAAGCGACGCTCATGGCGCCGGGCGCAACTTCGATCCAGCCCGAGGGCAATGTCCAATGCAACTGCGGTTGCGCGGCGATGTTATCGTTTGGCCCGGGTGCGGGTGCGGCCGTCGTGGAATTGGGAGGCGGAGTGGTGGACGAGGAATCGTCGTTGGAGAGGCGATAGACTTTGACATTATCGCGGCCGCAACCGGCGAGCGCGAAGGCAATCAGCAGCATCATCCCCAGCCAGTTTAGAAAAACCGGACGTTTGCCAGGTGAAGGCACAGAATTCATTCTAAAAGCCTACTAATTGTGAGCATAAACGGCAAGCGGATGTTTGGCGATCCCGGCAAAACAATTATTGCGCAGAGATGGGGCCGCCCGTGTGACACATGGCACAGGCCGGATCCGTATAAACCGAATCGATGTGAAAGAAATCATCGCCGGTCGCGTTGAGCTGCTGCAATTGCGGGCCGCTGCCTTGCGCCAGAATGATGTGACACAGGTTGCAGCTGGCAGAAATCACCTGCTTGCCGTCATCCGTGGTATGATTGCCGTCGTGGCAGCGGAAGCAGCCGGCCGAGATTTTATGGCCGATGTTGTCCGGGTGAACCCGCCAGTCGGTGTCCATCTCGGGAAAGAAATTCCCCTGGTAGATCCGCTGGGCTTCGGCGACGATTTTGTCCACCCCCGCCAGTTGGGGATAACTGGCGTGCAGACGGGCGGCGATTTTTTGCAGGGCTTCGTCCGTGGTCTGGTACGGTTGAACCAGCACCGCCACGACATTGGATTTTACCCAGGGCACCGCAGGATCCAGCAGACCGGCGGTGATGGCGGTGTCCACTGCCTCATCCGGTGACAAAAAACGGTGCGAAGGCCGGGTATGGCAATCCAGGCAATCCATCGTGCGAACCGGATATTTGGCCGGATCGCTGTGAAAACTTTTGTCGCGAAACACCGTGGCGGTTCCGTTGGCCACATCGAGCACCCGCACCCACGGAATGACCTGCCGCTGCGTATCGGTGGCGATGTATTCCACCTTGAAATTCTTACTGACGTGCCAGTGGATGCCGCTCATGGAACCGTCCGGTTTTCCGCCGCCGACCTTGAGTTCCAGGCGCACGGCAAAGGGCGTGTTCGTCGCATCAGACAGATAATGGTAATCGGTGCGCAGGATGTCGCCGATGAATCTCTGTGGCCAATGGCATTGCTCACAGGTTTCCCGCGCCGGACGCATATTGTCCAAAGGTGTCCCAATCGGACGGGGGATCCGGTCCAGTACCACATCGAAAAGCTGGTGCACGCCGTTGAGTTTGGAACGGACATACCAGTTGGCCCCGGGACCGACGTGGCATTCGACGCAGGCCACGCGGGCATGGGGCGACTGCAGATAGGTCGTGTATTCCGGCTTCATCGGCACGTGACAGGCTGTGCCGCAAAACTGGACGGAATCGGTATACTCATAGGTTTGATAACTGCCGATGGCGGAGCACAGGAGAAACACCAGCGCGCCGGTGATGAACGCGCCCAGTAATTTCCGGTCGCGAGGCCGGGTCAGATCCAGTTTCCATGCCAGGGCGCCCGGTTTCTGCCGGCGTTGCATCCACCAACCCATGATGACCAGCACGAGACCAAGAAAGAAAAAAACAGGGGCGAGGATGTAGATCAAAATCCCCATGTAGGGATTACTGCGGGGAAGAAACAATTCGGTGGCAAACAGGAAGAGGCAGGAGAATACACTGCCCGCCGCAATCACGGCACCCGTGAGGCTGAGCCAGTTTTTAAACAGACCCTTCCGCCGGCCGGGCCCTGATTTTTCTCTATCTTCCATAATGACCTGTCGGATTCGCGAAAACACCTCACAACCAAACCGACACACGCCCGTCTTATTCCGGCGTCTCGGTCTGCGTTCGCGGTTGGATGACCGGAGCTGAAAGAGCTTTTATTGCCCTGATTTGAAAGTCCGGATGTGGGCGACCAGGGCTTTGACCTCGTCGTTGCTGAGTTTGTCGGCGAACGGCTTCATCTTGGTCTGGCCATTTTCCGTGACCCCTTCCTTGATGTCTTTGACGGCCTGGTCATCAGTCAGGGCCGCCTGAACCGTCGCGTCGGTCAAATCCTTGATGCCGAGCTTGCGTCCCATCATCGTCGCGCCCTTGCCGTCCTTGCCGTGGCAGGCGGCGCAATCCTTGTTCCAGGTTTCGGTGACGTCGCCGGCCCGGGCGGACCAGCAAAACGCGCCTCCCAGAAGGCAGATTACAGCGGTGGTTGTAACCAGAGTTTTCATTTTCATTTTCATAATCGCTCCACTAAAAGAGGTCGCGGGGTTCTTGTCAAATCAAACCTCCGCGACGGACAACCGCCATTTCTAGTGCCGGACTTTGATTTGCCAGCCGGCGGCGATTGTTTTATACAACTTGAACATGCACATAATGTAAAGATGAACCCATACCACGCCACCCTTCAGTTGCTCTTTATTGCACCAAAATTGATTCATAGATAACAATAAAAGTTTATTATTTAATAATATGAAATCAGTTATTATAATACAAATATTGGGTGGTGGTCATTTATGAAGGAGCCTCTCCGGCAGACCCCGGTGAAGATCCGCCAAGGCCCGGTCGGAAAGGTTTTGCGGGAAGCCGTGCTGGTGGCCGTCGCGGGGGTCGTATTTGCCCTGTTTGCCAACCAAATCTCTCCCCGGGGCTTGACGCTTACCCGGAATTATTTTCCGGACGGGATCGACAAGGCGATACTACCGGTCACTGCCACTGGCACAAATACCACAGCTCTTTCACCCGAATCCGCACCGGGCGGGTCTGGAAAGCAGGAAGCATGGCAGTCAATCGATGGCCATCAGGCGGTGCAACTCTTCCACAATTCGCACTTGAAGCAGGGAGCCATCGTGTTTGTGGACGCCCGGGACGAGGAACATTATATCGCCGGACACGTTCCCGGGGCCTACGAGTTCGATCCTTATCATCCTGAGAAATATTTCCCGACCGTGCTGCCGGCTTGCCGAGCGGCGGAACAAATCGTGGTTTACTGCAACGGCGGGGATTGCGAGGACAGTAAGTCGGCGGCACTGCTTCTTCGGGAAGTGGGCATTGCCAACCGGAAGCTGTTCCTCTATGAAGATGGCATCACCGGTTGGACCAGCAATCACCAGCCGGTCGAAACCGGCGCGCGCAACAGCGGCAACCTGAGCATCACTATCCAATGACCGACGATTACCCCATCCGGCGCGTTGCCGTCGTCAACCTTTTCACCGTGTTGATCCGCTGGTTGCTCGGTGCCATTTTTCTTTACCTGGGCCTGACCAAGGCCTTGCACCCCGTCGAGTTTTTAAAACTGCTGCGGCAATACGACCTGACCCGGGACGCCTTGCTATTGAACTTTCTTGCCGCGGGATTGCCCTGGTTTGAAATTTTTTGCGGGGTGCTGTTGTGGGCGGGGGTGGCGGTGCGCGGGACGGCCGTGGCGCTCACCTTGATGCTGTTGACATTTTCCCTGCTGGTGCTGCACCGCGCCCTGCAACTGCACGCGGCCCTGCATATTCCCTTCTGTGCGGTGAAGTTTGATTGCGGTTGCGGCACCGGCGAGGAATTCATCTGCCACAAACTGGCGGTAAATTTTCTGCTGACCGCGTTGTCGGCCTGGTTAGTGTCGGGGCGGGGAAAACAATTTTGCGTGCGCTACAGCCTGGTCCGCGGGTCAAAATTGCCCCGGACGCCGGATCTTCGCTGACGAATCCCCGTCCTGCGGCTAAAACCGGTATTGCAGGGTGGCGAAAATCAGGTTGGCTTTAAAACTGTTGAAACCGCCGGAAGCCACATCCACATAATCATAGAAGCCGTACTTCAAACTGGCCCGTAGGTTTTGGGTAAGACGACGGGTGAGGGTGGCGTTGACACCATTTTCGTGCGCTCCCGCGCCCAGGGCCACACCGTTGGGTGAGTTATTCTGAAAATCATCCGCTTGGTAATAGAAGTAGGACACATTCAGGTCAGTCTTGTCGTCCACGACGAAATCCGAGGAGAAATTCACCGTCCAGTAATTGTTGTTCAAGTTCAAGACAGAGTTGGTAAAATCGGTTACGGGCGTTTTGGTCTGGCTCAAGACGTAATCCAAACCCGCTTGCAAGCTTAACCGCGACCAGGGTGTCCAGGTGGCGTTTCCTCCGATAATCTGGCTGGGTATCTCGGCCGATTGAACCTCATTCAAGCCCGAGGCCGGGTCCGGCTGTGTGTACACCGTGGAAAACTGGTACTCGTAGCGTCCACCCAGGGTGACATTATAACGGGGATGCACGGTTATCCGGACGTTGCCGTCATAGGTCTGGAAACTCTGCATGGAGAAGTCATTGGCCGCACTGTTCGTCGGATTGGTGTAGTTATAGCGGTTGTTCTGGTAGTAACCGCCGACATCAATCGTAAGCCGGCGGAACGGATACCAGCGCGCCCCGAGGGAATATTTCTGAAAGAAACGGTTGTCGTCGGTTTCACCCGACGTCAGGACCGACGGGACACCGATGCCGGCCACCTGGGTGAGGCCGCCGTTTTGCGTCAGGTTGCCCTGGCCCTCGGTCCATTCGCCGCGGGCGGAAAAGACCCAGTTGGTCACACCGGTGTAGCGTGCATCCAGGCTTTCCGCCACGTCAATAACGTCCCGCGAACTTTGGCTGCTGAAGGGGTCCGTGGGAAAGGTGCTCAAGGTGCCGATTCCGCTGGAGTTGGCGTCCCAGTTTTCCTGCTGCACGCGAATGGCCGGTACGATGGTGACGGTTTTGAGCGGAATAGTCATCAGATTCATGTCCAGCACGTATTCCTTCATGTGGGAATTGCCGACCAGGTTGGTGTAACCGAGGCCACTGGAAGGGGTGGGGATATAACTCACATTATCGCCGTCGCCGTAAATCCGGTCTCCGGACAGATCGTTGTTCAAGTTGGCAAAAAGGAAACCCGTCGAGAAGAGCAGGTTGGGTTTGATCCAGGTCTCACTGGACGCATTCAGATCAAACAAATTATAGGTGGTTTTCTGCCGGTCGGTGACGTAGGCGGCGTTGGGGGGTACGGGGTCGGTCAGGTAGCGCGTGGTATAGAGTGCGTCATTGAGATTGGCCGTCTGATAGCGTAATCCCAGGGCCAGGTCGGTTTCCTTGACGTGTTGTGTCGCGTTCAATTGGAACGTATCAATCTTTTCGTCGATATCGTAGGAACTGGGTCCCAACCCCTGTGTCAGGGTTGGGTCAGTAAACAGATCAGGATGTACCGGGCTCCAGATGGTCGAGCTTTTCTCACCGTCACGGTAGCTATGCGTGTACTTGAAGGTGAGGGCGGGCAGTTTTTGCAGGGTCAGGCCGCCTTCAAAGGAAATTTCGCCACGGTCCAGCGCCAGCGCGTCGGACGGACCGGAATAAGTCGTTCCGGTGGGTGGATAATATCCGCCGGCGTCGTTGTACCAGGTGCGGAAGTTCTCGAAATTGAACCGGAGGAACCAGAGGTCGGGATGGGTCAACCCCAGCTTCAACTGATAATCGTGATCGTCGATAATCGAGTGGCCGTCCAGGGTAAACAGGGTATTGGTAAAGGCATTGCCCTGGAAGTGCAGGTCTTCAATTCCCCCGAACGCGCCGGTGTCCATGTGCAGGCTTTGTTGCGCCTGCGCCTGATTACCGCTGGTCAAAAGGCCGCCGGCGGTCAGCGCCATCCAGTTGTTGTAGGTGCTCGGGCCGCCTTCAAAATAATCCTGCGGCGACAACGCGGGACTGTTGGTGTCATCGGCCAGCACCCGCGCGCCGAAAGCCATCAACCCCATTGCGATCAGCCAGAAGGCAAGGCGACCCGCCCGGCCCGGCGCCGATGCTCGCGGCCGTTCCGGGATTCTCGCGTGATAAAGTTGAAAGGGTTTCATGGTCAACGCGACTCGGATTAAAATTGAAGTTGGGGGTTAACCCGCGAGCCATGCACGGCTTCGTGGCAACCGGCGGTCCAGCAAGTGCCCTGCGACAGGCGTTGTGTGTGGTCGGAACCGCCGATGAGAAGCTGCCCGGTGCTGGTTTGCTGGACGAAGTGACATTTCAAACACAAATTCGAGTTCCGCTGGGTCAACAGCTTGGGATTGACCGAGCCGTGCGGGTTGTGGCAGGTGGTGCAGCCTTCGCGCAAGGCTTCGTGTTCGAAGACGAACGGACCCTGTTGGGCCGGATGGCAGCGCAGGCACATGTCATTTTCGGTAAGCATGGACGTGCCGCCGCCCGCAGAAATCGAGCCCTTGTGCGGGTCGTGGCAGTCGGAACACTTCATCCGGCCTTCGGGCACCGGATGATGGTTGGGCAGATTGAACTGTCCCCGCACGTCCAGATGGCACGTGTAACATACCGTTTCCTCTGAGCGCGCCGGTTCCATGGCGACGTGCGCGCCGTAACTGCTTGCTTCGCCGCGGCCGGCGGTGAATGTGTAAGGAGGCT
>DATJYM010000213.1:0-8745 GCA_035499615.1 Candidatus Acidiferrales bacterium | reverse complement strand
CGAGACCCCAACCAATTCCCAACAAGTCAACGTGCATGATATGATAAATGTTCTCATCGAAGCGCAGACCGGCAGCGCAATGACTCATATCATCAACGGCACAGGCGCAACGCTCACGTCTTCTGTCAACACAGCAACAGCCAACTACTTGTGGCTGAATCCAACCTTTAATCTCATTGCCGGTCTGGATGGTGCCGGGACGAACATGACCATTACCTTGCCAACCGAGTCCTGGCACACGTATCAATTGCAGTACAAAAACGCAGTGACGGATCCAGGCTGGTCGAATCTGGGCGTTACCTTTACCGGGAACGACGTTCTGGAGACGGTCACCACTCCGGTGTCGCCGGGGAATAGGGTTTATAAATTTAAAGCCTATTGAGGCTCCGTAATTCCACCCTCTTCAGGAACGGCCCTGAGGATATCGGCATGGCTGAAGAAACGCGCGGCGCCAACAGCATCGGCATTCTGATACAATTGGATTCGGGCCGGGTTCCCGACCGGACGTTCAACCCGCCGCGACCGCAGCATCGGCGCGGCCGGGAATATATTGTCGGCAGTTAAAATCGCCTTGCCCGAAATGGTTCGGGCCTGCTTCATTATTGGGCCGGGTGCGGATATGCATTCAAAGAATGGAAAAAAATCCCCGCCGGGAAAGCCGACGACTCCAATTCCCCGCCGCCGCCTGTGGGTGTTCCGACTTTGCGCGGCTATTTTGATTCCCTTGGCGATCCTGGGCGGGTTGGACCTCGGCTTGCGTTTATGCGGCTATGGTTACCCGACGGATTTTTTTCTCCGATATCAAATCAATGGCCGGAATTATTACGTTCCCAATGACGAATTTGGCTACCGATTTTTCCCCCGTTCCCTGGCCCGCACCCCGGCGCCCCAGCGCATGGCAGTAAAAAAGGCCCCCGATACGTATCGGATTTTTGTATTTGGCGAATCAGCGGCGATGGGAGATCCGGACCCGGGTTTTGGCGCGTGGCGTTATCTGCAGGTACTGCTGCGCGAGCGCTTTCCAGGATCGAAATTTGAAGTGATTTGCGTGGCGATGACGGCCATTGATTCGGACGTGATTTTGCCCATCGCGTGCGATTGCGCCCGACGCGACGGCGATATGTGGATTATTTACATGGGCAACAACGAAATGGTCGGGCCTTTTGGCGGCGGCACGGTTTTCGGCTCGCGCGCGCCGGGAGTGGGTTTGATCCGGGCTGATCTGGCAGTTAAGACAACGCGGCTCGGTCAGTTGTTGGACAGCTTATGGCAAGAATGGGGGTGGCGTTCGCCAGCCCCGAAAACATGGCAGGGGCTGGAAATGTTCAAAGCCCACCCGCTTGGGTATAACGACCCGGATCGCTTGCGCGCTTATGAGAATTTCAAACAGAATCTCGAGGATATTTTGCGCGTGGGGCACAAGGCCGGAGTGCCGATTCTTCTGAGTACGGTGGGCTGCAATTTGAAGGACTGCGCGCCGTTCGCCTCGGTTCATGCCGGCACTCTGGATGAAATTCAGAAAGCAGATTGGAATAAAATTTATCAGGAGGGAAACGCCCTCGAATCTGCGGGAGAATTCCCGGCAGCACTGGAGAAATATGCCCGGGCCGAGGCCGTGGATCCTCATTACGCCGAGTTGCATTTTCGCATGGGTCGCTGCCAGGCGGCGTTGACCAATCACAGCCAGGCCTTGCGGGAGTTCGAGCTGGCACGGGATGATGATGCGCTGGCCTTTCGTGCGGACACCCGTATCAATCAGATCATCAAAGCTGCGGCGAACGCCCATGCCGGCCAGGGGCTTTATGTCATGGATGCCGCCGAATTGTTCGCCCGGAATTCTCCGGAAGATATTCCCGGCCACGAGCTGTTTTATGAACATGTGCATTTAAACTTTGCAGGCAACTATTTATTGGGCCGCGCCTTTGCCGAACAAATCGCAAAACTGCTTCCGAAATCCCTGGCGGCACACGATCAGGGCCAATGGGCTTCCGAAGAATTATGTGAGCGCCGGCTGGCGGTTTCGCCGTGGGACCGGCTCCGGGTCTGGCAGGAAATTTTAAGCCGCGTCTCCGGGCCACCCTATACCGCCCAGTCGACCCATGCCGCCAGTGTAAAACTGTGCAATGAAGAAATCCGCGCATTGAAATCCCTTGTGGCTGCCGAATCGCCCGGGCAAACGCGGCAACTCTATGGACAAGCCCTGGCTGCGGCCCCGGCTGACGGCTTCATCCAATTTGATTTTGCCCAATATTTGGGGGCGAAAGGGGATTTGGCACAAGCCACCGACGCGGCGAAACGCGTTTGTGAATTGCTGCCGCAGGTGCCCGGCGAATTTTCGGATGTCGGTAATCTGCTGATTCTCCAGGCTAAAATGGACGAAGCCGCGGAATATTACTCGCGGGCGTTGGCTCTCCGGGGCGATTTTGTACCGGCTCTCAACGGACTCGGACAGATCCTGGAAAACCGGCGGAAGACAAATGAGGCACTTGCCTGTTTCCGGCGGGCACTCCGGGCCGAGCCGAATAACGTGGAAACGTGCATCAACCTCGGATTTCTGGAGCAAAACCGAGGAAATTTGAACCAAGCCTCAGCTTATTATCAGCACGCTGCCAGTCTTCAGCCGCAGGGCCCGGCCGATTATTTTAACCAGGCGGTTGCGGCCGCCGCACTGGGACAGTCAGCCAATGCGATTGAATATTTCAGTGCAGCCGTCGAAAACAAACCGGAATTTTGGCAGGCCCACTATTTGCTCGGCTTGGAACTGGCGGCCCAGGGAAAAATTGGCGACGCCGGGGAGCAGTTTTGGGACGCAATCATTTATCGCCCGGATTTTGCCGGGTCGCATTTGAATCTAGGCCTCATTTTGATGAAGCAGCTGAGGCTGGACGCGGCGATCACGCAGTTTCAAATTACCTTGCAGCTCGATCCGTCAAATCTACCGGCAGGGCAATACCTGGAAGAAATTCGCGCGTCAAAACATATCAATCCACCGGCCCCGCAATGAAGTCAGCGGCCGCCCGGGCCGGGTTGTTTCATCTGATGAGTCCACACCAACCCCGTTGGCAATCGCATGATTATGCCTCAGGTTTTTGCTGACAGTTTGAAGGCGATTGGCAACAGTACCACGCTCATGATACTGACCTTTCGATTACGATATCATTCCCGGTTCGGGCAATCGATATGGTTGACAGGCAGTCATGCCCTCCTGGGCGGCGGCGAAATGAAAAAAGCCGTTCCCCTCGCCTACCTCAACGAGGAATTCTGGCAGACTTCGATCCTGTTGCCGCCGGACGCCCTCGAGGCGCCGCTGGGTTACGATTATGTTTTGCGGAATGCCGATGGCTCGGAAATTACCGACTGGGGCAGGGACCGGCTGCTTGTCCCTTCCGAATTCGGCTGCGCGGAACTGCTCGTGATTGATTCGTGGAACGACGCCGGCGCCATTGAAAACGCCTTTTCGACCGAGCCGTTCAAAAAAATACTTTTGGCAGCAAATGTCACCGAAGTTCAGGCGCCGACACCGGTTGACGCGACGCATACTTTCCGGGTCAAGGCGCAACTGCTCGCCCGGGGTCAGACTCTTTGTCTGCTTGGCGATGGCGCGGTGCTGGGAAATTGGAGTACCCAAAAGCCGGTTTTGCTGAGTCGGCTTGCCGGTCAAGGCGACTTGAGCGTGAAGCTGAATTTGCAGGGCGAATCATTTCCGATCGCCTACAAATACGGTGTTTTTGACACTGAGAAGAGTAACTTTGTCCGCTATGAGGATGGCGTCAACCGCGTCCTGGGCGATGCCGCCGGGCCGGACCGACACACGCTGGTGAACGACGGTTTTGCGCGATTACCCGTAGACACCTGGAAGGGGGCGGGGGTGGCGATTCCCGTGTTCAGCCTGCGGAGCGAAAAAGGCTTTGGGGTGGGAGAGCTTGAGGATCTCAGGTTGCTGGCCGACTGGGCTCAAGCGGCGGGATTAAAACTCATCCAGATCCTTCCGGTCAACGACACGACGGCGACCCATACCTGGACGGACTCGTATCCGTATGCCGCCATCTCGGCGTTTGCGCTGCACCCGCTTTATCTCAACCTTGGTGCGGTTGCCGACGTGGAGAACCAGAAGTTGCTCGCGGCGCTGGAACCCGAACGCCGGCGATTGAATGCGCTCGACACGGTGGATTACGAGGCGGTGATGAAAGCCAAGCTTGATTTCATCAGGCACATTTTCCCGTCGCAAAAGGCGGCGACTTTTCGGAGCTCGGTTTACCGGAAATTCTTCGCCGACAACCGGCATTGGCTGGAACCCTACGCGGTGTTTTGTCACCTGCGCGACACTTTTGGAACGCCGGATTTCAACCAATGGCCTGCCCATCGGCGTTACCAGCCGAAGGAAGCGGACGAATTGGCTGCCGAAAATTCCCCGTCGTACGACGACATCGCGCTTCATTATTTCATTCAATACCACCTGCACCGGCAGCTCAAAGCGGCGGCGGAATATGTCCACGCGCGCGGCTTGATCCTGAAGGGCGACATTGCCATCGGTGTTTCCCGGCATGGCGCCGATGTATGGTGCGAGCCGGAGCTGTTTCATATGGGCACCCAGGCCGGCGCGCCGCCGGACGCGTTTGCGGTCAAAGGACAGAATTGGGGGTTTCCGACCTACCACTGGCCGCGGATGAAACAGGACGGTTTCGCGTGGTGGAGACGCCGCTTCGAGCAGATGAGCTGTTATTTTGACGCCTTTCGCATTGATCATATACTCGGTTTTTTCCGCATCTGGAGCATTCCCGCTCAGGCGGTGGAAGGCATCATGGGATATTTCGTCCCGGCGATTCCGGTGGAAGCGGGCGAATTTGCCGCGCGGGGCATCGAGTTGGACCGGGTGCGCTTCACCCGGCCGTTCCTCACCGACGCCGTGCTGTCAAGAATCTTCGGCAACGAGAGCGGAACGGTGCACCGCGATTTTCTGGACACCAACGCCGGCGGCATTTACTCGTTGAAACCGGAATTCGCGACGCAGCGACAGGTGGAAGATTATTTTGCAGCGTTGGAGAAAAACGAACGCAACGCGAAAATCAAAAACGGCCTGTTCGATTTGATCAGCAACGTGATTCTATTCGAGGTCGAAGGGAAATTTCATTTCCGGTTCGGCATGGAGCAAACGACCTCCTTCAAATATCTGCCGGCGGAAACCCGGGCCAGGTTGAAGGCGTTCTACGTGGACTATTTCTTCCGTCGTCAAAACGATTTCTGGATGCGCGAAGCGATGCAAAAGCTGCCTGCGCTTAAGCGTGTGACGAACATGCTGGTCTGCGGCGAGGATCTCGGTTTCGTGCCGGATTGCGTGCCCGTGGTCATGAAACAGCTCGGTCTGTTGAGTCTCGAAATCCAACGCATGCCCAAGCGGCTTGGCCAGGAATTTTCCCGTCCGGCGGACGCGCCCTACCTCAGCGTGGTCACGCCGTCATCGCACGACATGAGCGCCATTCGTGGGTGGTGGGAGGAAGACGCCCGACTCACGCAAAAATTTTACAACGAGGAACTGGGCCAGCCGGGTGATGCTCCGAGGCACTGCGAGATTGGTATCAACCGGGCCATCGTGGACCAGCACCTCGCCTCATCGGCCATGTGGAGCATCTTCCAGTTGCAGGACTTGCTCGGCATGAATGAAAGCCTGCGACGCAAGGATATTGCCGCTGAGCGTATCAACGTACCGGCCATTCCCAATTATTACTGGCGTTATCGGATGCATTTAACTCTGGAAAAACTGCGGCGGGCAGATGACTTCAATCGGGAACTTCGTCAGCAAATCGAACTGAGCGGAAGATGAGATCGGCGGTGGCACGGTTTGGTGGAGGTTGCGCAAAACAAAAAAGCCCCGCTGGTCGCGGGGCTTGATTTTAAAACAAAGCTGATTTATTTCCGGCGGCGAATCGCCAGAAGCGACGTCAACCCGGCGAAACCGAGCATCGCCATGCTGGCCGGTTCCGGAACCGATTCCGCGGTAATGTTCAGGTCGTTAAGATACGAGTTATTCGCAGTGTTGTTGTCAGCAAAAGTGAAGCTGGAAGTGTTATAGGCTGAGCTGTTAAATGTGCCGCTGGTGCTGTAGATCGCCGGGCCTCCCGCAAACGGGCTGATGGAAAGCACATAGCCTTCGCTAGTACTGTTCAACGCGCCGGTCACCTGCAAGCTAACGGTAAGTCCGGCCGTAAACGCGGCCTGATTAACCGCCGGGCTCAGGTAATTGGCTGCGCCGCCGTCCACACTCAGAGTGAAGTTGTCGGAACCCCCTCCCGCGTAGCCCAAGCTGAAGGCCGTGCCGATGTTCGCGGCCATTGACTGACCCGCACCACCGACACCGCCAGAGCCGATGGCGAAGGAGAACGTCTGATTATAAAGGTTCGCCGACCCACTGCCGCCTGCATTGAATGCGCGGCTAATGTCAATGAATGCGCTGCTGGAGCCATTGGCATAGATGCCCCAAGCGGAGAGGCCGCCATTCACCGAACCGGCATTGTTGTACGATGCCAGGTCAAGATAGGTGCCGGCATACGGCGCACTACCACCCCCATCGTTGTCTAGGACGGACCACGCGCCAAAACCAGAGCCGAGGTTTGGCGTGGTTGAGGCACTCCAACTGCTGTAATTCGGGGCACTGTCGGAGGCGGTAGCAGCGGCAAAGGCGCCAAAGGCGGATAAACCCATCGCAAGCGCGATGGCCAAGGTTTTATTGGTCGAGTTCATGATTCAATAATACTAATTTCTACTGCTGATCTATATCTAGAGTTGTTGCTGATCGCTTTTCAGTATAGCAACCGGGACGGTTTGTACAACCGCATGTTTGTGCGGTTTTGTGCAAAAACCCCTGATTTTACGCGACAAATTCGATGTAGAAGCGGTGCATTCTGTCCGCTGGAATGGCGGCTTTTGCCGAAGGCGCTGTTCCAAGGCAACCTGCTGCTGATGATGATGTTCAGTATTGGAATCCGGCCCGGTCCGCATGGCCACCCCGGCACTTTTTGGGTCTGGAGCGATTCGTAAATACCTCCAGCCAACGCGATCCGGGCCTGCCCAAACCTAGCCGCCAAACAAGTAAAATCGAAATAGCCGTGCGGATTCTCAAAAGGGTCCTTGCCTAGTGGCAACCGGCTGTCCCTTCAAGGCACGGTTTCAATCTCGTAAAACTTCTGCGGCGAGGGCGGCGATGTGTCGTACAGGGAGGCGGAGAATCCGTTCGTCATGATCAACGGGCCGAGGGGTTGAAAAGGCCGGGTCAGATTTGTGGTGTACAGGACCTGATAATTAGCGCCCGGCGTGCTGCCCCAGATGATCAAGGGATTGGCGCCCGCGTTGGCCAGGCCGGTGATTTGGAAGGGCGGCGCGACAATCACGGTCTTGGAGTCGCTGAGCCTGAGGCCATTGGTGTACGCGACCTGGATCAGGTACGTGCCTACATTGGTCACGTTCCACTGATAGAGCAGTGAGTTCATGCCGGGGCAACCGGGATAATTTATCGGTCGGATGATATAGGAGGCTTGCGGCTGCAGGCTGCCGTTGATGATCAGGTCAAAATTGGAAACGGCAGAGGCCAGGCCGGTGCCAAAACACGCCTGGATCAGGTAGACCAGATTGCTGCTGTTCAAGGTGACAATCGTGTTGTTCTCGGCCGGGCTGGAAAGGAGCACCATCTGCTGCGGCGCAAGCGTGTTGACCGTGCGCGTCAATGTGGTGAACTCGTTGGTATAAACGCTCGTGGCGTAATCGTTCAGGCGCACCGTAACAGTGGCGGTGCCGGTATAGGGCACATCCGCGAAATTAAACTGAAATTCCTCGGGATAGTTCGGGTATTGCAGATTCAGGCTCGGGTTGGGCGTGACCTGGGTGGCGCTGACAAAGATGGGATTGCCGTTGGTGTCGTTGCCAATCCCATTGGGCGAGCCGGTGTAGATGTCCCAATAATTGGTGAAGGAGGTTTGGATGTTGAATTGAACGCTGCTCACCGTGCTGTCGGCGCGAAGGTCAAACGTGTAGTTGAAGTTTGAAATTGAAAATCCGTCGTTCGGCGGATTCAAGATCAGGCCGCCGGGCAGCCCGCCATCATAGTAAAACGTTTGGGCGAAGGTGTTGTACACCTGCGCTTGATTGGCATAGATGTAGTTTTGTGACGTTGAAGTGGTGAGGACGCTTTGGTTCGTGTAATAATTGGCCACCGGCAGGAAGGTCCGGGCGCGGACAATGTGGAAACCGGACTGCAATCCGACGGTGGTGTTGGCCGGATTGAGATCGTTATGAAGCCAGACCACGGCGGCGGTCGGATTGAAATTCGCGATGCCCGCCTGCGTCAAGCCAAACAGCTTGGAACTGGACGGTTCGGCGTAGGAAATCGGTTGAATGCTCGGCCAATTCGTGGTGTTCCCCGCCGAGAAACCGTAGCTGCCGCCACTGAACAACGCGACCTTGTAACGTACCTGCACGCCGCTGTTTTGTCCGGGAACCGTGCCCTGCCACCAGTCAACGTTGCCCTGCGAGTTGTCATAATTCACCCAATGCGCCTGCACCACCTGTGTCGTGCCCTGGCCGACACCGAACGCGCCCTCGGGGTTCGAGCCGTCAGTGGTATAATAAATGGAACAGTTGTTGATTTGCAGCGAATAACCGACTTTCACCCAGATATCCACGTATTGGCCGGACGCCGGATGGGTGGGCGTCATCTGGCTGGCTGGGGCAATCGGCACGTTGGCATTGGTCAAA
>DATJYM010000212.1:0-42258 GCA_035499615.1 Candidatus Acidiferrales bacterium | reverse complement strand
GGCCTGACCTGGGGAATCCAGATGGAGAGTTGGTGGTAACGTCCCTGAACGAATGCTCACCCACAAGACTTTCGGGTCTCCACGGCGAACGGCCCTGAGCCGGCGGGAATTGGATTGCCGGAACAACGCCGGCACATTCCGGGACTTCAAAGTGGGACTAAGTAATGGTATTAACCGATTTACTCCCGTCGCCGATAGGGTGGACAATTGACTAAAAAACGGGTGTAGTAATGACAATGGTGTGCGACCGGCAGGCCGCCACGACTGACAGAGCAACATAATTGCGTCTGACCATGAACACGCTGTTATCCAATCGTAGCATCGCCCGCCGGCTCCAGTTGGGGGTCGGGGTCGCCAGCGCGCTGGCATTTGGATTGACGGTGTGGTTCAATTACCGGGCCGCCCGGACCGAATTGGAGCAGCAGACCAACGACAAGGCCATGACCCAGATTCGCGCCGCGGCGCGCCAGGTGGACGACTTCATTGCGCGCATGGGCATGTTGCCGCGCAGCACGGCCAGCCGCCAAGAGTCGGTCGGTCGCCAACCCGACCCCGGCATGGTTCCCTTCATGGCCCAACTCCTGGCCCACGTGCCGACGAATGAAGCGTACGGCCTCGCCATGGCGTTCGAAGACAAGAACTGGCGCGAAACGAACGCAATGCCATGGGTGGATCGCAAGAGTTGGCCGAATCAGGTGCGGTTGGATTACGACTACCACGACCCGAAATGGGAATGGTACAGCGGCCCCAAAAACACGCGGGCCTTCTATGTCTCGGAACCTTACTTTGATGAAGGTGGCTCTGAAATCACCATGGTGACGCTTTCGATGCCTATGTTCGACGCCACTTCCAACTTCTTTGGCGTCGCCACCGTGGACCTCTCTCTGGACCGACTCCTCGCGATGGTGCGGGCGGCCCGGCTGCGTGGGGCGGAAGAAAGCGGGCGGAGCGGCACCAACGAATTCGCCTACCTGGTCAGCCAGTCGGGGAAGATTATTGTGCATCCAAACGAAGAACTCATGCTTCGGAAAGGTTTTCCCGGTGCCGATGTGAAGACCCGGCCGGGGGGGGAAGCCGTGGCGGCAAAACCCGAGGGATTTACGGATACCACGATTGAGGGCAAGCGCCGGCGCGTCTACTGGGCGACCTCACCGCTGACCGGCTGGAAGGTCGTTCTTAACATTGAAGAAGACGCCATTCTTGCGCCCGTGCGCCAGTTGACCATCCGATCCGCCCTCATCGGCGTCGCCGGGCTGTTGGGCATGATGGTGGTCGTCACCTTCATCGCGCGACGGCTCGCCCATCCTTTGTTGGACCTGACGCGCACCGCCACCGCCATCGAGCAGGGAAACTTCCAGGAAGGAATGTTGGGTGAACTGCCGCAGCGCCGCGACGAACTGGGCGAACTGGCGCGCAGCTTCCAGAAGATGGCGCGCGAAATCCGGGCGCGCGAGCAAAGCCTGGCGGAGCTGAACCAAAACCTGGAACGCACGGTGCAGGAACGCACGGCGGAACTTACCACGCGCGCGGGCCAACTGGAGGAACTGACGCGCCAGTCCCAGGAAAGAGCGGTGTTGGAATCAAGCCTCTCGGCGTTGAACACCAGCCTGCGGGGCAATCTGACCGTGGCTCAGGTGGCGGAACGGGGGCTCGCGGGCGCGATTGAGTTTCTCGCGGCGCCGATGGGAGCGGTGTTTGTCACGGGCGCAGACGGCCTTCTATATCGCCTCTCCGCGCATGCCTATCCGGACAATGCTGATGTCCCCAAATCCTTTGCATTCGGCAGCGGCATCGTGGGCCAGGCCGCGCAGTCCCGGCGGCCGATCCTTATCCAGCCGGATGCCGAAAAGCTCCGCGTCCAGTTTGGTTTTGGCGCGGTCACCCCGTCGCAGATTGTCGCCTGCCCGCTGCTGGCCAACGAGGTGACGGTGGGCGTCCTCGAACTTTGCCTGATCAAGCCGCTGACGGAAATGCAGACCCGCTGGCTGGAAAAGACCGCCGAGACGGTGGCGAACGCGCTCCGATTCGCGCTGGAAAGCGAAGAACGACAGCAAGCCGAGGAGCGCACCCGGCTCATTCTTGAATCCAGCGCCGAGGGCATTTTCGGCACGGACATCGAAGGACGGATTACTTTTGTGAACCCGGCGGCTTGCCGGATGTTGGGTTTCAGCGCGCAGGAACTGATCGGTCAACCTTCGCATGCCACCTTTCACCATCACCGGCCCGATGGCAGCGATTATCCCAAGGAGGAATGTCCGATGTACGCAGCCTACAAGCAGGGCAAGGCCAGCCGCATTGATAACGAGTTCCTTTGGTGCAAGGACGGCACGGGTCTGCCGGTCGAGTATGGCGCGACTCCCATCCTCAAGGACAGCGTGGTGGTGGGCTCGGTGATCAGCTTCAGCGACATTACCCTGCGCAAGCAGCAGGAGAGGGAAGTTCTTGCCGCCAAGGAAAAGGCCGAGGAAGCCACGCAGATGAAGTCCATGTTCCTCGCGAACATGAGCCATGAAATCCGCACGCCGATGAACGCCATCATCGGCCTGTCCCATCTCGCCCTGAAGACCCAGCTCACTCCCAAGCAGCGCGATTACGTCGCCAAGGTCCACAACGCCGGCACTTCATTGCTGGCGATCATCAACGACATCCTCGATTTTTCCAAGATCGAAGCCGGCAAGCTCGACTTGGAAACCACCGACTTCAAGCTAGACGAAGTCATCAGCTCGGTCACCACGCTCACGGCGCAGAAAGCGCACGAGAAGGGCCTCGAGTTCCTGGCCCATGTGGCTCCGGGCATCCCGGAATTTCTGCGCGGTGACCCGCTACGCCTCGGTCAGATTCTGACAAACTTTGTCAACAACGCGGTCAAATTCACCGAGCAGGGCGAGATCCGGCTGGAGATCGGGCTGCAGGAGCGCACAGGCGAAAAAGTTCAGCTCAAGCTTTCCGTGCGTGACACCGGCATGGGCATGACCAAAGAGCAGGCGGCGAAATTGTTCCAGCCGTTCACCCAGGCCGACATGTCCACCACGCGCAAGCACGGCGGCACCGGGCTGGGCCTGACCATCTGCCGGCGATTGGTCGAATTGATGGGCGGACGCATCTGGCTTGAAAGCGAGCCGGGCCTCGGCAGCACGTTCCATTTCACCGTCTGGCTGGGTGTCGGCGAAGCAAAAGGCTCGGGCAAACTGATTCCCGAAAAACTGGCACAACTCCGTGTGCTGGTGGTGGACGACAACCCCACCGCCCGTGAAATTTTGCAGGAACCGCTCAGCAACCTGACCAGTCGCGTGGATGCAGTCGCATCCGGAAAGGAGGCCATTGCGGCGCTTCAGAAACACGATGCCACCGACCCTTACGACATTGTATTTATGGACTGGCGCATGCCCGGCATGGATGGTTTACAAACCAGCCGTTACATCAAGAGCGACGAGACCTTGAGCCACCTGCCTGCCATTGTGCTCGTGACCGCGTTCGGACGCGAGGAAGTCCGGGAGGAAGCCGAGCGTCTTCAGCTCGACGGCTTCCTCGTCAAGCCCGTCACCAAATCCATGATCGTGGACACGCTGGTAAACGTTTTTGCCGCTCCCGGCGAAACCGTTGCGACGGAAGCCGGGCAGGAAACGCGGCTGCGCGGGGCAAGGATTCTTCTGGCCGAGGACAACGACATCAACCAGCAAATCGCCGTCGAGCTGCTCGAAGGGGCTGGCGCGACGGTCAAGATTGCCAACAACGGGCGTGAAGCGGTCGAAACCTTGTCGAACGGACCGCAACCGCCGCCGTTTGACATGGTATTGATGGACCTGCAAATGCCGGAAATGGATGGTTATCAGGCGACGGCGAAGCTCCGGTCTGACGCGCGGTTCGGCGCGTTACCGATTATCGCCATGACGGCGCATGCGACCATCGAAGAGCGCCAACGTTGTCTGGACGCCGGCATGGTCGACCACATTTCCAAACCGATTGACCCGGCGTTGCTATACGAAATCGTCGGCCGGGTTTACAAATCCGCCAACCCATCTCCCGTCGCCGCCGGCGGAGAGAAGACCCGAATGGCAGAGCAGAGCAAGGACACAAAGCCAAACGGCGAACTTCCCGTCGTGGCGGGCCTCGACACCAAGGACGGCCTGAGCCGTGTGGCCGGCAACCAAAAATTGTATCTGAAATTGCTCCGTCAATTCGCTGAGCAGCAAGGCCCGGCGATTACCCAAATCTCCGATGCCCTCGCCCAGGGCGATCCCGCGCTGGCTGAACGCCTCGCGCATACACTCAAGGGCGTGGCCGGCAACATTGGCGCCAAACCCGTCCAGACCGCTGCTGGTGCGCTGGAAAAGCTCATTCGCAACCATGCCAAGTCGGAGGAGGTCGCATCTGCGAAACAGCAGGTAACCACCGCACTGGATCCATTGGTTGAACAATTGAAGGCTGCCCTGGGTTCGATAGCCCCGGAAACTCCGGTGCCAACGGCGCCGCCGGCAGCGGCCAATCCAGCCCAGTCCCGCGAAGCGGCAACGCACTTGAACAAGTTGCTCTCGGAATTCGATCCGGGCGCAGCGGATTTCATCGAAGCCAACCAGGCGGCCCTGCGCCCGTTGTTTGCCGTCGATGTCTGGCCGAAGTTCGAAAAACTCGTACAGGGTTACGCCTTCGCCGACGCCCAGGCGCAACTGGACCAGGCACTGAAAAATTTCCCAATCACATGACAGCCAGACTCGAACAGGAGCAAACCGGGATAGCGGAGATGTCATTCTGCACAGCTCCCCGTTTCCTCTGTTACCTTCTGTTCAAAGTCCCTACGGACCAATGAAAAATCTTTCCGATTGCCGCGTGTTGCTGGTGGACGACGCCAAGGCCAATCTCGACATCCTGGTCGAAGGCCTCAAGACCGACCACAAGCTCAGCCTCGCGCTCAACGGCGAGTTGGCGCTCCAAATCGCCGCGCGGACGCCCCCGGACCTGGTCTTGCTCGATATCGTCATGCCTGGAATGGACGGTTATGAAGTGTGCCGCCGGCTGCGCCAGATGCCGGAGACCACCGAGGTGCCCATCATGTTTCTTTCTTCGCTGGAGGAAGTGCAGAACAAGACGCGCGGGTTCGAAGTGGGCGGAAATGATTATCTCACCAAACCGTTCGAGATGCTGGAGGTGAAAGCGAGGGTGCGGTCGCTCCTCAAGGCCAAGGCCTACAGCGACGCGGTAAAGGAACAGATTGCCAGCGAACTGCGCATCGCCCGCGAAATCCAGATGGGCATGTTGCCCCAAGATTTCACTGGCGTGGAAAAGGCGTATGGTCTCGAGTTCGGCGCCGTCCTCGAACCCGCCCGTGAAGTGGGGGGTGATCTCTATGGCGTCTGCGCGGCGGGGCCGGACCGGCTGGTCGTTTTTCTGGGCGACGTTTCGGGCAAAGGCATCCCGGCCTCGATGTTCATGGTGCGGGCCATCAGCCTTGCACAATTGCTGGCGCGGGAAATCTCCGAACCCGAACGCATCCTCGCCCGGTTGAACGACGAACTCGCCGCGGAGAATCCGTCCGGCATGTTCGTGACGTTTCTTTGCGCTGTGTTCGAGCCGAGCACAGGCCGGCTGACTCTGGCCAATGGCGGTCATTGCCGTCCGGTGTTGTACCCCGCCGGTGAACCGCCGCGCTGGGCGGTCCCGAATCTCGGCACCGCCCTCGGTTTCGAGCCGGGCCTGGAGTTTGAGCGCTCCGAACTGAAGCTGCGCCCGGGTGACGCGTTGATGTTGTATACTGACGGCGTGAGCGAGGCATTCAATCCACAGGCAGACCTTTACGGCAACGAACGGCTGCTGGCCGATGCGGGCGGGCTCGTCGGCCAATCCGCGCCGGGCATTACCACCGGCCTGCTCGGGAAGGTCCGTGACCATGTCGCCGGCGCACCGCAGTCTGATGACATCGCCATTCTGACCTTGAAAGTTAAACCGGAGAAAAGGGGGGTTGCTTGACGCTCGAATTACAGGCCACGCCCGAGGAAGTGATGCGCGCGGTGGAAGCGTTGGAGCAATTCGCGCGGGCGCAGGGTGTGCCGGAAAAAATCATTTTCGGTTTGATGCTGGCACTGGAGGAGTGCGGCAGCAACATTGTCAATCATGGATTAAGGCGCGATGCCCTCCGGAAATTTCAGGTCACCATTGAGCTGACCCATGACACATTCGTCATCGAATTGCGTGATCGAGGTCCGGCGTTCGACCCGACGAAGGCGGCGGAACGCGAACAACCCAAAGAGGAGGACGCGCCCGGCGGCTGGGGCATTCAATTAGTACGCCGTAACATCGATGAGATGCAATACACTCGCGTGGACGGAGAAAACATTCTCCGCCTTGCCAAACGCGTCGGCGGGCCGGACCATTCGCCATCCGTTTCTTAAACTGCCTTAAACCAGCCTGAAACCAAAGTCATATGCCACTTGAAATCAAAATCCAAAAGGACGCCGACCCGAAGAAGTCCGGCGTGGTCACCATAACACTCGTTGGCAGTCTCGACACCGCCACGGCGCCAGAACTCGATCGGCAGATGATGGAGTGCCTCGCGGGACGGGTCAGCGATCTGGTCTTCGACCTGGCCGGGCTCAAATTTGTCAGCAGCGCCGGCCTGCGCCTGTTTACGTTGGCCCGCAAACAAATGGTGGCGCGCGGCGGCAAAGCGTCGCTCATCAACATGCAGCCCCAGGTCGAGGAGGCCTTCGCCATCATCCAGTCGCTTCCGGGTTTTAATTTATTCAGAGACCTGGCCGCGCTGGACCGTTATCTGGCCGAGCGACAGGGGTCACATACCCAGAACTCCTGAGCCCGGCGGAGACAACCAAATCGTCCTGCGCCTGACCCGCCGCGGTGGAGGCGGATCAGAAATCCAGTTGCCAACGGCAAGCATACCCACTACACAGGAACCAGTCATGCCTATGCCACTCGAAACTCAAATCCGGAAGAACGTCGGCGGCCAGGGCGCCGGATCCGTCACTGTGAAACTGACCGGCCGCCTCGACACGGCCACCGCGCCTGACCTGGAACGCCAGCTCGCGCCGGTGCTGGCCGGACCCGTCAAGGATGTCGTGTTCGACCTGGCGCAGTTGAAGTTTATCAGCAGCGCCGGGCTCCGGGTGTTTACGTCGACCCGCAAAGTGCTCAAGGAACGCGGCGGACAAGCCTCGTTCATCAACCTGCAACCCCAGATTCAGGAGGTCTTTGAGATCATGAAATCCCTGCCCGGTGTGGCCATATTCGAGGACGTGGCCGAATTGGATCGTTACCTCGCGGCACGACAGCATTCGCATACGGAGAACCCGTAGTGTGTACCTCCCGGGTGATTGTTTCCGGGCCGACACCCGGTGGCTCGCCTTGATTATTGTTCTTGGCGCCACTCACACGCTACTGCCAGCCCGGGCCGCGGACTCAACGAACCTCCCGCCGGTATTGCCGCCGCCCGACTTCATGGCGAACAAGTCTCCCCTGCCCGATCTCCTGCTCAAAGACAAGCGCGCGGACAGTTACTTCACCGGCTTCCCGGCCATCGGTTGGGATCCGGAGACTGGATTCAACTACGGCGCGGCGGTCCAATGGTTCGACAACGGTTCCACCAACAGCCCGTTCTTTCGTTATACGCCGTACCGGAAGAGGTTGGCTCTGGCCGCCGTCGGCAGCACCGGCGGTTCGACCCGGGCCATTCTCGGCTACGACCAACCGTATGTGAACGATACCCCCTGGCGGATTCGTACGGCGGTCTTCTTTGACCAGAACAAATACGAGAACTATTTCGGGATTGGAGAATCCACGCTCGGTCCCCTCACCTACCCGGGATCACCACTGACGTATGACAATTTCGACGAGTACCAGAAGGCCTTGAACCAGAATGTCAACGGTCAGACCTGGGCACGCTACAACGAATACGAGAACACCCGGGCCGGCGGGGTGTTCACGGTCGAGCGGGATTATTGGGGTGGCTGGCTCCGGCCCCAGATAGGATTTCAGTTTGGTCATGTGGACGTACAAGACTACACCGGCGAGAACATCAATGGCGCCGTGATGCAGCCGACCCGCCTTTTCACCGACCAGCAGGCCGGGAAAGTCATCGGGTTCAATGGCGGCTGGGATAACGCTTTTAAGATCGGATTGACGTTTGACACCCGGGACTTCGAGCCGGACCCTGCCTCCGGTGTCATGCTTCAGGCCGTCGGCCGGATCTCCAGCGAGGCGTTGGGCTCATCCTTCAACTACGAGCAAGTCACTTTCAGCGGGCGGGGGTACCAAAACCTGCTCGGTCAATCCGGCCGGCTGGTCCTGGCCGGGCGGCTCACCTATACCATGCAATTCGGCGATGTGCCGTTTTATGCCGCGCCCACGATCCCCTTTACTGACGGAGACATCACCGGCCTGGGCGGCTTCGCCACCATGCGCGGCTTTGTCACCGACCGGTTTGTCGGCGACGCAGCGGCCCTCGCAAACGGGGAATTGCGGTGGAGTTTTGGTGAAAAGACTATTTGGGGACAACATCTTCGGTTCATGCTCGTGCCTTTTGTGGACACCGGCCGGGTATTTAATTCGGTCAGCGACACGACGTTCAGCGATTGGAAGCTGGACGGTGGAATTGGATTCCGGCTGGCATGGAATCTTTCAACCATCATCAGTTTCGACTACGGCCGATCCGGCGAAGGCAGCCTGTTTTACATGGAAGTGGGCCACCAGTTCTGACAAAAACCGCCCGGCATTGCCACCTATCGTTCTTCCTGAGCCCGTGAGGCGAAGGTTTAGGTGAAACTTTAGTCCCTCATGGACCGAGCAGCGCGCGATAGTAGCGACAGGGGAAATTGGTCGCCATCGAGTCGGTGAAGGTGAAGGGTGGTGTGTTGGTGTAGAGGTTCGCCCAATTCACCAAGTCAGTTGAGGCCTGGATGATGATTGAATAATACGGCGAGGGCATCGAAACGTTGAGTTGGAATGCGCCGTTGGTGCCGATGGCCCGCAATTGGGGCACGGGCTCGAAGGCCAGTGCAACAGGGTCATTCAATCCTGTGACAAACGTGCTTTGTACTCCGCTCGGCGTGATTTCGATTATGTTATTTCCGCCCGCACTGGCCACAAATAAGTCGCCTGCGCTGTTAAAGGCCACTCCGTAGGGATTATTCAAGCCGGAGGCAAAAATGCTCTGCACCCCGTTTGTTGTAAATTCATAGATGTTGTAACTATCCTGGTTCGCTACAAACAGATCACCCGCGTTGTCGAAGGCCAGTGCCGTAGGCATAGGGGGAACTAATTCCGGAAAACTCCACACCTCGGAAGCAAAAATACTCCGCGTTCCAATTGGCGTAAACTCGATGATATTGGTATCCTCCCAATCCGCCACAAATAAGTCGCCCGCGCTGTTAAAGGCCACTCCGTCGGGATTATTCAAGCCGGAGGCAAAAATGCTTTGCTTTCCGTCGGGCGTGAATTCGATGATATTATTGCCGTAACCATCTGCCACGAATAAATCGCCTGCCTTATCAAAGGCCAGTGCCGTAGGCTCAAGCAACCCGGAGGCAAAAGTGCTTCGAGTTCCATCCGGTGTGAATTGATAAACGGTGCCACTGACGGGATTCGCCACAAACAGATTGCCTGCACTATTAAAGGCCAGCCCGGCAGGCCCGGCCAGCCCGGAGGCAAAAGTGCTTTGCGCTCCGCTCGGCGTAAATTTATAAATGTTACCGCTCTGGTTATCGGACACAAAAAGATACTGCGCCTGCACGTCGGTACAAATCAACACGAGCACTCCGACGAAGATCATTCTGTCGAATGAAAGAAACCTGGTCCGAATATTCACGGTGGCTGAATACAGCACCATCCGTTCCAGCAATACCTCCTTTCTCAGGAAAATGTTGTCGCCGCACTTTCAACAAAGATGGGTGAAATTGATTACGTTCGCTCAGGTGCCGGCGACGTTTTCATCCGTGAAATCCAGCTTCAGAGGCGTGATTAACGCCAAACTTTCAGACGCAATACAGTCATCGAGTTGCCCGGGAAGGCGTGTTTAAAAACAGAGCCGCCGGCTTTGAAGGACCGAGTTTTTGGCACCACCTTTGCCGGTTCAGCGAATGAATTGACATCGTTCAGACTGGTTCCCGTTAAGATCGTTTCCGAGCCCACGCCAACACGTTTGACTTCTTTCAAATTGACCATCGCCGATATCGCCTGGCTGGTGGCATTGACGACTTTCAGGATAATTTCGCCCGCCCGGTCATCGCGGGTGGCGCCGGCATAAAGGTCTTCGACGCCGGCGGGCGATTTTTTGATCCCTTCCAGTTGTGTCGGCAGAACAACGTCGCCGCGGTTCCGACTGAACAATTGCTGGACGTAATAGTTCGGCGTGCCGTAAATGCGAAGGTTATCCACCCAGATCAGATTAGGGGTCCATTGCCACGCGTCCACGTGGCCAAACAGCGGCGCATACGAAGCCATCCGCACGACATCGGCATTGCGTTCCAGACCGATGAGGTAAGCCGCTTCGGAAAGGGCGCATTCGAGCGTGTTCCGGTTTTTGGTGCTGACCATGGCGACGCTTTGCGCTGCGTATTCACCCATGAAAACTTTCGGCCCGTTCCGGTCATAATGGTCGTAGCGATGGCTGTTGGCGAAGAACCAGGCCGGATTGGCGTAACAATGTTCGTCCACAATATCGGCGTTGAGCTCGCGCATTTTCGACCAGATAAATTTGAAACGTTCATCATCCGGTAACGGCCCGGCCGCGGCGACCAGTTGAATTTCCGGATGTTTTTCCTTGAGCACTTTGGCGAAGCGCGTGTAACGCTCGATGTATTGCGGTCCCCATTGTTCATTGCCGATGCCGAGCAGCTTCATTTTAAACGGCCGGGGATGTCCCATCGCCGCGCGCTGCGCGCCCCAGGGGCTGCGGGAGGGGCCGGTGGCGAATTCAATCAAGTCGAGGGCGTCCTGGAGGTAGGCATCCAGTTCGTCCAGCGGACAGAGTTCACCCGAGTTAAACTGACAGGCCATGCCGCAGTTGATAATCGGCAGCGGTTCGGCACCGATGTCCTCGCACAATTGAAAGAATTCGAAAAAGCCCAGGCCGAATGACTGGAAATAGTCCGGGGTGGGACGGTGGATGAATTCATAATTCCAGCGGTTGATGAGCCACCGGCGGTTTTCCATTGGGCCGATGGTGTTTTTCCACTGGTAACGCCGCTCCAACACGCTGCCTTCCACGATGCAGCCGCCGGGAAAACGCAGGAAGCCGGGTTTCAGGTCGGCCAGCATCTGCACCATGTCCGCGCGCAGGCCGCCGGGACGATGCTTCCACGTGTGCCGCGGAAAAAGCGACACGAGGTCGAGATCCACGGCGCCCTTCCCTTCCAGAACGATCTGCAATCGGCCCTTCGGATCCGCGTCCGCGGGGCGCAGAACGGCGGTAAATTTTTTCCAGCCGGAGGAGAATCCCTGCAACAGCGCGGCCGCCAGCAGGGTTCCGTCCGCACCGTACAATTGCACGTTTACCCGCGGCGCGCCCGACACGCCGCGGATTTGAATGGAGAAATCGTAGCTCTCGTCTTCGCGCAGGCCGATGCCGCGAAACCCCTCGTTGGCGACGCCAAACGGCGCGGTGCCTTCCGATTGAATGCGGAGATAGTGGGGATTGGCAGCATCGAAAGGATTGTCGGTCCGGATGGATAATTGGCCGCACGCCAGACTCGGACTGATGCGGGTCCAGCCCATGAGCGGATCCGGAAATTCGAACGAACGGTTCTTCACCAGTTCGGCATAGAGCCCGCCATCGGCTCCAAAGTTGATGTCTTCAAAGAAAACGCCCCACATGGCCGGGTTGATCTTTGCGCCGGGCCGGCCCGCCTGAATGGTGAGGGAGACTGGACTTTTAACGGGACGCGGGGTTGACTTAACTTTGGTCATGGGCGCGGCAACTTAACGTACGCGGACTCAAACACAATTTAAAACCGGCTGTAAAAATTGGCGTTTTTTTTTCGCAAAATGGCGTTTGGATTCCCAGACCCGGGAGGTAGTCTTGACTCGATTAAGAACTTTGCACCGCCAAACTTCCCATTCGAATTAACTGCGCGCATGCGCGTCGGCATCACCAGAAAAGTCCGGGAATAGCGGAAAAAACCTGTCTCACGTGAAAATTTCCCAAGGCCCTCTAACGCTGACACCACTACTGGTGGGCGTGATGATAATGAGCACCCGGGTCGAGGCGCAAAAACCGCTCATCCTGTCGGTCGCGGGCCCGGCCAGTCGCGACGTGATTACCGGCACCTTGACCTACCGGATCAACGTCACGAACCCGTCGGCGTCGCCGGTCCTGGCCGTGCGGGTGGCCGATACTCTGCCGGCCGAGACGGAATTTATGAACGCCACGAATGCATACGCCCGTGCCGCCCGGATCTCAGCCGACGGAGCAGATGTGGTTTTCACCTTCGACCGAATCGACGGTTCGGACACGGCGCACATGGCGGTAACCGTTCTGCCGATGGCGGTCGGTTCCATTACCGACATGGTTTCCGTTTCCGCCGGTGGGATGACCAAAAGTATCACGGCCGACTGCCCGTCTCTTGTGCGCTCGACCCAGGTGAGCATTCATGATCCGGCGATGGCGAAAGAGGGTGATACCTATTATCTCTACAGTTCGGGACCGGGGATTATGTTTTACACCTCCCGGGATTTGGCGCATTGGAAGCTGGGCGGTCGGGTGATTCCCGGTGTGCCGTCCTGGGCGAAAGACGTGACCAGCCGTTTCGACGGCCGTGAATGGGCGCCCGACATCACCCGGCACGATGGCAAATACTATTTGTACTATGCCGTCTCCGCTTCGGGTGAAAACAATTCGGCCATCGGCCTGGCGGTCAATAAAACGCTTGATCCGGGCGCTCCGGATTACCAGTGGGAAGACCGGGGCATTGTGGTCCAGTCCATCACGGGCCGTGATCTGTGGAACGCGATTGATCCGAATATAATTGTCGATGAAGACGGGACGCCCTGGATGGATTTTGGTTCGTTCTGGGGCGGCATAAAGCTGGTCAAGCTGGACCCGACCTGGAATGCCATCGCGGAACCACAGGAATGGTATTCCCTGGCCAAAAGAGATCGTTCCATACTGGAAGACGACCGAAGCCCCGGACCGGACCAAATCGAAGGACCGTTTATTTTCAAAAGGGGCGATTACTATTATTTGTTTGTTTCCTGGGGTCTATGCTGTCGCGGCGCGGAGAGCACCTACAAAATCATGGTGGGGCGGTCGAGATACTTACGCGGGCCGTATTTGGACAAGGATGGTATTGGCCTGGCCGAAGGTGGAGGGAGTTTGTTGCTGAAGGGGGACAAGGACTGGGCCGGGCCGGGTGGCTGCAGCGTCTATGCCTTGGACGGGAAGGATTACCTGGTGTTTCACGCCTATGAGCGGGCGGACAATGGCCTGCAAAAATTGAGGATTGCCGAACTCAACTGGGACCAGGACAACTGGCCGTTCATTGACGAAAAAGCTCTCGCTGCTTATCGGAGCATGGTGATCAAGTAACCTGACCATGAAAACACCCCGACTTTCCGTTCTGGAAAAAATCGGTTTTGGCGCCGGAGACATGGCGGTGAATGTCGTCTGGTCGTCCATGGCCTTGATTCTGACGTTTTTTTATACCGACGTCTTCGGCTTGAAAGCCGCTGACATCGGTATGCTGATGCTGTTGCCGCGCCTGATTGACGCGTTCGCCGACGTGGCGATGGGAATGATTACCGACAAATATACTACGCGCTGGGGCCGGTACCGGCCTTATCTGCTTTTGTTTTCGGTTCCTTTCGGGCTCTCCGTGATGCTGGTGTACACCACGCCGGAACTGGCCTATAACGCCAAACTGCTTTGGGCCTACGCGACGTACATTTTGATGATGCTCGTTTTTACCTCGGTAACCATCCCGTACATTTCATTGATCGGGGTATTGACGGAAGATCCGCAAGAACGATTATCGGCCAATGGTTATCGCCTCTTTTTCGCCAAGGTTGCCGCATTCATGGTGACGATCATCGTGCCGCTGATGGCCGCGCGCTGGGGCGTCGGCCATCTGGCCCGCGGTTATCAAATGTCCATGGCCTTGATGGCGGCGATGGCGACCTTGCTGTTTCTGTTCTGCTTCTTTACCACGACGGAACGGGTGAAACACAAGGTGGACCAGAAACCATTACTGCTCCAGCTCCAGCTCCTTTTCAAGAATGACCAATGGGTGGTCCTGGCTGCCGTGTGCGTCATCGCCACCATCGGCTATGTCATCCGCGGGTCGGTGGCGGCGTATTACGCCAAATATTATCTATATGGCAACCTGCCATCGCAACCGGGCGCGGTGTCGCAATTCCTCACGACGCATTCCCTGTTGGGCAAATGGAGTGGCGCGAGCGCCGGCGACACAGTTCTGCTTTCGAATTTTCTGACGACTGGCGTGGTTGCCTCCATCCTGGCCATGGTCGTTTCCACCTGGGTCACGAAAACTTTTTGCAAGGTCAAACTCTTCCGGTGGAGCCAGATCGCGACTGCGGTCTTCAGCGCCATTCTTTATTTTGCGGTCAAACCCGGTGACGTCGTGCCGGCCTTTGTGCTCTACTTTCTGGTTTGCATCGTCGTGGATCTGCAGGCGCCGGTGTTCTGGTCCGCGATTGCCGAGGCGGTTGATTATGGTCATGTCAAAAGCGGGAAGCGCGTGGCCGGCATGTCATTCGGCGGCATTTCTTTCTGCCAAAAAATGGGGATGAGCCTGGGCGGCTGGGCCGTGGGCACGTTGCTGACGTACTTCCATTACGTGCCCGACCAGATACAAAGTGCCTTTACCCTCACCGGCATCGCGTTGTCGCTTTCCGTCATCCCGGGATGCTTTCATCTGGTCACGGGGTTTGTGATGTTTAAATACCGCATCACCGACAAATTCTACAACGAGATGATGCAGGGACAATCTGCCACGGCCAGTCTGGGTGGGAGCAATCTCAAGCAGATGCCGGCGGCCTGAATTTAGCGCTGATCCTTTCCGATTTTGGGCTGGCATCACGTCGTGATTTTTGGCGTTTTTAATTCGCAAAATGGCGTTTGGGCGAATCTCCACCAGTGGTATAGTGGATAATTAAGTCGCAAAACGTGAACCTGTTACAGGCTGACATTTTCAAATCGCCCACTGCGTCAATGTGTTTGTCGGGGATATCTTTTCGCGGTTGGTTGCCCCCCATTCTGCTGGGAGTCTTGCTGGGCTCAAATCAATTCCTGAAAGCGGCGCCTTCGGACTTGCGCGGCAACCTGGGCGTTCATGATCCTTCGGCAATCACTCCGTGCAATGGACGTTATTATGTCTTTTTCACCGGACAAGGCATTTCTTCAAAGTCGTCGTCTGACTTGAAATATTGGAGCGCCGGTCCGAGCGTGTTTTCCAGCCCGCCGTCCTGGACGACGAGTGCTGTCCCCGGATTCACGGGGAATTTTTGGGCACCGGACGTCATTTATTTTAATGGCGTTTACCATCTCTATTACGCGGTCTCGACCTTTGGAAGCCAGGTTTCGGCCATCGGCCTGGCCACGAATCCAACCCTGGATCCAAGCAACCCGAGTTATCATTGGACCGACCAGGGTCCGGTGATTGAGTCATCCAACGGCAGTGCGTACAATTGTATCGACCCCAGCGTCACGTTCGACACGTCCAGCAATTTGTGGATGTCGTTCGGCTCATTCTGGAATGGGATTTACATGGTTCAACTTGATCCCACGACCGGTCTGATCAATACCAACAGCCCCGGGCGCATTCATGAAGCTTTTAACACCGCCTCGGGCGACCCGATCGAAGCGTCGTATCTCTACCATCACGGAAATTACTATTACCTTTTTGCCAACTGGGGCACGTGCTGCGCCGGGGTGAACAGCACCTATAACATTCGCATGGGCCGCAGCACGAATATCACCGGACCGTACCTGGACGACAACGGTGTGAACATGGTCTCGGGTGGCGGCACCCTGTTCCTCAAAACCACGGGCAAATTCATCGGGCCGGGGCAGATGGGGATTCTCGAGGGCAACGGGGTTGAATACTTCGGCTACCACTATTACGACGGCAACAACAATGGCGCGCCGACCTATGACGTGGAACCGCTGTCCTGGACGACGGATGGCTGGCCATCGTTCACCAACGACTGGTCGGCGCTTTACCATTTCCACATGGATGCCAGCGATGACAACGGCCAGTATTACGGTTTGCTGAACAACGGAGCCGACGCCTATTATGATCCGTTGCTGGGCAATGTGCTGAACCTGAACGGGACCAACCAGTTCATCAGCCTGCCCGGCGGCGCGGCCAATGCCTGCAGTTTTGTTGCCGTGTTCAAGTGGAACGGAGGCCTGCCCTGGCAGCGCGTCTTTGATTTTGGACGCCTAACCAACAGCTATGCCTTCCTCACGCCGGAAAATGCCGGCGGCGTGATGCGGTTCACGATCACCTCTTCCGGCATCGCGGGGGAACAGCATCTTGACGCCACCAGCGCCGCGCCGATCGGCGCCTGGACTCAGGTGGCGGTGACCACCGACGGTTCCCGCGGTATTATGTATGTGAACGGAACGCCCGTGGTGACGAACAGTTCCCTGACTCTCACCGCGCCAGACATCGCGCCTACCAACGTCTATTTTGGCCGGAGCCAGTTTCCCACCGATCCTTATTTCAACGGTCAAATTGGTTCGGTCCGTCTTTATGGCCGGGCATTGGCGCCGACGGAAATTGTCGCGCCGCAGCCACGCATTACCGCGCCTACGGTACTGACGCATTTCCAGCCCGGCAGTGTGATTTCATTCGCCGGCGCGGCGGTTGATTATGCGAATGTTCCCTTGTCTGATTCCAATTTGGTCTGGACAGTTGAATTTTGCAGCACCAACACAACCAACATCGTGCTGGGGCCGGTCGCTGGCGTCGGCAACGGCAGTTTTGTGGTGCCGTCGGACCCGACCACCACCAATGGGTTCTTCCAGGTTTTGCTCGCAGCGACGGATGGATTTGGGAACAGCGCAACCAATTTTGTGAGTGTACTGCCGGGGCCGACGAACAATCTGTGGACGGCAAGTTATCCCTTTGCCAATGCCGCTGCGGATGCGAATGGGAATTATAACGGCACGCTGATGAACGGCGCGTCCACGGTAACCGATCCGATCCGGGGTCCGGTGTTGAATTTGAGCGGTGCGAGCCAGTATGTCAGCCTGCCTTCGGGCATCGGCACCATGCAGACATTTTCGGCCTGGGTGGAATGGAACGGCGGCAGCGCGTTGCAGCGCATATTCAGCTTTGGTTCGGGAACCGCCAGTTATGCGACGCTGACCGCTAAAGCCAATAACGGGACCCTGCAATTTCAGATCACGGCGGATAACGGAAAAGCCACCTGGTCCCTGGCCGCGCCCGGTCCGTTGCCGGTCGGTGTCTGGACACACGTCGCGGTGACGTTGAACGGAAGTGAAGCCGTGATGTACGTCAATGGCCAGGCGGTGGCGGTCAATGGCAGTGCTTACATCCTGCCGTCCGATGTTCAGGGTTCCCAGGATTATTTGGGCCGCAGCCAATCCGCGACCGACCCGTATTTCAATGGCCAGATGGATTCGGTGGTTATTTCATCCCAGACGCTGCCCGTCGAACAGATTACAGCTTCGTCGCTGGGTTTGTCCGGTGGATTGGCGGGTTTGACGCTCAACTGGCCGGCCTTCAACAACGGCCTGGGATTGTACAGCTCTCCGGGGCTCGGCTCCAGCGCATCGTGGACACCGGTTGCCGGCGCGCCGACGGCGACGAATGGCATCAACTTTTTGTCGCTCACGCCGACCAATAACCAGGCCTTCTTCCGGTTACAAACGCCGTAGCGTGCCGGCCTCCTGGAATTCCTTATGAAAACAAAAAGCCTTTATGCGGCCTTTGTTATTCTGGCGGCCTTCCAGGTTGATAGCGCATTGGGCCAGGATTCCCACTGGTCGGGCCTGGGCGGGGATGGAATGTGGAGAAACCCGAACAACTGGAATCCCACAGGCGTGCCTTCGTCCACCGTGGATGCCAATGTCTGGCTGGATTCGGCCAACGGCTGGTCGGTGATGACCATTACCAACGGTGAGGTGGAAAGTCCCGGCAGCGGGTCGTCCGATATGATTTATGGCCCGGAATTCGGGGCCGGCCTGAACGTTTATGGCACGCTGAACTGGCGTAACTACCTTGTCCCGGTACAAAACGATCCGACACATCCCAGCATCGTCAATTTGTTCAACGGTTCCTCCGTATCCGGCACTGGACTGGCGCTGGGCGACACCTGGTGGTACTCCGGCGGGCCGTATGCAACCCTGAACCTGTATGGCAACGCTTCCGCCACCGTCAATTACATGTATTGGGGAGGCCGTGTGAACCTATACGGCGGCACCTTGAGCATTGCCAGCGGCCTGACCGTCGAAACGGTCGACATGGTTTCGGATGCCACCCGATCAATGAATCTGGCGGGGGGCGCATTACTTCTGCCAGGTTCGTTCACCGGGACGGTGAACAATTGGATTTCACGAGGTATCTTGCTCGCGTACGGAAAGGCGCAGGACACGTCAGATATCATTGTTGACGAAACCTTCATCCCCGGCCGAACACGCGTCACTACCGTTCCTCTCGGCGGTTCGTTGCAGGATATACATCTGGGATCGTTTCCTACCAACCTGACGACGGGCACCTTCCAGCCGTTGACGGTCCTCGGCGATTATCCAAACGTTCAGAATGCGGTCCTGACTGCATTGGATCCGGCCGCTTTGCCGGGCGCAATTGCTTACCAGTCGAGTAATCCGAATGTGGCTGCGATTGATACCAACGGTGTGGTGGCGGCCATCGCTGCAGGGAACACAACTCTGACCGCGACATTGGGCGCGTTTGTCAGCACCAATGCGATAACCATCACGGTGACCCCGAACACCAATCTCGTTCCTTATCTGCCGCAGGAACAAGCCGTTTTGGGGTACGATTTTTTGCATGATCCAGGCACGATCATCAAGGATGGCAGTTTCTATTTCGAATATGGCGATGGCCAGGGTATCGGCGCCATTTTCTCCACGGACCTGCGGAATTGGAACTTCACCAATCCGGTATTTCCCGGGAACCCTCCCGCGTGGACAACGAATGCTGTGCCGGGCTTCAACGGATATTTCTGGGCGCCAGACGAGGCCTGGTTCAATGGCAGATATAATCTGTACTATGCGTGCTCGGATTGGGGCACGATTAATTCCGCCATTGGACTGGTCACCTCGCCCTCGCTCATCGCACCCACATGGACCGACCAGGGTAAGGTCATCCAGTCCAATCCGGATTTTGCGACGAACGCCACCACCGATCTCACCGCCTACAACTGCATCGATCCGAGCATCATGGTGGATACCAATGGCACCGTGTGGATGTCGTTTGGCTCCTACTCCGATGGCATCCTGATTATGCAACTGGATCCATCCACCGGCAAACGCATCTCAGCCAATTCGCCGATTTACCGCGTTTCCAACAACGGCCCGACATTTTTCAGCAATACCGAGGAAGGCTCGTGCCTGTACCAGCACGGCGGTTATTATTATCTCTTCGTCAATTTTGGTGGTTGCTGCGCCGGTGTTAACAGCACCTACAACATCCGCGTGGGCCGCAGCAGCAGCGTCACCGGACCCTATTATGACCGGGCCGGTGTCAACATGACCAATGGCGGCGGCACGATGTTTCTGGAAAGTTCCGGCCGCTTCATCGGTCCCGGCCATGCGGCGATCCTGAATGACAACGGGACGAATTGGTTCAGCTATCATTTTTATGACGGGAATAATGGCGGCACGGCCACGTTGGGGATCGGCCGGCTTAACTGGAGTACCGACGGCTGGCCGGTTTTCACCAACGACTGGAGCGCGTTTTATCCCTTCAATGCGGATGCCAGCGATGCGAGCGGACTTTACAATGGCACATTGGAGAACGGGGCGGTGATCACCAACGAACCCGGTTTCGGCAATGTGCTCAGTCTCAACGGTACTTCCCAATATGTTTTATTGCCGAATCCGGTGGCCAACGCCAGCACTTTTGCGGCCTGGGTCAAATGGAATGGTGGCGCCGCGTGGCAGCGCATCTTCGACTTTGGCAGCGGCACGACCAACTATCTGTTCCTCACACCACGATCATCGGCTGGCACAATGCGCTTTGCCATCACGCTCAACGGCGGTGGCGCCGAGCAACAAATCAATGCCCCGTTTGCGCTGCCCACGAATTCCTGGTGTCACGTCGCCGTCACCCTGAACGGTTCGAACGGGGTTCTCTACCTGAACGGAGCATCGGTGGCTACAAGTAACAATTTTACCATCCGTCCCTGGCAGACGCTGGCCAAGACCAATTACATCGGCCATAGCCAGTATTCCGCCGATCCGCTCTTCGGCGGCGAGATCAGTTCGTTCCGCATTTTCGGCCGGGCCTTGAGCGGCGCGGAAATCAAAGACCTCGCTTACGCACCGCCCGCGCTGGCCCATCGCTACAGTTTCACGTCCAACACGTCAAACGTCGTCTGGGATTCCATCGGCATGGCGCACGGGATGCTCCAGGGCAATGCTGCGCTTACCAACAATGCCCTGCAACTCACCGGGGCTTACGGCGATTACGTGAATCTGCCCGGGGGATTGGTTTCCGGTTCTTCCGCCGCCACAATTGAATTCTGGGCCACCTTCGGCGTGAATGGAAACTGGGCACGCCTATTCAACTTTGGCGACATCTCCAACTCGGCGGGGCAGAACTTCCTGTCGTTCAGCCCGCACACCGCTGCCAACAACGCCCAGTTGGGGCTGGCCACGACCGCCGGCACCTTGAACCTGGCCACCCCGGGGATCTTTGACAACCTGGGGTTGTGGGTGGATTGCGTCCTGGATCCGGCAAACGGTTACGACGCCATTTATACCAATGGGATTCTTCTCACTGCAGTTACCAATTCGACGCCGCCGTTAACGACCGTCAGCCCCGCGTGGTCATTCCTCGGGCGTTCCCTGTTTGGCACGGACGCCTGGCTCAACGCGACAATTGATGAGTTCCGGATTTATGACGGTCGGCTGACACCGCCGCAACTTGCGGCGAATGGCGTGGCAGGGCCGAACGCGCTCGCGCTGCCCATCAACCTGGGCATTTCCGCCGCTGCCTCGAACCTAACGCTAACTTGGCCGGCCTATGGCATCGGCTTTACAGCCCAGTCCAGTCCCGTTTTGGGCGCGAACGCCGTGTGGTCTCCGGTCGGAGGTTCGCCGACGCTCAGCAGCAATCAATGGCGGCTGACCCTGCCGATGACGAACAGCACAACGTTTATCCGTTTGATCAGATGATCATTGGACGAGTTGCCATGAACATTCCGTTTATGGAGATAAACAACCTGGAACGAAAAGCGTTTCCGGCATTTTACCTTTGGCTGGTTCTGGCAACAGCCATCGTCGCGTTTGCGGCACAGGCGCCGGCCGCTGCCGTGTTGACGATCCAGGCCGACCAGCCCGGCGCGATCATCAGTTCCAATCTGTTCGGGATTTTTTTTGAGGAAATTAATTTTGCCGGCGAGGGTGGCCTTTACGCCGAGATGATCCGCAACCGGTCATTTCATACCCAGGCCTACTGGACGCTGGTCACCCAGGGTACGGCGGTAGGCACGATGAGCGTGGACGCCAGCCAGCCGTTGAACACCGACATTCCCAATTCACTGAAGCTCACGATGCAATCCGGCACCGGCAGCGTCGGCGCGGGCAACGTCGGTTTCTGGGGAATGTCGCTGCAGGCGGGCGCCACTTACTATCTGAATTTTTACGCAATGGGTTCAAACGGCTTCGGCGGACCGGTCGTCGCGCAATTGCAGAACGCGGGCGGCACTACGGTTTACGCGCAGGCCTCGTTCACCGGACTGACCGCCGGCTGGCAACAGTTCGCCGCGCCGCTGGTGTCGAGCAGCACGGATACGAACGCGCGTATCGTTTTGAGCATCACCAACGCCGGCACGGTCTGGCTGGAGGTCGTTTCCCTGTTCCCCGCGGCCACGTTCGACAATCGCACAAACGGCTTGCGATCGGATCTGGCCAACGTGCTGGAGGCGATGCATCCGTCATTCCTGCGCTTTCCCGGCGGGAATTTCATCGAAGGGGCTAACATCACCAATGCGGTGCGTTGGAAGAAAACCATCGGCGACATCGCGCAACGACCGGGCCACCTGGACGACGCCTGGGGTTACTGGTCCACCGATGGGTTTGGCTTCCAGGAATTCCTGCAGTTTTGTGAAGATATGGGCATGCAGCCGCTCTACGCCATCAACAGCGGCCTCGCGCTTGGTTACAACGGCAGCGCCAACAACACCGTTCCGCTGTCACAGATGGGGCCGTGGGTGCAGGACGCCCTCGATGCGATTCAATATGCGAACGGCGGCACGAACACGACCTGGGGTGCGCTGCGGGCAGCCCACGGACATCCTGCGCCGTTCAATCTGCAATACCTGGAAATCGGCAACGAAAGTGGCGGCACCTATTACAACGACCGCTATACGCTCTTTTACGATGCCATCAAATCGAATTACCCGTCCATCCATTTAATCGCACCCGGTAATTGGCCCGGAGGGCCTCCCTGGAGCCGGCCGGTGGAAATTCAGGATGAGCACTACTATGCGAGCCCCGCCACGTTCTATGCCTACGCCACGAAGTATGACAGCTACCGCCGCAACGGGCCGAAAGTATTTGTAGGTGAATATGCCGTTAATTCCGGCGAGGGCACCTATGGCAACCTTGCCTCGGCGCTGGCCGAAGCGGCGTTCATGACCGGTTTAGAGCGGAACGCGGACATCGTTCAAATGGCATCTTATGCGCCGCTGTTGGCGAATTTGAACGGCTACCAGTGGCTTCCGGACCTGATTTACTACGACAGTTCGCGGGAAATGTTCGGCGCGCCATCGTATTACGTCCAGGAATTGTTCGGTCAGAATCGCGGCGATGTCGTCCTGCCCGCCGTGGTTTCGGGGACCAACGCGCTTTACGCTTCCAGCAGTCTGCTGCCGTCCAACGGCCAGATCATTGTCAAGGTGGTCAATACCAACAACGCGCCGCTGGCCACGACGTTCAATGTTGACGGCGTCAGTACCGTCGCGTCGAACGCCGTGGTCATCCAATTGAGTTCGAGCAGTTCGACGAATGGAAATTCCCTGGCGTCGCCGGCGTATATTTTTCCGGTCACCAATTCGATTGCCAACGCCGGAACCAATTTTACGCTGACACTCCCGGCCAATTCGCTTTCCATTCTCCGGCTCAACGCCAGCGGCCTCGATTCCTGCACGAACCTGCTGTTACAATTCACTTCACCCATCGCCATTGGCCAGCAGGTCGCGGCCACCGTCTCGGGGCAGGAGTCCGGCAACTGGATCAACCTGACGACCAATGCCAATCATGCCATCATTTACACCTCGGCGGACACGAGCGTCGCGGTCGTGGACGGCCAGGGCAATATTACCGGCGTGGGTCAGGGGACGACGAGCATAATGGCCACGTACGCGAGTCTGGGTTTGTCCGCCACGCGATCGGTGCAGGTGGTCTATGCCCCGACAATCCTCGTGCATCGTTACAGTTTCAATGATGGCACGGCCAACGACTCGGTTGGCAGCGCCAACGGGGCTCTCCATGGAAACGCCACCGTCAGCGGCGGCCAACTGGTCCTGCCCAACACCACTTCGGTCGCGCCCGCAACCGATTATTTGCAATTGCCAGCGGGCATCCTCACCAATTCTGTGAATGGCACCAACAACGCCCCGGCCGTAACGGTGGAAGCATGGGCTACCGTCAAAGGCGGTCAATATACCTGGGCCAATCTTTTCGATTTCGGCAACCGCGACGCCGGGGGCCTGTCGGAGTACGACACTCATGTGTGTGTTCACGCCAATGACAACTCGACGATCGCCGGGATCTCTGATTCCGACAACGCGAATGTTGACTATCAATTCGTTGATCTCGACCCGGGAAGCAGCCTGGATGGCAGTACCAACGTGCATATCACCGCCGTTTTTAACCCACCGGCCGGTTATGTAGCCATTTACCTCAACGGTGTCCTGGCGGGAGCAGACGACAACGTGACCATCCCGATGTCGGGTGTGCAAGCGGAGCGCAATATCATCGGCGCGGACAACTGGCCCGACCCGGGCATGCAAGGGAGTATTGATGAATTCCGCATCTACAACGGCGCATTGACGGCCGATGAAATCGCGGCCACGCAAGTGCTCGGTCCCAATCAACTGCTGAGCAGCGCCAGTCCGGCCGTAACCGCATCCGCATCCGGCGGCAGCCTGACCCTGTCGTGGCCGGTCGCCTCGGCAGGCTACGCGGTTTTGACCACGACGAATCTCGCTGCCGGCAACTGGATGGACGCGATGCTCATCCCGCAGATCGTTGGCAATCAATGGCAGGTCATTTTGCCCATCACCGGCAACACCCGGTTTTACCGCTTGCAGAAATAAACAAAGCCAGGACAACGCCATGCAGGGCTGCAATGGGGAATGGTAGAAGCTTTCTGACATGGGCTTTCAGGCCGAAGCCGACACGCACAAATTTACCGGTCGGTGTTTTTTGATCCTGAATCAAGTTGCAGGCGAGCGCGAGGCCTGTCCACGGCGGCAACAGATGGCCTGGAGCAACGTTCGTAATTCGGCGTTTTTTTTCGTGAAATGGCGTTGCTTTCAGGCAGCTGTGAACTTACGAGTTTCAATATAAAGCTCTTATGCGGCACTTGCTCATTTTGTCGGCAATGCTTGCAGTCCTTCATCCCGCTGCCGCGCAAGTCACAAACTTCGTGCTCGCCGCCACGCCGAGGGTTTACGCGGGACCATTGTCGGTGGCCGTGGCTGATGTGAACGGAGACGGCAAACCCGACCTGATCAGTGCCAGTACGGGGGAGACTTTCCCATATGGTGCTCTCACGATACTGACCAACAACGGCAGCAACGTGTTTGGTTTGAATGCCGTATTGCACTGGGGGGGCAACGGTCCTCGAAGTGTTACCGTGGCCGATGTGAACGGGGACGGCAAACCCGACCTGATTACCGCGAATACGTTTGACAGAACCCTGACGGTGTTGACCAACAATGGCAGCGGCGTTTTCGGCACCAACGCCATACTGGATGTCGCCAACCCTGATTACGTCACAGTGGCCGATGTGAATGGGGACGGCAAACCCGACTTGATCAGCATCAACGGTGCTGTCGGCGCTCCCGAAACCCTGATGATCTTCACCAACAACGGCAGCGGCGGGTTTGGTTCCAACGCCACGCTCAATGTGAACACACCCAGCGGTAATGAGTTTCCGATTAATGTCGTGGCTGCCGACGTGAATGAGGATGGCAAACCCGACCTGATATGCCCGAGCCCGGCTGCGGGCGCGGTGCAGGTTTGGACCAATAATGTCAGCGGCATATTTGGTTCCAACGCGACGGTCAGTGTGGGAGGCACGCCTGATTGGGTCGCGATAGCCGAGGTGAACGGCGATGGCAAACCCGATGTGATCTGCGCCAATGCTGCCGGCTACCTGACGGTGCTGACCAACAACGGGAGTGGCGGGTTTGGTTCCAACGCCACGTTAAGCGTGCAGTACCCGGCTTTTGTGACTGTGGGAGACATGAACGGTGATGGCAAGCCCGACCTGATTTGCGCCAGCCCGGGGGCAGGTTTTCCCGTCGGCGGGTTACCCAGCCCACCCGGCGACGACACGCTGACGATATTCACGAACGACGGCAGCGGCGGATTTGCCTTGGATGGCAAACTGGCGGTGGGTGGCGCCCCTTGCA
This sequence comes from Candidatus Acidiferrales bacterium, assembly GCA_035499615.1. Taxonomy (GTDB): domain Bacteria; phylum Verrucomicrobiota; class Verrucomicrobiia; order Limisphaerales; family UBA11358; genus UBA11358. Next base: position 16,440 of record DATJYM010000212.1, on the reverse strand, counting down.
GTGTTGCCGTGGCGGATGTGAATGACGATGGTCAGGTGGACTTGATCTGTCCGAGTGCCAATTCGTCGTCTACCAACAACAGACTGGACATCTTCACCAACACGATTGTGCCCGGACACACAGGTTTCCGGTTAGTGTCCTCGCCTGTTGTCGGTGCATATCCCGCTTCCGTAACGGTGGCGGATGTCAATTTGGACGGCAAACCCGATTTAATCAGCGCCAATGCCGGTACCAATACGTTGACGGTACTGACCAACGACGGCAGCGGCGGGTTTGGCTCCAATGCCACCTTGAATGTCGGCAACATCCCCGCTTGTGTGGTGTCGGCGGATGTGAACGGCGATGGCAAACCGGACTTGATTAGTGGAAGCTTCTATGACGGCTCGCTGACGGTGCTGACCAATGACGGCAACGGTGGGTTCGTTTCCAACGCCACGGTGAACGCGGGTCCCGGCTTTCCATCTCCATATGTGGGAGTTTATTCCATTGCCACGGCGGATGTGAACGGGGACGGCAGGCCTGACTTGATCCGCGCAAATTATTATGCGTTCAGCCTGACTGTCTTCACGAACAATGGAGGTGGTGTACTTGGCTCCAACGCCACGTTGATGACCTGGAATAGCCCTCGTGATATGGCGGTGGCGGATGTGAATGGCGACGGCAGGCCCGATTTGGTTTGTGTGAGTGCCGGCTCGGTGGGCGGTCTGCCGCCGCCGGATGTCTATAACATGGTGTTTACCAACGACGGGACCGGTAGCTTTGGCACCAACGCCGCGCAAATTTTTGGATCGCCGTCTGTTTCGGTGGCGGTGGCTGACATAAATGATGATGGCAAGCCCGATCTGGTGACCGTCGACGCCAACGACGACCTGCTGCGAGTATGGACCAACAATGGCAGCGGCGTGTTCGGCTCCAACGTCACGTTGAGCGTTGAAGGCATCCCGACTTCAATCGCGCTGGCGGATGTGAATCGGGATGGCAAGCCGGATGTGATTTGTGCCAGTTACGATTCCAGTGTCTCAGGTTATCCCGGTTATCTTACCGCCTTCACCAACAACGGGACCGGCATATTTGGTCTTTATACCACGCTGGCTGTGGGTTCCTACCCACACTGCGTAGTGGCGGCAGACGTGAATGGTGATGGCCGGCTGGACTTGATCACCGCTAATTTTTTCGACAACAATCTTTCATTGCTTTTTAACGTGCCTTATCTGGACATGAGCGCGCAGGCCAATGCCGAGACCCTGGTCTGGCCCTATCCCTCCAGCGGCTATGCCCTGCAACAGAATACGGACCTGGGCACAACCAATTGGGTGCACGCGACCAACACCGTCAATTTCATCGGCGGCCGGAATCAGGTGACCCTGCTGCGGCCGGCAGGGAATGATTTCTTCCGGCTGATGCATCCCTGACGAACCATGTTGAAAACCTTTCCCTGTTCGTCCCATCCGACGCGTTTGGCGCTGCCCACACGCTGCCTCAGCCAGTGTTGACATCCGATTTGTTTTCGCTTGATGCCGTGCTGATTTCCACCAAGCTCGCCACCTATGAACTTCGCGCAGCCGTGTCCAGGCAGTTATAGACGGGCAATCGCCACACTCTGGTTGACCGCGGGAATGGCATTCCACGCGCAAACCGGCTGGACGCAGATTCATTCCAACACCACGCCCGTGGCGCTGGCAATGCTGGGCAACCGTAGCGTGCGGGTGCACGATCCGTCCGCCATCATCAAATGCAAGGACACGTACTGGATTTTTTACACCGGTCGCGGCATTCCCTCTTATCACTCAAAGGACATGGTAAAATGGGAGCGCGGCCCGTCCGTTTTTACGAATGCGCCGGCCTGGGTGGCCCAGGCGGTCCCGCGGAATCATTGGATGAATTATTGGGCACCGGATATTATTCGTCTGGGGGACCGTTATCTGCTTTATTACGCGGTTTCGTCCTTTGGCAGAAATGATTCAGCAATCGGGCTGGCCACCAACCCGACGCTCGACCCCGCCGACCCCAAATACAAATGGAACGACCACGGAATCGTGGTTCAGTCAGTCGCCACGAATGATTTCAACACAATTGATCCGGCGGCGATTCTTGATGCCCAGGGTCGTCTCTGGCTCGCCTTCGGCTCGTTTTGGAGCGGCATCAAAATGATCCAGCTTGATCCCCAGACCGGCAAACGAATCGCCACGAATTCGCCGATCTATTCACTCGCCTTCAATGATACCATCGAAGCATCCTATATTTATCGCCACGATGATTATTACTATCTGTTTGTGAACTGGGGGTTGTGCTGCCGGGGCACGAACAGCACTTACGAAATCCGAGTCGGACGGAGTCGTCAAACCACCGGTCCTTACCTGGACAAAGACGGAGCGGATTTGGTGACGGGCGGGGGCAGCCCCTTTTTGAGTTCGGTCGGACCGTTTATCGGCCCGGGCCAATCAGGTATTTATTCCGAAAACGGCGCCGATTGGTTCAGTTGTCATTTTTATGATGGCGACCGGAACGGAGTTTCCCTGCTGGCCATCTTTCCGCTGGGCTGGAGCACCGATGGCTGGCCGGAAATCGACTGGCGTAAACTGGAAGAAAAGCGATAACCGCTTCCCGCGGCTGCCCGGGATGAAACTCAAACGGACCCGATCCTGTCCGGCAGCTCAATCCCATCAGAAGGGGAAAACGGCGGGGAATTTCAGAATACAGGCCTCAACGCTGTACGAATATTGGCGATTCTTATACGCAAAGTGGCGTTGTTTCGGCACTGAAACATCAGACATTAAATAGCTGAATTGTATTCCCAACGTGACGTCCCAACCGGACGGAAACATTTCATGCCATGAAAGCAAATGTGGTTTAGAAAGGACGATGGTCTATGGGTGGAAAAGTCTTTTCTCTAGTTGCGACGGCTTCGGCATTGTGTCTGGCTCAAAACGCCCCGGGCCAACCAGGCAATGATGACTATTGGACAGGTTTCGCTGGCAACGGGTGGTGGTCCGACCCGGGCAACTGGTCTCGCGGAGTGCCGACCCTTGCGGACAACGTATATCTTGCTGCTGCAAACGGCTGGTCAACCATAACGATTACCAATGGCTACGCGGGATACGGAAACACGATCTACGGCCCGGAATCGGGGGTGACACTCAACATCCACGGCAGTCTGAACTATGGCTGGGTCATCGCGCCGGTGCAGAATAACCCCAACCCAGGAAACCGCAGCATCATCAACCTGTGCCGCGGCTCCCTGCTTCAGTGTAATGGCGGCGCCGCGCTGGGTCTGGGTGACCAATGGTGGTGGCTGGGCGGGCCGTATGTGACGTTGAATATGTACGGTGATGCTTTGGCCAACATGACCAACGGCGTCGGCTTGTGGTTGGGTGGCCACATGAATATCTATGATGCGGCCACGTTCTCAATTGCTTCCGGGGGTTATCTCAACATGGACGTCGGCGGTCTGGTAAATGACGGTACCCGATCTTTGAATCTGGGCGGTGGCGCACTGTTGTTGCCGACCGGTTGGACCAATTCAGGTGCCGCCGGCGAGAATTCGGGGACCGTCACCAGTTGGATTGCCCGGGGGGTTCTACGCGCCTATGGCAAGGGAGCGGACACAAACGACCTGTCCATTACCGATAATGGCACCAACACGATTGTCACCAGTCTTCCCTTGGGCGGTACCGTGCAACGTGTGTACTTTCAGGCATTGCTCCTGAATACGATGGAGATGGGGTCGTTTCAGCGAGCCACTCTTGTGGGGGATTATCCTTTTGTCAGCGGGGCGCTCGTGAGTTCGGAGGAACCGGGTGTGGATCCGGCAACACTGCCCGGGCCGGTAACTTTCACGTCGAGTAATCCCAGTGTGGCTACGGTGGATTCCAACGGTATCGTGAGGGCAATCGCTCCGGGCACCGCGACGTTGTCGGCTGCCTTGGGATCGCTCACCAGCACCAATGCGCTAACCATCAGCGTGACGCCGGATAATGCCACGCTGGTACATCGATACAGCTTTAACGAGCCCTCAGGCGCCACAGCCGCGGATTCGGTGGGCGGGTCGGCCTGGAATGCCACTCTCGTGGGCACGGCAGCCTTTAATGGCACGGGCCAGGTGGTATTGGATGGCAACATCAACGATGCCGACTACGTGCAACTGCCGGCCGGAATCCTGACGAATCTGAACGAAGTGACGATCGAAGCTTGGGCGAGTTTTGGTGTTACCACCAATGCTTGGGCCGATCTCTTTGCCTTTGGCTATTCAGATACAGATCAGCTTTCAACCACCTATGGGGAGGGAGGAAATTATATTGCCTTCCAATCCCACACCCTCAGTGGCATGGCGCAGGCGACCTTCGGCATGGGGCTTCCCGGTTACGCGGCCGAGCAGGATGCGTTTATAAGCAACACGCTGGACGGGCAGAACAATCTGCAAATTGTTGCGGTTTATAGTCCTGAAACCGGCACCCAATCATTCTACACGAACGGCGTGCTCGCCGCCAGCATTCCCATGTTCAATGCCCTCACTGATCCTGTGGCCTATCAGGTGGCTTTTACCAATTCGGGCGTTCTGGCTTACGCCATTGGAACGGATCCGGATAATTACCTGGGTCATTCCCTGTATGCAACGGATCCCGGGTTGCTCGGTTCCATTGATGAGTTCCGCATTTACAGCGCCCCGCTTACAGCCTCGCAGATCGCGGCCGATTATGCCCTCGGACCGAACCAGCTCCGGGGCAACAGCACAAGCGTATCACTGACCGTAACCCGGTCGGGTGGCAATTTGGTTTTCGCGTGGCCGACAACCTCGGCGCTGGTCACCTTGGTATCCAGTCCGGTGCTTGGGCCTGGCGCCGTTTGGACTCCGGTGGAGACCAGCAGCCTGGTGGTTGTGGATGGCAATTACCAGACGGCCGTTCCAGCTCCGGATTCAACCCGGTTTTTCCAGTTGCAACTATGACGGATAAAAGTTCGCGGTTAACCAGGCAGGGTGGGAACGGTGTGCGGATTATGGCGATTCTTCTGCGCAATGTGGCGTTGTGTTTGTGTTAGAGAATTTTTTAAGCATGTCCGGTTCCTGAATTGAACGCCGAAAGCAATTGCTTCGGACCAGATTCAGTTTGCGGTCATTAGAATATTTATAGCAATTGAACGGTGGCGACCGCCGGGTTTTTTACTGACGGTGCGGCTACAGGTCTGTAAGTACGAACCTGGTGGACAAAACATTTATGGCATTGATCAAGGTATCGCTGGCCACTTTTACCGGTAGAAGCGCGAAAGGGGTTGGAAACCGCGGGTTCACGCTGATAGAATTGTTGGTTGTTATCGCCATCATCGCCATCCTGGCGGCCTTGTTGCTGCCTGCGCTGGCTGGTGCCAAACGCAGAGCGCAACAGGGCGTGTGTTTGAGTAATCTTAAGGAGTTGTGCATGGCCAACATCATGTACGCCGGGGACAACCGAGGAACCATGTTGGTACCAGCCGACACCAGCAATCCGTATGGCTACAAGTCCCTATGGCTGGGCACCCTGCTGGATTACTTCGCAAAATCAACAAATTTGATCCGTTGTCCAACAGCACCATTCCCGGCAGCACCTCCGTTCAACAGATACGGTTCGCCGGGCAGCCCCACCGGCGGCGGTCAACCCGGCACTGCGAATAATGCGTGGGTGTTGTATTTGACAGTGAACTCGCCCCTTGGCTGGACCATCCCTTGCAGCTACACCTACAATGCCTGGTTTTACTCGCCGGCCTTTGGCGCAAACAGGGACGCGGTTTACTCCGGTAGTCCCTATCTCAATAATTACATTCTAAAAGAATCGGATATTCGACATCCGACTTTGACGCCGGTTTATGCGGATGGTAACTGGCAGGACGCCTGTCCTTTAGAGGGCGATTCACCCTGTCAGGACCTCTGGAAGGGCACGGATTGGCTGCATCAAAGGCTGTTGTATGAAATGGGCCGCGTGGCGATTCAGCGGCATGGCAATGTCAATTCGGCCTCGCGCAACTACACCACGGCCTGGCAAATCGCGACACCGCCCGGCGCGGCCAATGTGGCAATGTGGGACGGACACGTGCAATTAACCAAATTGTCCGATCTCTGGCTTCTTTGCTGGCATAAGGATTGGGGGCAAAAAATACCTCCAAGGGCGTGGCTTCCAACCATAGGAGTTCCTGTGCCGTATTAGCTGCTAACCCGCCGAATGGTTCGGACAATCTCATTCGAAAGTTCGGCCCAACTGCGGGAATTGGTTCAGAATCCGGTCGCTAGCCCGTACGGTTTTTGGCGATTCTTCTGCGCAAAGTGGCGTTGTGTTTGTGTCCCGAAGTTCGCTAAACTTGGCCAGCCCTAGAGTCGTACACCAAAAGCAACAAGATATGAAAAAGACGCACAAATTCCCCTTTTACCTGGCAGCCGCCGCCGCGGCCATGTTCATGATTACGCCTGCGATGGCCGATACCCATTGGATAGGTAGTGCACTCGATAACGATTGGAATAACCCTGCCAACTGGGATAACGGTGTGCCGGGAGTTAACAACTATAATGTGTTTAACGACATACCGTCAGGTAATACTTCGTACCCGATAATCGGAGCTAGTGAAACCGCCAACGTAGGCGCATGGTCCGGCACGTGGGGTGTCGCCCCTGGTGGAGGCAGCCCGGTCTACCCGACACTTTATGGACCGGAATGGGGACAGAGATTGGACATTTACGGTTCACTCAATGTCGGGTGGTACTTGGCTCCCGTAGGCAATACCAGTGTAATTAACATGTACACCGGAGGCTCCTATGTTGCCGAAGGAATCGGACTGGGAGAGAACTGGTGGTTTAATGGTGGTCAGGGTGTTACCTGGAACCAATACGGGGGAACGGCCAACGTGGGCTATTTGTTCTGGGGTGGTCATTTAAACCTGTATGGCGGGACGTTTACAATTAACGAGAATCTCGGCGTGAACGATGCGGTTGGGCAAGTCGGCGGTGACTCTGTCAATCTAGTCAGCGACGCCAACCGGATGATAGATCTCGCCGGCGGCGAGTTGATTATCAACGGTAACGCCACCACTATGGCTCAAAGCTGGGAGACCAGGGGCATCCTTGAAGGCAATGGAGTTGTGGGCAATGTCAACATTGATACCACCAGCATGGCGGGCTATACGATCTTAACCGCCGTTCCCGAACCGGCCGCTATGGCACTCCTTGGATTAAGCGGTCTGGTGTTTCTCCTGCGCCGCCGGTTGGTTTCCTGATAGTCTCACGCAAACATTATTTGTTTCAGAGAGGCAGACCTTGAGTCTGCCTCTCTTTTTTTGCCGGTATTACCTAAATCTTCTTCACATTGACGATTCAGGCCGCGTAGTGTTTATTTAAAGAGGGTTGCCGTCTGATGGTAACCCGAGTTTTCTGCCCATGCCCGACGAAATCACCAGTGAGATTACCCAAATGTTGCAGGCCATGAAACACGGCGGCCAGACGGCGGAGGATTTGCTGCCGCTGGTTTACGGCGAATTGCGCCGTCTGGCGGCGACGCATATGGCACAGGCGGCCCCCGGCCAGACCTTGCAAGCCACGGCACTCGTGCACGAAGCCTGGCTTCGCATGGTCGGCGCCGGCGACCGCACGTGGGAAAACCGGGTCCATTTTTTCAGCGCCGCCGCCCGGGCGATGCGCCACATCCTGATTGGCAACGCCCGGCGTAAATCGCGGCTGAAACACGGTGGCGGCCAGTTGCGTGTGGACATTGATGAATTGAACCTGGCCGCCGCGACGCCGGACGATAAAATCCTGCTGATGGACGAAGCGCTGGAACGGCTGGAAGCGGAGGATCCGGAAAAGGAGAGGATTGTCATCCTTAAATTTTTTGGGGGCCTGACCAACCAGGAAGTCGCCCGGATTCTGGGGGTGACCGAGCGCACGATAGAACGGCAGTGGGCGTTTGCCAAGGCCTGGCTTTTTGAAAACATCCGCAGCCAGACTTGAAATCGGCCGGCTTTTGACCAGAAGCATTATTACCACCACAGGGTATGACGAAAACGACACAGCAAGTGGAAGCCTTGTTTGACGCGGCCTGCCAGCTCGTCAATCCGGCTGCCCGCAGGACCTTTCTCGACGAGGCCTGTGCCGGTGACGCGACCCTGCGAGCCCGCGTCGAAGCCTTGCTGGCAGCGCAATCGGACGCCGATAAATTCTTCCGGGAGATCGCCCCCTTCGGCAGCACGCCGCGGCCGGGCACCGAGCCTGCGACCGCGGACACGGCTGCCACAGATACCAGAATACCGGCGGAAAAAACCGGGCCGACCGAAGGGCCCGGCAGCCGCATTGACCGGTACAAACTGCTGCAAAAAATCGGCGAGGGCGGCTGCGGCATGGTCTACATGGCCGAACAGGAGAAGCCGGTCCTGCGCCGGGTCGCCTTCAAAATCATCAAGCTCGGCATGGACACCAAGAGCGTCATCGCCCGTTTTGAAGCGGAACGACAGGCACTGGCGATGATGGACCATCCGAACATAGCCCGGGTGCTGGACGCAGGCGCAACCGAAACCGGGCGGCCTTACTTTGTGATGGAACTGGTGCGCGGGGTCAAAATTACGGACTACTGTGACCAGAATCATCTCGACACAGACGAACGTCTGGATTTGTTCGTCCAGGTCTGCCACGCCATCCAGCACGCGCATCAAAAAGGGATCATTCACCGCGATATCAAGCCCTCGAACGTTCTGGTCACACTGCACGACGGCGTGCCGGTGCCCAAGGTGATTGATTTTGGCATCGCCAAGGCCATCGAAGGCAAACTGACCGAGCAGACTTTCTTCACGGCCTACGAGCAAATTATTGGCACGCCCGCTTACATGAGTCCGGAGCAGGCGGAGATGAGCGGGTTGGATATTGACACGCGCACCGACATTTACAGTCTGGGCGTGCTGCTGTACGAGTTGCTCACCGGCCGGACGCCGTTTGACGCGAAAATGCTGCTGCAATCCGGTCTGGATGAGATGCGCCGGACCTTGCGCGAAAAGGAGCCGCAAAGGCCCTCCACCATGCTGACCACCTTGCAACGCACGGAATTGACGGCCACGGCGGTACAGCGTCACGCCGAGCCACCCAAGTTGATTACCTTGCTGCGCGGTGACCTGGACTGGATCGTGATGAAGTGTTTGGACAAGGACCGCCGGCGGCGTTACGAAACGTCCAACGGGCTGGCGATGGATGTTCAACGCTACCTCAATAACGAACCGGTCATCGCCCGTCCGCCCAGCCGGCTATACCGGTTCCAGAAACTCGTCCGAAGGAACAAAATCGTTTTTGCCTCCGGCGCGGCGGTGGCCACCGCGCTGCTCATCGGATTGGGAACCGCCACCTGGCTTTTCTTCATGGAACGCGCGGCGCGCCGGGAGGCGGTGGCCGCCGAGGAACTGCAATATCTGCTGCGCCAGGACGCCGAACGGGCACGGGCCAATGAGGCGGAATTGCGCCGGCAAGCGGAAATCCGGGAGAAGATCACACTGGCTGATGTGCGGGTAAACCAGAACGCGTACGAGGAAGCGAACAACCTTTTGAACGGTTATGCCCCAACGCAACCCTCCCTGGAAGGTGCCCGGGTATTCCGCGCCGTCGGTGAATGGCAGGCACTGCAAGGCCGCTGGCCGGAGGCGGCCAACCGGTTTGGCGTGTTGATTCAAATCAACAAATTCGACGGATGGGACATGGCATCCCTCGATTTCCTCCGGCTCGGCCCCGCCTTGCTTGAAATGGGTGATGTGCAGGGTTATGAGCATTTCCGCCAGGCGGCCATCGCCCGTTTTGCCAGCACGCCCTATCCGGTGGCCGCGGAACGGGTGGTCAAGATCAGCCTGCTCCGGCCGGCGGACCCGAATACCATCAGCGCACTGACACCGCTGGCGGAATTGGCTGCAAAATCCTTCGCCAATGTCGCACCCGGCAATACGAACGCCGAAACCGTTTTCCAGGCCGCCTGGGGTTCCCTTTCGTTGGCGCTCATGGAATATCGCCAGGGCAACTACGCCAAGGCAGAAGACTGGTGCCGCCATTGTCTGGCTTACCCGGGCGACAACCCGCCGCGGGTCGCCGCTGCCCGGGTGATTCTGGCCATGGCGTGCCGTCAACTTGGCCAACGTCAGGAGGCAACCCGCCAGTTGGCACAAGCCCGGGAAAACATCAAAACCAAATTCGGCGATGAGCTGGATCCCGGCAGCGCCGAGCATGGTTTCTGGTTCGATTGGGTCTTCGCTCGAATTCTGTTGCGAGAAGCCACCTCGTTAATGGACACAGCCCCGGCGGTTTCCAAACCGTCCGCCAGCATGAGCGGGGACTGATCTCCAAAGCGATATTACCCTGGCCGTGTGGATTTCAGCAGACGGCGTTGATCCTGAACAGGTTAAAAGAAAATCCCTCCTCGGTAGGAACGATTCAAGGCCAGGATCATGTCGTTTTAATCCATTTGCGGCAAAGAAAATTTGTCGGGTTACACCGCCAAAAGGCGTATTTGAATGTATAACCCCGAGCCAATATCCTGGTGGGATGTAATACCGCAGGTCAGTTCGCCGGGGAAGATAAATGCCGCACGTGCCGAAAGTCATTTTGTTGATTGAATCTTCGCGCGCCTCGGGGCGCGCGCTGCTTCGTGGCATCGCAGATTATTCGCGCCACCATGGACCCTGGTCTTTTTCCTGGGAACCGGCGGGATTGGAAAAAGTCCAACCCCTGCTGGAAACCGGTGACGCCGACGGCATCATTCTCCGCGATGTCGAACAGGCCGAGGAGATTGTGGCTTATGGACTGCCCACCGTGGTGGTCGGCCATCATAAAACGGAAATCCCCGGCATGGTGAACGTGGTGACGGATTCGGAAACCATCGGCCGGATGGCGGCGGATCACCTGCTGGATTGCGGCTTCAAACATTTTGCCTTCTGCGGCTTCGAGAAGAGTTCCCTCGAGAACACCAACTGGTCGGACATCCGCCGGAAATTCTTCTGCCAGCAGATCCGGGCGGCGGGTTTTGAACCGCCACCGCAATATGAGCTGTCCGGGCCGGGAAGGGATTGGTCGAAGGACTGGCGCTCGCTCGCCAACTGGTTGAAGGCGCTGCCCAAACCCGTCGGCGTGATGGCCTGCAATGATGATTGCGGTCAACGCGTCATGGAAGCCTGCAAACTCACCGGCCAGACCGTGCCGGACCGGGTGGGCGTCGTCGGTGCTGACAACGATGAAGTTGTCTGCGGCCTGACCGACCCGCCGATGTCGAGCGTGGCCATCAATTTCGAACGCGCCGGTTATGACGCGGCGCATACTTTGAACGCGTTGATGCAACATTCGTATGCGGGACCCTCGCGCATCATTGCGACGGCGGCGCACGTGGTCGCGCGTCGCTCCACCGATTTCGTGGCGGCGGAAGATGTGCATCTGGCCAAGGCGTTGCGATTTATTCGGGATCAGGGACGCCACTGCAGTGTGTCGGTGGATGAAGTTGCCGGTTTTGCCGGGTTGTCCCGACGCATGCTGGAAAACCGGTTCCGCAAATTGCTGGGGCGCTCCGTGCTGAATGAAATCCGGCGGGTACGCACCGAACAGATTGCCCGGCTGCTGGTGGAAACCGACCTGCCCGTGGCGCAGATTGCAGATCTGCTCGGCTTTTGCGACGTACCGCACATTGCCCGGTATTTCCGGGCCGGCAAAGGGATCAGCCCGCTGGCGTATCGCAAGACGTACGGCTCACTGGAGCCGGCCGGTTGGCGTTCGCGAAATGGCGATTCTTTTCCGCAAAGTGGCGTTGTCCCTGCGCTGGCGCAAAGTTAAATTTTGTTATCAACCAAACCAAAATGTCTTTTTGTTCAAAACGAAATTCCAGGGCGTTTACCCTCATCGAACTTCTGGTGGTGATCGCCATCATCGCCATCCTGGCAGCCATGCTCCTGCCGGCTTTGTCCGCCGCCAAACAAAGAGCTTGGATTGCCGAGTGCGAAAGTAATATGCATCAACTCGGCATCTCCGGGACGATGCTGGCCAATGACAATAACAGCCTGTTGCCTGATTTACACTATCAACCTTATGGATCGGCCATTCCCGGGACCCCCAATCCTCCCAATAATAGCGTGTATGGCAACTGGCCGTGGGACATCTCCGACCTGTTCATCACCAACATGTTTATGTACAGTTCAACCCGCCCCATATTTTTCTGCCCGGCCAATGCGGCATTTAACAAGGATAATGTCTGGAACTTCGGGGTGGCGGGTGCCACGAACGCCACGGTGGCCAGCCATTTTCGCATCACTGATTATATCTGGTTTCTGCCGGGAGCCGGGGCGAATGCCGGAGGTACCCGCCCGGAGCAGCCGTACTGGCAGACCAATACCTTGGGCTCTCCGGTGCGCAGCGTATCCAAATCCGTGTGGTGTGCCGACGTTATTGCCGCTGACGCGAGATCGTCGTCCCCTTACGGCCACTTTATCGTCGGCGGGCTCCCCGGCAATGTCGTTCAACGCACCAGTCATCTGAATGGCACCCAACCTTCGGGTGGCAACCAATTGTATTTGGATGGCCATGTTAAATGGCAGAAATGGGAGGGACTTAACGGCCCGAATCTTAAAATTTTCGGCAACGACCCGGTCTTCCTGTTTTGGCCAAATACTTAACCCCTTTGTTTTCCCGCAACCGTTCAACCGTAAACTAAACCGCTCAACCTTATGAAACCACAAACAATATGTCATCTTGCCATCATTGCCTTGATGGCATGTCTGGTCCAATCCGTATCCGCCCAGGACTCGCACTGGAACGGTACGCTGACGAATAACCTCTGGAACAACCCCAATAACTGGAATCCCGTCGGCGTGCCACCCCCGGGAAATCCCACAACCACCTTTACCGGTAATGTGTGGCTGGATGCTTCCCCCGTTGACGGGGATACGGTGATAACGATTTCGCCGGGCGACGTAGAGACCCCTGGTGTCGGCAATTCATCCGAAGTGTATAACACCATATTTGGTCCGGAATTTGGATGCACCCTGAATGTATCCGGGGAGCTGGCGTGGGACTGGACGATTGCCCCGTATCAACCTGACCCTACCCCCGGTGTACGCAGCCATATCAATTTGCTTGGGAATGGCTACATGCACACCTCAGGCGCGTCTGTGAATCTTGGTTCCGGCTGGTGGCCGGTTTGTGAAGGGGCATATGTAACGATGAATCTCTACAACAACGCGAAATACAGCAGCCTGGGCGGAGCCGGCATTTGGACGGGTGGTCATATCAACATCTACGACACGGCGACCGTTTTGATCAATGGCTATGTCAACGTTGATAATGGACAGGCAAATAATGACGCCACAACGGTTTTTAATGTCGGTGGCGGCACCTTGGAGTTGCCGGTAGGCTGGGTGTCCGGAGCTAATACCACATTGAATGGCGCTTCCGGGACCGTCACCAACCTTGTTGCCAGGGGCATTATCCGGGTTTACGGCAAGGGGTATGACACCAATGATTTAATCATTAACGACAATGGGACCAACACCATTGTCCAGGCTGCTTCCCTCGGTGGAGCCTTGCAACGGGTTTACTTCCAATCATTGGCCCGCTCCGCAGTGGAAGTCGGAAACTTCCAACAGGCGACGCTGGTCGGCGATTACCCCGCCATCAGTGGAGTGCTCTTGAGTTCATCGGAACCCGGCGTGGATCCGGCAACCTTTACTCAACCGGTTTACACCTCGAGCAATCCCAAAGTGGCCACCGTGGATGCCAATGGCATGGTGACGGCCCTCAGCGCCGGCAGCGCGACTTTGACGGCCACGGTCGGTGCCTTGAGCAGCACCAACTCCGTCACGCTGACGGTCGCACCGGTTAATGCCGCCTTGATTCACCGCTACAGTTTCAATGAAGCATCGGGCACAACCGCGTCGGATTCGGTGGGCGGCGCAACGTGGAATGCCAGCCTCGTAGGCACCGCGGCCTTCAATGGCTCAGGCCAGGTGGTGCTGGACGGAAACTCCAATAATTATGTGCAATTGCCGGCCGGAATCATCAGCAACGTCAATGAAGTAACGATCGAAACCTGGGCCAGCATTAGCGTGACCACCAACAATAACTTTGAGAATCTCTTTGCCTTCGGGTTTGCGGATCTCAATCCCATTGATGGTACGTACGGGGACGGAGGCAACTACATTACCTTCTCGCCACTTACCGGTGGTGGTACTGCGCAGCTGAATTTCGGACAGGGTGTTCCCGGGAATGCCGGAGAACGAGATGCCATCGTTGCCAATACGTTGGCTGGGCAGAACAACATACAAATCGTTGGGGTGTTTAGTCCCGATACCGGCAATCAGGCCTTTTATACCAATGGAGTCCTGGCCGCGAGGGTTTCCATGTTCAACGCCATGGTCGATCCGGTGGGTTATCGTAACCCGGCGTTTAATAGCCAAAGTGTGCTGACGTACCAATTGGGTGCGGATCCGAACAATTACCTGGGTCATTCGCTCTACATTGCGGATCCCGGCTTCCTGGGTTCGATTGATGAATGCCGTATTTACAGCGGCCCGCTGACGGCGTCGCAAGCTGCGGCTGATTTTGCGCTCGGACCGAATCAACTCCGGGGTACCAGCCTCGCGGCGGTGTCGTTGACTGTGACCCGATCGGGCAGCAATCTGGTATTCTCCTGGCCGACCAGTTCGGCGTTGGTCACTCTGATGGCCAGCCCGACGCTGGGACCCAGCGCATCATGGTCGCCGGTGGTCGTACCCAGTGGCGCACTGACGGTCTCGGGAGGCAATTATCAATTGACCTTGCCCATGTCCGGAACGTCTGCGTTCTACCGGTTGTCACTATAATGGGAAAATAATTGGGGCAAGCGCTCAACCAACTTCAACCGGAAAGAGTTGTTGCGTCTGCATTCGCCGCGTAAGTGTCCCCGCTTGCCGGGGCCTTACGCGGCGCTTCGTTGGAAGACCAAGCAACCCAATGACGCAAGGCCAGCGCATGATTGATTTAAAACGGCTTCAAGTCTGGTTCATAACGGGCAGCCAGCATCTTTACGGACCGGAAACACTGAAACAGGTTGCCATCCATTCTCAGGAGATTTCCCGGGGCTTGAACAATGCGGAGGCCATCCCGGCCAGGGTGGTTTTTAAACCGGTCGTCAAGTCGCCGGAGGAAGTGTTGGCGCTGTGCGAACAGGCCAGTCGCGCTGCCGAATGTATCGGGTTGATCACCTGGTGCCATACGTTCTCCCCCTCCAAAATGTGGATCAACGGCCTCAAGGTTCTGCGCAAGCCGCTCCTGCATCTGCATACGCAATATCACCGCGACATTCCCTGGTCGTCCATCGACATGGATTTCATGAATCTGAACCAGGCCGCGCACGGAGACCGCGAACACGGCTTTATCATGAGCCGGATGCGCCTTGACAGGAAGGTGGTCGCCGGCCACTGGCAGGAGGCCGCCGTGCAAAGACAGGTGGGCGCGTGGTGCCGGGCAGCCGCGGCCTGGCACGACTGGCAGGGCGCAAAATTCTGCCGGTTGGGCGACAACATGCGCGAGGTGGCGGTCACGGAGGGAGATAAAGTGGCCGCGCAAATCAAATTGGGTTACGCGGTCAACGGTTATGGCGTCGGGGATTTGGGAAAACATCTGGGCGCCGCCACGAACGCGCAAATCAATGCGCTGCTCAAGGAATACGAAGCCAGTTATGTCCTGGCGCCTGAGCTTCGTCAAAATGGCCGCCAACGTGAGTCCTTGAGGGATGCGGCGCGGATCGAAATCGCCTTGCGTACCTTTCTGAAAGCGGGCGGCTTCAAAGGATTCACAACCACCTTCGAGGATTTGCACGGGCTGGCGCAGTTGCCGGGTGTGGCCGCCCAGCGATTGATGGCGGAAGGCTACGGATTTGGCGCCGAAGGCGACTGGAAAACCTGTGCGCTGGTCCGTGCCATGAAAGTCATGTCCTCGGGTCTGAAAGGCGGCACCTCATTCATGGAAGATTACACCTATCATATGAACACCAGTTCCACCAAGGTACTCGGGGCGCACATGCTGGAGATCTGCCCCAGTATCGCCAAAAACAAGCCATCCCTGGAAGTCCACCCGCTGGGAATCGGTGGCAAAGCCGATCCGGCGCGGCTGGTATTTGACACCCCGCCCGGCGCGGGAATCAACGCGGCCATGATGGACATGGGAAACCGTTTCCGTTTGCTGGTGAATGAAGTCGAGGTGGTCCCGCCCGATAAACCGTTGCCCAAATTACCGGTGGCACGCGCGCTTTGGATTCCCAAACCGGATTTTCATACCGCCGTCACGGCGTGGATTTACGCGGGTGGCGCGCACCATACCGGTTTCAGCCAGTCGGTCACCACGGAGATGATGGAGGACTTTGCCGGCATGGCGGGCGTGGAACTCCTGATAATCGACCGCGATACCCGCATCCGACGATTCCGGGAGGAGTTGAACTGGAA
>DATJYM010000211.1:0-6774 GCA_035499615.1 Candidatus Acidiferrales bacterium | reverse complement strand
CCCTTGGCCGCGCCTTTTTCGGCGCCTTTGGCCGGCGACTTTTCGCCGGGCTTGGCGGCGCCCTTTTCGCCCTTGGCCGGAGCCTCGCCTTCCTCGCCTTCTTCCTTCTTTTCCTTGATCATCTCGACGTCGCCGGCGGCCACGGCCTCGGTGGTGGCGGTCGCTGCCGCTTCTTCCTCTTCGGACCGCGGCAGGGCCACCGACACGACCGGGATCTTTTTGTCGCCAATGATTTCGACGCCGGGGGGCGCCTTGATTTCGCCGAGGTGCACGGCCTTGCCCAGTTCAAGATGGCTGACGTCCACGACAATCTGCTCGGGCAAATCCTTGGGCAGGCTGCGGACCTTGAGTTTGAACAAAATGTGTTCGAGCACGCCGCCGCCGGTCTTCACCCCGGCCGCTTCTCCGGTGGTTTCCAGCGGGACGTGGACGACGACCTTCTCATTTTCGGCGACTTCATGGAAATCCACGTGCAACATATCGCCCTCGAGCGGGTGATGCTGGATTTCCTGCACGAGGGCGAGGCGTTTGGGCCGCGCGTCGCTTTCGACCGACAAATCCACCAGCACATTTTCGGAGGCGGAATGGTGGATGAGCTCCTCGAGTTCTTTCGCGTTGACCTCGAGGTTCTGCGGTTTGGCCTGGCGGCCATAAATGATCGCGGGCACGCGCCCGGAGGCGCGCAATCGTTTGACTCCGCCCCGGCGCGACAGCGTGCGGGGATACGCTTTCAACGGCACTGATTTCATCTTAATTAAACTGTTTGGCGACGCATCAACTCGTGCGCCCGCCTTTGAATTCAAACAGCGAGTTCACCGACGAATTGGTATGAATTCGTTTGATGGCTTCGCCCAAAAGCCCGGCCACCGACAGGGTGACAATCTTCACGCCGTCAATAGCGGGGCGTTGGACTGTATCAGTTGTAATCAACTCGTCAATCCCCGATTTGCGCAATCTTTGGATGCCCACGTCGTTCAAAATGGCGTGGGAAACACAGGCCAGAATCTGTTTCGCGCCCTTTTTCTTCAATAAAGCCGCGGCCGCCGTCAATGTGCCCGCCGTCTCCGTCAAGTCATCCACCAGCAGGATGTTTTTGCCCCTGATATCGCCGATGACGGCCATGGATTCGACTTCGGTGGCGCTTTTGCGGCGTTTGGCCACGATGGCCAGGCCGCCTTCGAGCGTTTGCGCGTAGGCATGCGCCATCTTCAGCCCGCCAATGTCCGGGCTGACCACGACCAGGTCGGTCAAATGTTTCTTCCGCAAATACTCGTACATGACCGGCGCGGCGTAGAGATGATCCACCGGAATGTCGAAGAACCCCTGGATTTGTTGCGCGTGCAAATCCATCGTCAGGATGCGATTGGCGCCGGAGGCGACGAGGAGATTGGCGACGAGCTTGGCGGTGATGGGGACGCGTGGCTGGTCCTTGCGGTCCTGCCGGGCGTAACCATAAAACGGCAGCACCGCCGTGATGCGCGCCGCGCTCGCCCGCCGCACCGCGTCAATCATGATAAACATCTCCATCAGGTTGTGGTTCGTGGGCGGGCAGGTGGATTGGATGACGAAGACGTCCTCGCCGCGCACGTTCTCCTCCACCTTCACGAAGGTCTCGCCATCGGGGAACGGCGAGATGTTGCATTTGCCCAGCCCGATGCCGATGTATTTGCAGATCGCCTGGGCCAAAGGCTGGTTGGCAGTGCCGCTGAAAACTTTCACAGTTATAAACTTTTGGTTGAAACGGAAAAACCGCCGCTGTCGGCGGAAGAAATTGTGGGGTGACTTTAACAAGCAAGAACGGCGGTGCAAGCGGAAACTGAGTGGCCGAACAGGAAAGGGGTCAGACACGGGGCCTCCGCGATAAACAAGAAACGTCGAACGCTCAACCCCCGAAGCAGGGAGCGCCGGCATCTTGCCGGCAAACGGCCGTTCTCCTCGATGAAACTCGCCGGCTGGAAGCCGGCGCTCCCGCAAAGGGAATCGCCCCATTTTCCTTGCCGCGCTGCCCATGCGGGAGTATTTCCGGATTAATGCCGTCTGATTCAGAGACGCGTTAAAAATCAACCGTCTGATTTTTATGAAGAAACTGATGCCGGTCTTCCTGGTTCCACTCCTCGTACTGTTCATCGCGCCCCGCAGTTTGCACGCGGACGGCGGGTTTGTGGTGTCGAAATTCGTCTGGGACAAGCACAAGGACATCAACGAGCCGACGCAGAAGGCGATTCTCGTCTATGATTCCGGGCGCGAGGATTTGATTTTGCAGGTCAAATACGAAGGGCCGGTGGATGAATTCGGCTGGCTCATCCCCGTGCCGGGCCTGCCGTCGGTGTCAAAAAGCTCGATGAAATGCTTCTACGAATTGAGCCAGTTCACGCAGCAACGATTCGAACCGGCCCTACAAATGGCGAGTGACAGTTTGGGGCGAGATGAGTCGGCGCGCCCGCCCGAGCCACCGGTCAAGGTCATCGAAACCAAAACCGTCGGCGCTTATGAAATCGCCGTGCTTTCAACCAAGGATGCCGGCGCGCTGGCCAGGTGGCTGGACGCAAATCAATTTTATTTTCCGACGAACAAGACCGACGTGCTGGATGCCTACGTCAAACAGCAATGGTATTTTATCGCCGCCAAAATCAATGTGGGGAAAAGTGACGGCTTCCAATTGGTCACGGAATCGCCCAAAGGCCAGGAAACACCAAGGACCAGCTATTCGACCATGCTAAAGAAGCTCGCCAGCGGCGAACTGAATCCACTGCAAATCAGCTTTGCCAGCGACCATTGTGTATTTCCGCTGAAGATTTCCTCGATCAATGGCCAGCCGTCGGAAGTGCAGGTTTACATGCTGTCGCCGGAGCCGCTATTGGAAAGGGCGATGCTCGAAAAGAAACTGCCGCTGATTTACAGCAACGATGTAGCCCGGGCAACGACTGCAGCCGGGCGGCAGGAAGAATTCTTGCAACAACAGAAGAACCGCACGGTGCGCCGAATGGGGGGAACCACTTCGGGTAATTCGCCCTTATCGGCTCAGGCAGAAGAGGCGATTCAGAAAACGAGTGAAACATTCTTCACGTCGCCGGACGAGTTGCTCCCCTTTGTCAAAGTTACCAAAACGGATTTGCCGGAGTGCAGCAAGTGGATTCCCCGGCTTGCGGACAAATCGTGGTGGTTGCTGAAACAAACATGGACGTTCCGGCCAGAGGAAATGGGCGATCTGGAATTTGAGCCGGCGCTGGCCTATTTCTCAGAAGCGCTGGGTTCAAAATACGGCTATTTTGCTGCGGCGAGCCTAACGCCATTCGGGTCGGATGCCGTTCCCGTTATTCTGGCGGCCATGCAAAGCACCAATCCGACCGTCCGCGTCAATGCCGCCGGGAATTTCAACGGCCGTTACTGGGGTTACGGATCGACCGGCTACCGGGCCTTGCAGGACCCAAGATTTACGGAAGCGGCTTTGACGTGGTTGAAAGATCCAGAGCCGACGGTCAGGTATGCGGGGGCTCAAATGCTGACCGATTATGCCAACCGGCATCCGGAAGACGCCGAAGCCATCGTTGCCCTGCTCCGCGACGAGGATCCCATGGTTCGTCGCGCGGCTGTGGCCGGCTTGTTGCGCTTCCCTCCGGACATCCTGAAAAAGTATATCCCGGATTTCCAGCAGATGCTCAAAGACAAAAATCCGGGTGTTCAGAGTTCGGGCCTGGAAATGCTGGAACGGCTGCGGGTGGAGATCCCACGTGAGGACTTGCTGCCTTTTTTGCAGTCGTCCGACTGGCGGGTTTTAAATCTGGCCTACTCGCAATTGCGCGAACAGGATGGGAAAATTTCCAACGACGATGCCTTGATTTTACTGCAAAATCCTGAACCGGTTGCGCGGCTGCTGGGACTTACGGCATTGAGTCAGAATCCCGAAAAAGACTCCGTTGAACTGGCGCTGCCGCTGCTGCGCGACCCGGATGAAATGGCGCGGTTGAAGGCCGCCCAGACATTACGCGTGCTCACCGGCCAGCACTTTACGGAAGACCAGACCGATCAATGGATGAAATGGTGGACGGAAAACAAAACGAACCTCTCCGTCCAACTGCATCCCGAAGAATTGCGTCCGCACTTTGAAGCGCCTACGGATGGCCGGTGACCGACCGTTGCCGTAAAATTTTCCGCGTCAAGGATTGAAAATCGTGCGGTAGAATCGTTGGTCGAACTGGCTGGCGTTCGTGTCCACGAACGTGAAAGGCGCGGTGTTGGTCTGGAGCGGAACCCAGTTCACCAGGTCGGTGGAAGCCTGTACCAGGTATTTGTATCCGGTGCTGCCGGAAACTAGAAAAGCGTATTGGTTGTCGCCATAGGCCGCTGAGCCCAAAGCCGCCAAAGCCGCCGGCGGCACGACCAGATTGACCGTGCCACTGTTGGTCGGTGAATTGTTGCCGCTGGTGTCCGCCGCGTAAACCCGGACAGAGTTGGTCCCCGGTTTGAGTACAACCGCCGCCGACCAGTTCGTCCACATATTGACGGTCGCGGCAGCGGTCCAGCTTGAATCGTTAAACGAGTAAAGCACTGTGCCCACGGCTACGTTGTCACTGGCCTTGCCCGCCACCGTAAACGTCGTGTTGCTCACACGCAGATTGCCGTTTGGTGCCAGCAGGCTCAACGTCGGTCTGGTCACGTCCGCAAAATTCGCGGTCAACGCCAGGTTCGTTGCCATCACGAATCGCAGCGTGGCCCGATTGGTCAGCGTGTTGCCGAACCCGTCGGTCCAGTTCGTGAAGGCGAACCCTCCGGCTGCAGACGCGGTCATGGTGTAGTTCCTTCCGATCGCGAGCAGGGTGTTGTTGTAGTTCGGATTGACCGTGCCGCGCCCGATGATCCGGACCGTCAAAGGGTTGGGCACCAGATAGACAAAGCGCACGAAGTTGGTGGAAGAGATGTTGCCGGTGGTGTCCACGGCACAGATCTGGACGAGGTTGGTGCCGGGAGTGAGGACGAGGTTGGCCGTCCAATTGGTCCAGTTGTTCGCAGTATTGGCCACGGTCCAATCCGAGCCATTCAGCGAATAATACACCATTCCTACGGCCACGTTATCTTTGGCCTTGCCCATCATGGTAAACGCCCCATTCGTCCACAGTTGGTTGGACGTCGGGGTGACGATGCTTAACGTCGGCTTCTGGATATCCACAAAGTTTGCGGTCAACACCAGATTTGTCGCCATGGTGAATTGCAGATTGGCCCGATTCGTCAACACGTTGCCGGCCGCATCGGTCCAGTTGGTAAACGCGAATCCCGACGACGCGCAGGCGGTCATGCTGTAGTTCTCGTTGATGGCCAGTGACGCCTTGTTGTAGTTGGGATTGACGGTTCCTTTGCCGTTGATGGACACGGCCAGCGGCATGCGCACCACATATTCAAATTTAACGGTGTTGGTAAAGGTCACGTTCCCGGATGTGTCGGCGGCATAGGCCTGCACGATGTTGGTTCCGGGCGTGAGCATCAGGCTGGCCGTCCAGTTGGTCCAGTTGTTGGCGGTGTTGGCCGCACTCCACGCCGAGCCGTTCAAGGAATAATACACCGTTCCCACCGCCAAGTTATCACCGGCCTTGCCGGTCAATGTGAATCCGGTATTGGTCCACTGTTGGTTGGAGGTCGGGATGAGAATGTTTACCGACGGCCTCTGCACATCCACAAAGTTGGCCGTGAGTGTCAGGTTCGTCTGCATGGTAAAGCGGAGTGTGGGCCGATTGGTCAACACGTTGCCGGCCGCATCCGTCCAGTTCGTGAAGGCGAAACCGGGCTGGGCGTTGGCGGTCACCGCGTAGTTCAGGTTAACAGCCAGGAGCGCTCGGTTGTAGTTGGGATTGACCGAGCCTTTGCCGTTGAGGTTGACCGTCAAAGGCAGGCGCACCAGATAGACAAAGCGAACTGTGTTGGTGGTGGAGTGATTACCACAGATGTCCACCGCATAGATCTGAATCAGGTTGGTGCCTGGCGTCAGTTTGAGGTTAGCCGACCAGTTGGTCCAATGGTTGGTAGTTGCCGCGGCCGTCCAAGCCGAACCGTTCAATGCGTAAAACACCGAGGCCACCGCCGCGTTATCGCTGGCCTTGCCATTGGCTGTCAGCGCACCACTGTTTCCCTGCTGGTTGAATACCTGAGTTACGATGTTCACCGTCGGGGCAAAGGGCATGGTAAAGGCCACTTGACTCGAATACAGGCTCTGCAGGCCAAGAGCATCATACGTTGTAGCCGTAAAGCAGTAAGTGGCCCCGGCAACCAAATTCGAAAGGGTCACGCTTGAGGCGTTGCTGATGGAAAGCCGGTTGGTGATATGGCTGCCCCGGACCCAGAAATAGATATTGTAACCGGTGACGTTCGCGTCCGGGGCTGCGTTCCACGCCAGGGTCACACTGCCCGCCAACGCCGGCAGCTCCATCATCGTAACCAGAACGCCGAAGCGTAAAAAATGTAGGATATTGCGCATCGCAACCGGACCGGCGCTTCCGCAAACCGTTTTATATCAGTCTTATTCGGCCAAAACGGACTGCTTGCAGTTAGTCGCGCCAGTGTAATAGCTACACATGTCCGCCGGAGTGTAAACGGTTTTTTGATGCGAGTTATTCACAGGCCAGGTGAAGCAATATCTGACCGGGTGGCACCTATCGGTTAAGGCGGGACAATCCGGCGCCGGCCCATTAGTTTGCGGCCATGCGTTATCGGACTCTGGGCAGAAGCGGGTTGCGCGTGTCAGTTATTGGCGTCGGCACCTGGCAGTTCGGCGGCGAATGGGGC
>DATJYM010000210.1:0-34654 GCA_035499615.1 Candidatus Acidiferrales bacterium | reverse complement strand
GCTCTGGTCATTCGGCCTGTGGATGAGCCGTTGCACCTATAACGCCGAAACCCAGGTCCGCGACGTGGCTGCCAAACTGCGCGAAAATAAAATTCCCTGCGATGTGATTCATCTCGACACCGGCTGGTTCGAGACCGACTGGCGCTGCGATTACCAGTTTTCCACCTCGCGCTTTAATGACCCGCAGAAAATGATCGACGATCTGAAACAGGAAGGATTTCATATCTCCCTTTGGCAACTGCCGTATTTTGTGCCCAACAACAAATTGTTTCCTGAACTGGTGGCCAAGGGACTCGTCGTTCGCGACAACAAGGGTAATCTGCCTTACGAGGACGCCGTACTGGATTTCTCCAACCCCCGGACGGTCACGTGGTATCAGGACAAGTTGGCTCGTCTCCTGAAGATGGGAGTCGGCGCCATCAAGGTGGATTTCGGCGAAGCCGCGCCGGCAGACGGCCTATATGCCGACGGCCGGACCGGGTTTTACGAACACAACCTGTATCCTCTGCGCTACAACAAGGCGGTGGCCGACATCACCTTGCAGACCACCGGCGAGCACATCATCTGGGCGCGCAGCGCCTGGGCGGGCAGCCAACGCTACCCGGTCCATTGGGGCGGTGATGCCGAAAGCACCGATGACGGCATGGCGGCTGAATTGCGCGGCGGCCTCTCGTTTGGTCTTTCTGGCTTTTCGTTCTGGAGCCACGACGTCGGCGGGTTTACGGCCAACTCCGTGGAGAACATGGACAAGAACCTGTTCGCCCGCTGGCTCGCCTTCGGCATGTTGACGTCACACAGCCGTTGCCACGGCATCGCGCCCAAGGAACCATGGAATTATGGCCAGGCATTCATGGATGAATTCCGCCGGATTGACGATTTGAAATATGGACTCATGCCCTATGTTTACGCACAGGCCAAGGACTGTTCCGAACACGGCCTGCCGATGGTGCGCGCATTGTTCATCGAATATCCGAATGACCCCGGCTCCTGGCTGGTAGACGATGAATATCTGTTCGGCTCCAGCATCCTGGTGGCGCCGCTGTTGCATGAGAACGCAACCGGGCGCGACGTTTATTTGCCGCCGGGAACCTGGATCGATTACCAGACCGGCAAATCCTACAACGGCGGCTGGCATCCTATCGAAGCCGGACAATTACCCGTCGTCATGCTCGTGCGAGACGGCACGGTCATTCCGAAAATGGCCCTTGCCCAATCCACCCTGCAAATGGACTGGTCGAATCTCGAACTCGTCGTGTTCGCCAAAGACGCGCAGACGGCCAAAGGCCTGGTCTGTCTCCCGGCGGACAACGAATTGCACGAACTTTCTCTGGCCCGGGAAGGCAAGGTCTTTAAACTGACGAACGACCCCCTGGCGGGAAAAGTCACGTGGAAAATTACCGCGGCGGAAAATGCCGATTGATTTAAGCTGAGGAATCCGGATGCGTGTTGGAAATCAATTAATGACCGGCCTTCTGGCCGTGATGCTATTGTCTCGTTCGGCTGCGGTTCGGGCACAACCGCCGCCGACAGAACCCTATTCCTGGCACAACGTCGTTATCGGCGGCGGCGGGTTTGTGACCGGAATCGTTTTTCATCCCCGCCAAAAGGGCTTGATCTACGCCCGAACCGATGTCGGCGGCGCCTATCGTTGGGATGACACAAAGCAGCAGTGGATTCCCATTACCGATTGGATCGGAGCCGCCGACGTGAATCTTACCGGCATTGAAAGTATCGCGGTGGATCCTTCGGACCCAGACCGCGTTTTTCTGGCGGCCGGTACGTATACCCGGGGTGACGCGGCCATCCTGCGCTCGGACGATCGGGGCCGCACGTTCCAGCGTACCGACGTACCTTTCAAAATGGGCGCGAACGAGACTGGCCGTTTTAACGGTGAACGCCTGGCGGTGGACCCCAATCAGGGCAGAATCCTCTTCTTCGGGTCGCGGGAGGACGGCCTGTGGAAGAGCGCTGACCGGGGAGCAGCCTGGCAGAAAGTGGAAAGTTTCCCGAAGATCAAGTCCGTGCCGGATTCAGCCGATGGACCACGGCACCGTTCCCGATTCCGCCTGGAGCCAGTCGGCATGGTCTGTGTGTTATTTGACCCGGCGAGCAGTCACCCGGGCAGTCCAACCCCGGTCATTTATGTGGCGGTGTCCACCACCGGAACCAATCTATACCGCAGCACTGATGGGGGAACCACGTGGCAGGCCGTGTCCAACCAGCCGGTGGGATTGCGACCCAACCACGCTGTCCGATCGCCGGATGGCTTGATTTATCTCACCTACGGCAAGGACCCCGGTCCCAACTTCATGACCGATGGCGCCGTCTGGAAATTCAATCCCCAAGACGGCAGTTGGACCGACATCACGCCGGAAAAACCGAACTCTGCCGACCAGACTTTCGGCTACGGCGCCGTGGCTGTGGACGCGGAGCATCCCTCCACCATCATGGTCACCACCTTTTGCCATTGGAAACCCCACGATGAAATCTTCCGCAGCACCAATGGCGGCGTGAGCTGGGTGCAGCTTTGGAACGATGACACGGAATGGGACCACTCAACCGCGCCTTACACCAAATCGCGTAATCCCCACTGGATGGGTGACCTGAAGATCAATCCATTCGACCCGGACCAGGTGCTCTTCACCACCGGCTACGGCATCTGGAGTTGTGTCAATGCCACCGCTTCCGACTCAGGCCAGCCAACCCGCTGGGACTTTTTCGACAAGGGCCTTGAAGAAACGGTGCCGCTGGCACTGATCAGCCCTCCGGAAGGCGCACACCTTCTTAGCGGAGTCGGTGACATTGACGGATTCCTGCATGAAGACCTTGCGGTTTCGCCCCCGGAAATGTTCTCCGGCCCGCACTATGGCAATACGGAAGACCTGTCGTTCGCCTGGAAAAAACCGCAGGTCATCGCCCGGACCGGTACCACCCGCGGACCTGACGCCGGCGTGTGCGCCGCTTATTCGCTTGATCACGGAAAAACGTGGATGCCTTTTGCCAACAACCCTGCCGCCGATCCGAGTGCAGGCAATATTGCGGTATCTGCGGACGGTACAATCTTCGTGTGGACCCCGCGACACAACATTCCGTACTTCACTGTGAATTATGGAACCAACTGGACCGCCTGTGCGGGACTTGCACCCGGCATTCAAGTGGTCGCGGACACCGTGAATCCAAACCGGTTTTACGCTTATGATTCACGCACCGGCAAATTCTTTGCCAGTACCAACGGAGCGTCCGGTTTCTCGGCCACCGCGGCCGTCTTCCCGGCGGTGGAAGGTTTTGGAGCAGGCTTCGGTGGCGATGGCGGAGCGGGTGCCGCGCTCTATCCCACTCCTTGTTGCGAAGGCGATCTCTGGCTCGCCTTCCGCACCAACGGCCTCTACCACTCGGTCAATGGAGGAAACAGCTTCATCCGGGTTGAAAGCGTTCAGGGAGCCGATTCGCTGGGTTTTGGCAAAGCGGCGCCGGGCAAGGACTATTCCGCTCTCTACCTCAACGGCAAGGTCGATCAACTGCAGGCCCTCTTTCGCTCCGACGACGCCGGCCAAACCTGGGTGCGCATCAATGACAACCAGCATCAATTCGGCTGGCTCGATCATGTCACCGGCGACCCGCGCGTTTATGGGCGGGTTTACTTCGGCACCGCCGGCCGCGGTATTATATACGGAGACCCCACTGCTGATGCCAAATAGCAGGATTTTCCAAGCCACATCGGACTTTGGGTAATCACCGAATACTTTTCTACTCCGATCCCACGGGACAGGGTCTGGCGCCCCAGATTTCCTTTGCGTACTCGGCAATGGTGCGGTCGCTGGAAAACTTCCCGGACGCCGCCATGTTCAGGATCGCCTTGCGCCACCATCCTTCCTGGTCCACGTAAAGCTTGCCTACTCGTTCCTGTGCTTCCCCGTAACTCTTCAGGTCGGCCAGGTGCATGTAGTAATCACCGTCTCTTAACAACGTATCCAGAATAGGCGTGAATACGCCCGGCTCGTTCCGGCTGAAATGGTCGCCGGCGATGAGATCGAGCGCCGCCCGGGTCTCGGGTTCGTTATCATAATGCCAGCGGGGATTATACCAGCCGCGGCTGTGGGCCACTTCTTCCGCGCTCAAACCGAACAGGAAGAAATTCTCCTCGCCCGCCGCTTCGGCCATTTCAATGGTCGCGCCGTCGCGCGTGCCGATGGTCAGGGCGCCGTTCATCATGAACTTCATATTGCTGGTGCCGCTGGCTTCGTAACCGGCTGTCGAAATTTGTTCCGACACATCGCTCGCGGGAACAAGCCGCTCGGCAACGGAAACGCAGTAGTCCGGCACGAATATCACCTTCAATCGTCCGCGCAGCGCCGTGTCGCCGTCAATCGTTCCTCCCAGGTTATTGATGAATTTGATGACCAGCTTGGCCAGGTAATAGGCCGGTGCGGCCTTGCCGCCAAAGAAAAACGTCCGCGGTGGCATGACGAGCTTCGGATTCGCGCGCAGACGGTTGTAGAGCACGACGATGTGGAGCGCGTTGAGGAGCTGGCGTTTGTATTCGTGAATGCGCTTGATTTGCGTGTCGAAAATTGTGTCCGGATCAACGACCTGCCCCGTCGCCGACTTGAACCAGTCGGCGAAACCCGCCTTGGCTTTGCGCTTGGCGTCGCGGATGGTTGCCCGGAAATTTTTGTCATCCGCCATCGGCTTGAGCTTCGCCAGTTCGTTCAGATCGGTGATCCAACCGTCGCCGATGGCGTCCTTGATGACTTTGGCAAGCGGCGGATTGGCGAGCAACAGAAACCGTCGTTGCGTCACGCCGTTCGTCTTGTTGTTGAATCGCTCAGGGAACATTTCGGCGAAGTCCGGCACAACCGTTCGCTTCAACAGATCCGAGTGAATCGCGGCCACGCCGTTCGTGCTGTGCGAGCCGACGATGGCCAAGTGCGCCATGCGGACCTTTTTGGGCACGCCCTCCTCGATGATGCTCATCCGCGCCACTCGCGCTTCATCACCGGGATATTTTGCCCGCACCTCCTCGAGAAAACGGCGGTTGATCTCGTAAATGATTTCCAGACGCCGAGGCAGAATGGCCTCAAACCAGGGCAACGGCCATTTTTCCAGCGCTTCGGGCAGCAACGTGTGATTGGTATAGGCGAGCGTCCGACGGGAAAGCTCCCAGGCTTCGTCCCAACCCAGCTTCGCTTCATCAACCAGGATGCGCATCAACTCAGCCACGGCCAGCGTGGGGTGGGTGTCGTTGAGTTGGAACGCCACCTGGTCGGGAAGCGCGGACCAGTCATTGCCGGCGGCCCGGAAACGGCGGATGGCATCCGCCAGGGTACAGGCCACGAGAAAATATTGTTGGAGCAAACGCAGTCCCCGGCCCTGGGAGGTTGAATCGTCCGGGTAAAGCACCCGCGTGAGCGTTTCGGCGGTGAGCGTTTCAGCCAGCGCCCCGACGAAATCACCGCTGCTGAACCGTTGGAAATCGAAATAGTGCGGCGCCGCCGCAGCCCAGAGGCGGAGCGTGTTGATGGTCTTCCCACCGTAGCCAATCACCGGGCGGTCATACGGAATGCCGATGAGTGTCGAAGGCTGGCCGCGAATGACCTGCAATGCGCCGTCCCGCAAACGGCAGGACGAGCCGAGGTGCACCTCGACCATTTCCTCGGGTCGCGCGACCTCCCAGGGATCGGGCCGCGCGAGCCAGTGATCGGGTTGTTCATTTTGCCAGCCGTCGCGCAGGGTTTGTTTGAAGATGCCGTATTCGTATCGCAAACCGCAGCCCATGCCGGGAATGCCCAGCGTGGCCATCGAATCGAGAAAACACGCCGCGAGCCGGCCCAGTCCACCGTTGCCGAGGCCCGCATCCGGTTCCTGTTCGACGATTTGCAGCGGGTCAATCTGGTGTTTCCGGCAGAAATGGCCCAACACCGGATCGAGCATCAGGTTGGTGATGTTGTTGGCCAGCGCGCGGCCCATCAGGAATTCAAGTGAGAGGTAATAAACCCGTTTCGCATTCCGTTCCCGGTAAGTCTGCTCGGTCTTGAGCCAGCGTTGGGAAAGGACATCGCGCACCGAGTGCGCAATCGCCTCGAATTTGTCGCGCGGCGTGGCGGACTTGACGGGTATCACTTGATCGAACGTCAGGTGGCGCTCGTAAAGTGCATTATCCTCGCCGGAGAATTTCACCGGGCCGCAGTTGTAGCGCCGCAGCAGCTCAATCCCTTCCGCCGCGGCGCTTCCGAGTTGTTTGTTGGATTCGTTCATATCACACGTTGTCGCCTTCGGTGGAACTGCGTATCACGGAACCGGCCGTCCTTTTCTCGCCCCATCTCCAGCCGAGAATAAACGGATGGTCCTCGCCATGCTCCGCAATGTAGTGTTTGTGATCAAGGAGCGCGTCGCGAATGGCCTGTTTCGCGTAGGCGGCACGCGCACCGAGTTGCGGCAGGCGGTCAATCACGTCCTGCACCAGGTGGAACCGGTCCATCTCGTTCAACACGACCATGTCGAACGGCGTGGTGGTCGTCCCCTCCTCCTTGTAACCGCGCACATGCAGATTTTTGTGATTGGTCCGGCGGTAGGTGAGGCGATGGATGAGCCAGGGATAACCATGAAACGCGAATACAATCGGTTTGTCTTTCGTGAACAGCGTATCAAAGTCGAGGTCATTCAAGCCATGCGGATGTTCCCGCGACGGCTGGAGCTTCATCAGGTTCACGACGTTGATGACGCGGACTTTTAATTCCGGCACGTGCTGGCGCAGCAGGTCCACCGCCGCAAGGGTTTCAAGCGTGGGCACGTCGCCGCAACACGCCATCACCACGTCCGGCTCAGCGCCCTTGTCATTGCTGGCCCATTCCCAGATGCCGACACCGGCAGTGCAATGTTTGATCGCCTGGTCCATCGTCAGCCACACCGGCGCGGGTTGTTTGCCGGCCACGACCACATTGATGTAATTGCGGCTGCGCAGGCAATGGTCGGTGACCGAAAGCAGGCAGTTGGCGTCGGGCGGCAGATAAACGCGGACGACCTCGGCTTTCTTATTCACCACATGATCAATGAACCCGGGGTCCTGGTGCGAGAATCCGTTATGGTCCTGCCGCCAGACGTGTGACGAAAGCAGGTAGTTGAGCGACGCAATCGGCCGGCGCCACGGAATTTCGTGGCAGACCTTCAGCCATTTGGCGTGCTGGTTGAACATCGAGTCGATGATGTGAATGAACGCCTCGTAGCAGGAGAAGAACCCGTGCCGGCCGGTCAGCAGATAACCTTCCAGCCAGCCCTGGCATTGGTGTTCGCTCAGCATTTCCATGACGCGGCCATCGGGCGCCAGATGGTCGTCATAGTCGAACGTTTGCGCCATCCAGGCACGGTTCGTCACTTCCATTACGTCCTGCCAGCGGTTGGAGTTGTTTTCGTCCGGGCTGAATAACCGGAAATTCTTGCTCTCCATATTCAGCTTCATCACATCGCGCAGGAACTTGCCCATCATGCGTGTGGCCTCGGCATCGGTCGCGCCGGGTTTTTTGATTTCGACGGCGTATTTGCGGAAGTCCGGCATCCGCAAATCGCGCAGCAGCAAGCCGCCGTTCGCGTGGGGATTGGCACTCATTCGGCGTTGCCCCTTCGGCGCGATTTCTGCAATCTCGGATTTGAAACGGCCGTTGGCGTCGAACAGTTCCCCGGGCCGGTAGCTCTTCATCCATTTCTCCAGGATCTTGATGTGCTCGGGCTTTTCGTGCATCTCGCCCATCGGCACCTGGTGTGAGCGCCAGGAATCCTCGGCGCGCTTGCCGTCAATCATCTTCGGGCAAGTCCAGCCTTTTGGCGAACGCAGGATAATCATCGGCCAGCGGGGACGTTCAACGGTTCCGTTCTTCTGAGCAGTGGTTTTGATACGCTGGATTTCGTCAATGGCCCGATCGAGCGCCGCCGCCATGAGCTGATGCATTTTGGCCGGCTCGTGGCCTTCCACAAAAATGGGGATGTACCCGTAACCGCGGAATAATTGCTCCAGTTCCTCGTGAGTGATGCGGGCCAGCACACAGGGATTGGCAATTTTATAACCGTTGAGATGCAGGATCGGCAGTACCGTGCCGTCCCTGACCGGATTCAGGAATTTATTCGAGTGCCAACTCGTGGCCAGCGGGCCGGTTTCCGCTTCACCGTCGCCGACCACAGCGGCCACGATCAGGCCCGGATTATCATAAGCCGCGCCAAACGCGTGGCTCAACGCGTAACCCAGTTCGCCGCCCTCGTGGATGGAACCGGGTGTTTCCGGCGCCACATGACTGGGAATGCCGCCGGGGAAGGAGAATTGTTTGAACAACTTTTTAATTCCCGCCTCATCCTGAGAAATGTTCGGATAAACCTCACTGTAGGTGCCTTCCAGCCATGTGTTGGCGACAATGCCCGGGCCGCCGTGGCCCGGGCCGATGACGTAAATCAGGTCCAGCTCGCGCTCTTTGATGAGGCGGTTGAGATGGACGTAAATGAAATTAAGCCCCGGTGTCGTGCCCCAATGGCCTACCAGCCGCGGCTTCACGTGTTCCGCCTTCAAGGGCTTTTTCAGGAGCGGATTGTCGTAGAGATAGGTCTGGCCCACGGAGAGATAATTGGCCGCGCGCCACCAGGCGTCCATTTTGGCAAGCAGGCTGGCCGAGAGCGGGCCTTTGGCGGGCCCCAATGCGGGCGGGGTGGCCGTGAATTTGGCAGGTTTGGAATTACCAATGCCTTTCCTGGATTTGAATGTGTGCCGTTTCATAAAATGTTCTCCTTTCTTGATCGTAATTCATTTGTTCGCTTCCTTTCCCGTGTAACGCTTTTCGATGGCGAGAACTTTCTGCAACCGCCGCGCGTGGCGCTCCTCACCGGTGTATTTTGAATTCAAAAATGCGGTGACCAGTTCGAGCGCGACCAATTCACCAATCACCCGCCCGCCCATCACCAGTACGTTCATGTCGTCGTGCTCGACTCCCTGATGCGCCGAGTAGTGATCATGGCAAAGTCCGGCGCGGACGCCGGGGATTTTGTTCGCGGCCACCGATGCGCCCACGCCGCTGCCGCAACAAAGAATGCCTCGTTCCGCTTTGCCATCGCGCACTGCCAGACCCAGCGCTTCGGACGTATCCGGGTAGTCCGTCGGTTCCGTACTGTGCGTGCCGAGGTCCTGCACGTCATGCTTCAACTCGATAAGCAGCCGCTTGACGGCCTCCTTGAGTTCAAATCCCGCGTGGTCCGCTCCGATGGCAATTTTCATACTGAACTTTCGTTATTCAGCGCCGTTTCGCATCTCAAAATATCAACGCTCATAATCCGGAATCGCGGGTTCAGCCTTCACTTTGAATGCTGTCGATGTAACCCCGGGCTCCGGCCGGAATGTGCGCGGCGTTGGCCTCGTCGGTGTCGATATGCATGGCCAGCGCAGATTGCGGATCCACGCGCACCAGCACATCGCTGAAAACCAGTTCCCGGTCGCCTTCCACCCGCACGCGCACAAACGATTTGTCCCGTACACCGTACCGCAGCGCATCCGTGGGTGTCATGTGACAATGACGTAACGCGCAAATGACCCCGCGCTCGAGTTTCACCTTTCCCGCCGGACCTTCGAGCGTGCAGCCGGGCGTGTCCGCGATATCCCCGCTCTCGCGAATCGGCGGGTGCAGGCCGAGCTGGAACTGCTCGGTCATCGCAATCTCCACCTGCGTGTAACGGCGCACCGGCCCGAGCACGCGGACGCGTTCGATCCGACCCTTGGGCCCGAGCACGTTGAGGAGTTCCCGGCAGGCAAACTGTCCGGGCTGCGACAAGTCCGTGTGCCGGCTCAATTGATGTCCCGGGCCGAATAACGCCTCCACGTGTTCCTGCGTCAGGTGAACGTGATGGGCCAAAACTTCAACGGGAAACGGCGATTGCTTCTGCGCCTTCAAGGCACTCGTGATGTCGTGGCGGCCTATGGTGCGCAACGCCTCGCGCGCCATCATGCGTTCCTCGTCCGTCGGCACCACCAGCACAGTCACCCGTGAATCCTCCGCGGTAATGCGGCAGACCTCCGCGAAGCCCCGGGCGTCGCGGTTGCGCTGATCGTCAAGCATAATGCCCATGCAATCCAATCCTTGCAACGCCAGCGCGCGTACCTCCGCGCTGCCCTGGCCGATGCCGCCTGTGAATACCACCGCGTCCAGGCCGCCCATCGACGCCACGTACGCGCCAAGATATTTCCGCACCCGATAGCAATATGTCTTGAGCGCCAGCAATGCGCGATTGTGTCCCTCGCCGGCGGCCTGCTGCACTTCGCGCATGTCGCTGGAAATGCCGGACAGGCCGAGCAAACCGCTTTGCCTGTTTAACAAATCATCGGCCTGGGCAGCGGTAAGGCCGTCGGTGCGCTCCAGAAACGTGACGATGCCCGCATCCACATCACCGCAGCGGGTGCCCATGATGAGACCTTCCGCCGGCGTGAAACCCATCGTGGTGTCCATCGACCGCCCGTGATCCACCGCGCACAACGACGAGCCGTTGCCCAGATGACAGCTCACCAGACGGAGTTCATTGGGACGGCGCTTGAGAAATTGCGCGGCGCGGAGTCCGACGTATTGGTGCGACATGCCATGAAATCCGTAGCGGCGTACATTTCTCCTTTCGTAAAGCTCGAACGGCAGTCCATAAAGATAGGCGTAGGACGGCAGCGTGTGATGAAACGCCGTGTCGAACACGGCAATGTGGGGCACGGCCGGAAACAGCCGGCGCATCTCGCGGATACCGGCCACGTTCACCGGATTATGCAACGGCGCGAGCGGATTGAGCGCTTCAATCTGCGCCAATACTTCGTCCGTAATGAGCGTTCCCTCGGTGAACTTTTCACCGCCATGAACTACGCGGTGCGCCACCAGAGTGATTTCCCCTGCTCCGCCAATGACTCCCGGTTCCTTCGCCGTGAGCCCGGCCAGCATCGCGCCGAAGGCTTCAGCAAATCCGCTCTGCGGCAAATCGCGTTTCACCTCCGCCTTCGGGCCGCGTTGGGCCAGTCGGGTGCCCGGCATGCCAATCCGCTCCACCACTCCCGCCGTGTTGCGTGCCTCATCCGCCGTGTCGTAGAAACTGTATTTAAGCGACGACGAACCGCAATTGATGACGAGAATTTTCTCCGGTCGTTCGCCCTTCAACTTGAGACCGTAAGGATCCTCGCTGCGGCGCAACGCGGCGGCCGACTTGGCCGGGTCGGCCATGAGCGCCTGCACCCTCTCAGCAATGGTGCGCGAGATGTGTTGCACCACCCGCGGTTCGGCCACCATGACAGACTGGAACAACGATACCGGGACCTGCAACACTTCACAACGCGACTCGGCAATGAAGTCGGCCAGCATCGTATCCCCGGTCATCAAAGCCATCTCGCCAAAGGTGTCCCCGTCCGTCAAGTGTCGGAGCACCTGTCGCGCACCGCCATCGCCGAGGACCGACGCGGACACGGTGCCGCTCAACACGACGCCGAAGTGCGCAGCCTCCGCCCCGTGATGCGCAATGGCTTCATTGGCCTCAAACGACGCGCGGCGCGACCCGTCCACCAATTGGCGGAGGCGTTCATCGGAAAACTCCTTGAAAACGCCGACGCGCTGCTTAAGAAAATCGAAGGTGTTCACGGCAAATCTAAAAGAATCCCAAAGACAAGGCAGCGGCGTTGCCGTGTTTGATGGCGATGCAACCCGGCTCGCTCGCTGGCACGGACGGTGCGGTTTGTTCAGCAACGGCCTTGTATGAATTGGATTTCATGACTCAAACAGCCGGCTTTCCGTGCAGGCCGCAAATCTAACCAGCCGATGGGTTTAATACTCTCAATACCGCGGCGCGAAAGAAAAAAATGTCGTGGAACGCCGCTTTCAACCTGTGCTTAAAAGGCAACAGTTTCCCCATCCGCGACAGCGCCAGCGGCATCGCGGAAAATCTTGTCGTCCGCCGGCGGCTTGACCCGTTGACCTCGGTCAGGCTGGTTATTCAGCCCGCGCGGGTCAAGTTTGGGGCAGAGCTGAGCAATATCAGCGGCGCCTGGCCGGCCGTGGTGTGGATGGGATTGAGGGGGTCGGACGTGCTGGGGATGGCCGATAGATCGGCTGCGATGGGTGGGCAGGTCGCTCCGGCCGGGCCGGAGGCGGGGTAACGATGACGTCCGGTGGATAGTACCCGGGGCCGTAGTACCACCCATTATAGTATCCCGCGCCGTAATACGCGCTCCCATAAACCGTCGCCTGCCCGTTATCGGTGCTTTCACAACCGGTAAACAAGCCGCATGCGAGCAGTAGACCGACTGCCAGACCGGGCCAATTGCGGGTCTTCATGTCAATGCCCTCCTTTCATCAGATCATCGCTCCATTCCAGGAGGCCAATCGCAGCGCCGCTCGGGTCCGCAATCACCGCCACCTTGCCGCCCAGCAGTCCGGGTTTGGGCACGACCAACACTTCGCCGCCCAGTTCTCTGGCCCGGGCCACCGAATCGTATATGTTGTTTACGCGTACAAACGGCAACCACGTGGGACGCACCCGTGCACTCTCCTCCGGGATAGCGCGCACCGTAGCACGCGCGTAGCCCTCGCTGGTCAGAACGTAATCGCTCAAATGGTTGGTCACGGTGTTTTCCACCACCTCGTAACCGCCAACGGCCTGGTAAAAATCTGCCGCCCGGCGCGCATCCCGGCTCAATAGTTGGATCCAGATCCAGTCGCCCGGGTCGGCCAGGAAATCCTCGGGATCGCCTGAACTGGATTTGATGACACCGAAAACCGCTCCTTCCGGATCGGCCAGAACGGCCTGCCGGCCTCGTCCGGGAACGTTCTGCAGCGGAACAAGAATCCTCCCGCCGGCGTTTGTCACCGTGCCTTCGGCCCGTTCGACGTCGGGAACTGAAATGTAGCCGATCCACCGGGGTTTGGCTTCGCGATCCTTGGGCCGCGGGCGCTGGAGCAGACCGGCCAAAGGCCGCTCGTCATTGGCCGCAATGACGTACTTGCCGTAATCGCGAAAGGTCCAACCGAACAGAGGGCCGTAGAATTTCCGGGCTGTCGCGACATCGTCGGTGACCAGGTCGGCCCAGACAAATTTGCCCGGTAGCCAGGCGCTGTGGGGCGTGGTGGTCAGCGGCGGCAGTTGCGCCGTTTTTGTGGCGCAGCCGGGCAAGGCGCACCACAGCAGAACCGCCACGGCGAGCGGCGGCACGATAACCCGGCGGAGACGCCGGTTACGGGTCAGGGTAAGGTTCGTTTTCATAATCGAGTAACGCGCGTTTGCTTCGGCCAACTCTTGACAGAGCGGCGCCGATCTTTCGGCCGCGGCTGTTTGAATTGGCCTTCATAGCTCAAACGACCGGCTTTCTTTACAGGGCGCAACTTCAATCGGCCAATAGCTTTATCGCACCCAATAACTCATTGTGAAAGAAAAAAATGCTGCCAGGAAAAATTGGCGGGGTGAGCGCCGTGTCCCGCTTTGCGGTGATCCGCGCAAGCCGGTTGGTTGGGGTTTCGATCCATCAAATCAGGATGCAACGGCCCATTTTGACCTCCCTCCGCAGCGCACCTCCGTCTGTTTCGTTTGCGTGTCAGCTGCTTTTACGGCTGGCGAAACTCCACTGAATGGAGGACTATGTACTCCAACACCGGCATCGTTCATGACTAAAACCTCCTTCACTCCGTTTTCAAGTCTTTCGGGGTGGACCGGACGTTTTTTGGCTCTTTTACTGGCATTGCTGGTGGGGAGTCCGGCGGTTGAAGCCGCTTACTGGTGGCGCGACGTGCCGG
Source organism: Candidatus Acidiferrales bacterium (assembly GCA_035499615.1). Classification (GTDB taxonomy): domain Bacteria; phylum Verrucomicrobiota; class Verrucomicrobiia; order Limisphaerales; family UBA11358; genus UBA11358. Next base: position 20,879 of record DATJYM010000210.1, on the reverse strand, counting down.
TCTTTGGCGGCGGGTATGTGACCGGTGTTATTTACAATCAGTCCAACGGCGACCTGTACCTGCGCACCAACGTTGGCGGCGCTTTTCGCTGGAACCCCGTCACCGGGGAATGGATTCCGCTGCTTGACTCCATTGGCCAGGCCCAGCCGAACGAGGAGTATCGCGATTATGTCCTCAGCCTGGCCACCGATCCCGACAATCCGCAGCGCCTGTACGTAGCGGTTGGCGGTTACTTGAACTACACCGGCAACGGCGCTGTCCTCATTTCCACAAACCGGGGCGACACCTGGACTCAGTCCGACCTGCCGTTTCCAGTCGGCGGCAACGACAACGGCAGTCCCACTGGAGAGCGATTGCAGGTGGATCCGAATTTGCCCTCGACCCTCTACCTGGCCAGCCAGAACAACGGGCTCTGGTACAGTCAGAATTACGGGCAGACGTGGTCGCAAATGACCGGACTGACGCAAAACAATTTGAACTTTATCCACCCTGACCCGTCCAGCAGTTCGCCCGGTACGGGCTGCCAGCGGTTGTTCGTCGGCGCCCACGCCACCTCCAGCAACATCTGGTTGAGCAATAACGGCGGCACGACCTGGTCGGCAGTTTCCGGCCAGCCTGCCGCGTACTACCCGATTCGTTCCGCCCTGGCGGGAAGTCAATTTTACGTGAGCTACTGCAACTCGGACATAACGGCCCCCGGAGGCGCCACCGCCGGTTCGGTCTGGTGTTATAACGATGCCACCAGTCAATGGTCGAATATTTCCCCGCCCAACGGCCAGTACGGCTATGGCGGGATCTGTATTGACCCCGCGCATCCTCATATTTTAATGGCCGGGACGATGGACGATTATTCCCCCGGCAATGAAATTTACCGGAGCACCAATGGTGGCGTGAATTGGAAGGGCGCCCTGCGCAACGGAACCATCGACAGCTCCGAAGCTCCCTACATTCAAGCCAACTTCACCTACCAGAACTGGATCAGCGACGTGCAAATCAACCCCGTCAACAGCAATGAAGTCATTTTCGTCACCGGCTACGGCGTTTACATGACCGAAAACATTACCCGAGCCGATGTCGGCCAGAAGGCCACCTGGACTTTTCCCGACAAGGGCCTGGAAGAAACGGTTGTCCTGGGACTGGTCAGCCCGCCTTCCGGCCCGTTCCTGCTGACCGCCCTGGCGGATGTCGCCGGATTCCGTTATGACAATTTCAACACCTCGCCAGTCAACGGCGACTATTCACCTTTCTTCCCGATCAGCTCGAGCATCGATTTCGCCGAATTGAACCCCGGCATTGTTGCGCGTTCCCATACGCGCAATTACGTCGGCGACAGCGGCCCGCGCGGTTCCTATTCCACGGATGGCGGACAGACCTGGACACGTTTTCCTTCTGAGCCTGCCGGTGCCGCCGATTCCGGAGTCCTCGCCGTCGCCGCCGATGGTTCTGTCATCGTTTGGACGCCTGCCGGCGAAGGTCCTTATTACTCCACGGCCACCAATGCGGGAACTTACTTCTCGGCTGATTTTGGGACCACCTGGACTGCCAGCACCGGTCTGCCCAACAATCTCGAACCCGTTGCCGATCGCGTGAACCCCCACAAATTCTACGCCTACAACACCGTCCAAGGCATCGTCTACGTGAGTGTGGATGGTGGGGCGACATTTTCGGCGGCCGCCACGGGGCTGCCTGTTTTCCCCGGCTACGAGGTATTCGGTCCCCTGCTCAAGGCGGTTTTCGGCCAGGAAGGAAATCTCTGGTTGGCGGGCGGCGCGGGCGGCCTCTGGCGTTCGGTGAACTCCGGCGCAACCTTTGCCAAAATCGACGGCGTGCAGAGCGCCCTCCAGGTAGGATTCGGCATGGCGGCACCCTCCCGAACCTATCCCGCCATATTCCTCGTCGGAACGGTCGGCGGGGTGTACGGTTTCTTCCAGTCCGACGATCAGGGTAATACCTGGACACGCATTAACGATGACAACCACCAATTTGCGGCCATCTATTGTGTGACCGGTGATGAGCGAATTTACGGCCGCATTTATGTCGGTACCGGTGGTCGTGGTGCCGTTTATGCCGATCCCGGCAGTCCCACCCCGGGACTTCTTCGGATCTACCCCGGCTCTGGCTACGTAAACCTTCAACTTCCCGGCGAATCCGGCTGGGACTATGTGCTGATGCAGGCCACCAACCTCCGGGCGAATGGCAGTTCCGATGCCTGGAGCGACGTTACAACGAATGCGAGCTCCGGCGGCTTTTTGACCTTTTCGAACAAGCTTGATTGGCAACAGCAATTCTTTCGCGTTCGTGTCCAACCACCTCATTAGTGTAAAGCAGATGCCTGGGCGGACAGTGTTTATTCCCATCGAGCCATGGCCATGTGGCGCTTGCCAAAATTTGAATTGAGTGATGCAACTTGAGCGTCCAAATTGGAGGCATACGAACCGTCATCTCCAGCTCTGCGGGATGGGGAATGTCGGGTCGGCGGTGAATGCGATTCCATGAAGAAATGTCCCTATTGCGGTGCCGAGTATCCTGACGATGCGGTAATCTGCCCGATTGACCGCACGCGATTCGACCGCCCTGCCGGGCCTTCCCTTCCTGAACCTGATACGCCGGCTGAAGCCAGGGGGTCAAAGTATCATTTCCCATCACTCTCGGCATCGGACATGCAAAAAGATTTCGTGACGCTGCTGAGCTGTGGAACACTCGCGGAAGCAGATTTGATTGTCGGCCGGCTTGAGGTGGCCGGAATTAAAGCATTCATTCCCGACGAGTCGGTGGTAACCATGGCCGGAAACCCAAACACCTTCGGTTATGTTCGGGTCCAGGTTGCTCCGAAGGATTACGATCCGGCAAAAGAATTACTCAGCGACATCTACGGAGTCGTCTGACCGGCGAGAGTGGTGGAAGGTCGCTTCAATTCAGCCCCAGCCCGGCCAGAATGTCCTGGCAAATGCCTTTTGCCACAAGTCCCGGATACTGATTGGCGGTGGTCGGGCCGGTATAATTTACCACAACCAGATATTCTCCCTTGGGTCCGTCCAGATGCCCGACGAACCAGCCCAGCTCCTCCGGACCGTAGATGTGCGAACCGGTTTTGCCAGATAATTTCATGCCGGCCGGCGAGGTTTCCAGCCAGGTAATTTTCCTGGTCACTTCAACGGCATGGTGGGACACCGGCAATTGACCGCGCCAGAACCGCTTCCAAAACTCCAATTGCTCGTTGGCGGATATTTTCAGGGTCGATCCCAGCCAGAAATTAGTCAGGCCGCCGGAAATGTCCTGGTTGCCGTAATCAAACTGCGCCAGGTATTTCTTGATTTTGTCCGGCCCCAACTGCGGGGTCAGCCGTTGCGAATACCAGAGGACGGAGTTTTTTATCCAGTCCGCCGCTGAAGTGTCACGGTTCACCTGGGGTCTCCCGCGGTCCACGCCATCCCATCGATAGGTGGTGTTTTCATCCTGGAGAATGCCCTGGTCAAAGGCCATCAATGACAGGGGTACTTTGAACGTCGAGCAGGGCGCATATCGAAGGGCACACCGTTTCTCGTTGAACCGTTGGAGGAACTGATCCGATTTCATGTCATAAAGCAGAAAGCAACCGTCCTTGTTCGTAAAATACCGTGAAAAATTCACCTCGGCCGCCGGCAACCGCCCCGGAAGAGCCATGGCCGCGATCAACGGGAGAATGCGGAACGCTGTTTTCATGGGGCGGACGATGTCCGCAGCCGGGTTTCCAAATCAAGGAGAAACCGGAAGTCCTTTCGGCGATGCCACCCACCTGTCGCCCGCGCGACCCGTTTTTATGAGCCCACCGGGATTTCCGGAACGATGCCATCTTTGTTTGACCGCACCCGCCAGTCCGTTATCGTCCCAATTGCAATGAAGCCTGTGATCCTTTTCTCCTGTGTGATGTTGGCGTGCGGTGATCTGAACGCGCAACCAAATGTCTGGCACCCTTCGCCGCGCCATATGCAAATCCCGATTTGGCCGGGGGCCGCGCCACATGCGCAACGTGTCCCGGCGCCGGAGTATGTCACGAACGTGACGACGCCTGCCGGCAAGCCGTTGACCTGGGTATGCAACGTCGCGCAGCCGACGATGACGGTCTATTCGCCCAAGGCAACCAATACAGGAGTCGCGATGGTCGTATTTCCCGGCGGCGGCTACAACGCTCTGGCCATGGATTTGGAAGGCACGGAGATTTGTGATTGGCTGACGTCCATGGGCATCACAGCGGTACTGTTGAAATACCGAGTGCCCACTCCGAACCGAGTGGGATATGCGGAGTCACCGATGGCGTTGGACGATGCGCAACGGACACTGGGGCTGGTGCGATTTCATGCCGCCGAGTGGCACATCGACCCGCATAAAATCGGGGTGATCGGCTTCTCGGCCGGCGGACACATGGTGGCGGCAACGAGCACCCATTTTGACCATCGCTTGTATCCGGCGGTGGATGCGGCGGACCGGGAAAGCTGCCGACCGGATTTTGCCATAGCTTGTTATCCGGGGCATCTGTGGGACCGCGGTGATGATTTAAAGTTGAATCCGAATGTTCCGGTGACCGCCCATACGCCGCCTACGTTTTTGGTGCAGGCGGAGAATGACAAGGTGGACGGTGTGGATCAGTCGCTGGTTTATTACCTGGCGCTGAGGCGGGCCGGGGTTCCGGTCGAGATGCATTTATATGCGCAGGGCGGGCACGGGTTCGGCCTGCGGCCCTCGAAATATCCGATTACCGGATGGCCTCAATTGGTGGAAAAGTGGCTGAAAACCACCGGGATGATTTCGGAGTAGGCGTTGATGGAAATGATGCCCGACACAATGCGGGACCGGCTCGGAGGAAAGTTGATGGATGAAAGTTGAGTGTGGAGAGAAATTCACGCTTGCCGTCTTTCGCGTCATCGGTCAGTTTTGGTCCTCCGGCAAACCCTGCTCAATTCTGTATGCAACGGCGAAATTTCCTTAGACTTTCCCTTGCCGCGACAACCTTCGCGGTGATGGCGCGGGTCGCAGAGACCAGGGCGGCCACAGAGCGCGCCAGCCAAGGCCTCCGCGTCGGCGCACAACAAGACCGCTACCACGAAGAACTTCTGATTATGGGCGGGCGCTTTGATCTCAAGGTTTCGAGCCGTGACACGGACGGCGATCTTTGCATCTATGACACGCTGCGACGGGAAAAGGGCGGCCCGGCGCTTCACCTCCACCACTTTCAGGACGAATGGTTCTATATTATCCGCGGCGAATTTATCGTGCGTGTGGGCGACGACACGTTCAGCCTGCATCCGGGGGATTCTGCATTTGCGCCACGCAAGATTCCTCATGCGTTCGCCATGACGAGTGACGGCGAAGGACAAATGCTCGTGCTCTTTCAACCGGCCGGGAGCATGGAGGACTTTTTCAAGCAGATGAGCCGGATGGGTAAGGAAATTCCAAAGAATCAGGAAACTGTCCTGAAGCAGCTCTGGGCCGACCATGGCATGGAAATTCTCGGACCGCCGCTCAAGTTCTAGTCGCGGCAATCCCACTTATGACCAAACGGCCGACCAAGGCGATGCCTTCGCCGAATCAAAGGGGCCACAGCCTCGCCGGCCGGGGCCATTCAGCCGTGTCGTGTGTTGCGGGATTTATTGCAATTTGAATTCTGTTGAGCCATGAGATTTGAGAGTCCAGATTGCGCGTTATGAACCGGCCGCGTCCTGCGTTGCGCATTGGAATCACCCGGCTGCCCGACGCCATGAAACATTCCACCTCGATTATTGTCATGGCACTCGCCCTGTTGTTGTTCAACAGCGACTACACCGGTCGTGCGTCCCAGTCACCTCCGGCGCCGGCGGTAGCGGCTGCCACCCTTAAAAGTTCCGGCGGTTTTTCCGACGCGGAGATCCGCGATGTCCTCGAGCGCGTGGTTAAACACCAGCTTCAACCGCTCACGGACGGCAGCTATCCGGCAGTTACGAACCTGGCCGAAGCGGTGGCGGCCAGGCCGCCCACCGGCGTTGCCTGGAATTATCCGCAGGGTGTGATGCTTTACGGCCTGGAATGTTACAGCGACGCGACGGGTGACCAGGAAGCCGACCGGTTCGTCGTTGAACACAACTTGATTTGCGCCCGCTATTACCACTGGCTAGCCGGGCTGCAGAGCCAATTCGACGGTGACAGCCGACAATTTGTCCGCCGCACACCAATGAAATTGCTGATGGAACTCGGCAGCCTCGACAGTTGCGGTGCGATGGGCAATGAAATGCTGGTCAGCCTCATGCACCACCCCGACCAGGCAACGCCGGAGGAAGAAGCCGTGGTCGCGCGCATTGCCGACTGGGTGGTTCAAAAACAAAAACGCCTGCCCGATGGCACACTTTGGCGCCCGGAGACGATGGGCGGCACGGTCTGGCCGGATGACCTTTACATGGGCGGTGTCTTCCTTGTCCGCTACGGCATTTACACGCACAACCAGGCATACATCGACGATGCGGCAAGCAATATCATCCATCAGGCCGCGTTCGAGCAGGACCGCGATGGGCTTTGGTTTCATGGTTACTTTGTGAAGGAGAAAAGACACGCACCGTTCGAGTGGGGCCGCGGCAACGGTTGGGCGATGGTCGCCATGGTGGAAGACCTCTCGGCCATGCCGGAAAATGACCCGCTCCGGCCGGAAGTGCTGGCCATTCTGCGCAAACAAATCGAGGGCCTCAAAACCGTGCAGGCACCAACCGGGATGTGGCGGCAAGTTCTTGACGAGCCGCAGACATGGGAGGAAACGTCCTGCACGGCGATGTTCGCCTACGGCATCGCGCGGGCGGTTAATCGCGGCTGGATCGACACTACAAACATGGCCGTCGCCCGGCGGGCCTTTGCCGGCATCGCCAAAAACGTCACGCCGGACGGCGAAGTCGATGGCACCTGCCAGGGCACCGGCATCGGCCTGACCCTGGCCTTTTACCAGGGCCGCCTGCGGCCTCCCGATGACCCTCATGGGCGTGGACCGGTTATTCTCGCCGGCACGGAAATCCTGCGGGCGGGGAAAAATTAATCCCGTGTTTGCTGCCGGGTTTCGGTCGGGTGGGGTATAAGGTTGAAAATCACGACGCGCTCCCCGGGCGAGGTTCACCGCGTGTGCTGGATGAACGCCATCAAACTGGTCCAGCCCGCGCCCGCGCCAATGATCATGGTGCTGAAAACCAGGGTGACAATGCCACCGGCGATGAGCAGGTGCGCCTTTTTGCTGGAACCTTTCCATTCGTGAAGAATCCAGCCCCACACCGTGCTGAAGATGATGATGCTGGCCATGTGCAGGGTCCAGGAAGCAAAACTGAATTTGCCCATCTGCGTCTCCCCCATCGAGTAAAAGAAAAACTGGAAATACCACAACGTCCCCGCCAGTGCGCAGAAAATATAATTCGCCAGTACCGGAATCCTCAGCCCGGCGGACACGACCGGCACCGGCGCCGAGATCGAGCCACCCCCATCACCGTTGCCAGGATGTGCGTGTTCCGCCTTGAGGTGTGAAGCGTAATATTGATAGCCGGTGCCGTTCCGACGGTTGAGCAATGCGCACCAGATGAAATTGGTCGTGAAACCACCCGCCAGCACAATACATAGCCTCGGCAGCCCGACCCAGAGTGCGGGTGTGCCAGCGAGTGCGGAGGCTTCGTTGATCGGTTTGCCCCAGGTCAGCGCATACGAGAAGCACGCGCTCATGATGCCGGAAAACGTCGCCACGAGGATGCCTTTCCTGAAATTGAATTCCTTGATGGCCTTCCGTTTTTGTCCCTCCGGCATTTCCCGTTCCTTGGTCCATCCCGCCAGCGCGGCGATTCCGATGCCGAGCAGACAGACCGCGACACCGGCCAGAGTGACCTGGCCCGAGGTGCTTGTCGCAATCTGGCCGATGGTTTGCGCCACCGCATTTTTCGGAAAAAACCCGGGAAATATCGGCGGAATCAATGTTCCGAACGCGGCGCAAAAACCCAGAGCCACGCCCATCCCCAGCGACATGCCGAGATAACGCATTGTCAGGCCGAACGTGAGGCCGCCGAAACCCCACATCGCACCGAAGAAATACGTCCACCAAAGCGTGCCGGCGGATTGTTCGCTCAGAACGCCCGGCAGATTGTGCGTCATCAGCGCGGCAATCAGCCATGGGCAGATGATCCAGGAAAAGAAGCCACCCACGAGCCAGTAGGTTTCCCAGGACCATTTCTTTACACCGCGGTAAGGCACGTAAAAGCTGCCGGAGGCGAGGCCGCCGAGCCAGTGAAAAAACACGCCAAGAAACGGGTTGGGAGTCATGGTTGTTAAGTTTCGTTTTGTTGCCGGAGACTATCCAAAATATCTCCGGCCGAAGGCAATCGCGAACTGGCCAAATAATATGCCGGGAAAGAAATTGAAAACCTCCCCTGCCCTCCGGCGGGCACTGAATGATCAATCAAATGCCACCGGTGTCAGGGTCACCGGCCCGAGCAAACCGGAATCAGTCAGCGGCCAATTCGAGGCGTCGAACGGACGGTAGTCGATGTTCACAAAATTGATGTCGTTGAAATACTTCCACCGGACCTGCCGCCGGTCCAGATCACGAATGCGATTGGCCGAAACGTTGGTCACCTCGACCTCAAGTTTGTTGCCGGTGGGTTCCAAATTATCCACGACCACGCGAAACGGCGGCGTGATGAGCGTCCCATAATCCTTGCCGTTCAAAGTCACCCGTGCGCTTTGGCAAACCTGGCCCAGATCAAGATAGTAACTGCCGTTGCCGCCGGATGGTGCGTCGAAGGTAAGCGAGTAATCCGCCGAACCGGCAAAACCCTGGCAGTTCGTGTCGGGGAAGGTTGTCCACGAGGCGAGTTTCGTGGTTTGGAAATCAGTCGGCAGCGTCGGACCGCCCTGGACAAATTTCACATTCCACTCACCGGTGATTTCCACCGGCTCGCCGGCGGATTGCCAATAAATCCATGGCGGGCTGTTTACATTTCTGTCGGCGAAAGTGCGAAGAATCACGGACTTGCCGGCGGCAAGTTGCAGATGAACATCGATTGAGTTTGCGGCGCTCTGCCGGGACGCCGCTACGCCGGAATGGCCGGTCAGCGGGTCCAACAGGAGCGCGGATTTCGTGGGACGCGCAGGTGAAATCCAGCCGTCAAAGTTGTTCGTGCCGCGATTGGCGATGAAATAATTCCAGCCGCCGTCGAAGGAGCGGCGGACAAAGGAAAGTCCCGAATAAACCATCCTTTCACCGGATGGAAACCATAATTCCTCATCGCATTCGATTTGCCCCGAGCCCAATTTGGCAACTAGATTTGCACCTTGAATCAACCTCGTTTTAATCTTGAACGACAATTTGGATTTCAAACCGGCGAATTCAGCGCGCTGATTTCTCAAATTATTCAGACCTGGTACATCCGCCGGCAATTCATGGTAAAAAACGATCGTCGCGCCCTTTTTTGCCAACGCGAGCAATTGCTTGAACGTCTCCAGCGGCATGTATTTGCACTCCGGCACAACTATGAGCTGGTAACTTCCGCCAGGCATCACGATTTTTCCGTTCCTGACCTTTGCCTTCAGCAGTTGCGCATCGGAAACATAATCGAACGCGTAACCACGATCCCATAGTTCGTGCGCGGTTTTCCCAATTGGCTGGTCTTCAAACCACGCGGTTTGGCTCACGGTCATCGGCTGAAGCAGGCCCTTCGGATCGCTCCAGAAATCGGCGACCGGCCAGTAAAGCAGAATGTCGTTGTCGGGTTTGCCGGATTGGAGGACAGACTGGCAGCGTGCGATATATTCATTGAGCGCCGGCACGTCATGCCAGACGGAATTGCGCGGGTTCATTTCCGTGGCGGCATAAAACAGCCAGCCGGGCCACGGTGCCGCCTCAGGCGAATAACAGCAGCCGTGGTAATAGATGTGGTTGACGCCGGAGAGGAACATGTCATCGGCGAGATATTTCATGTCCGCGAGCGTTTCGTTGAAATGTTCCGCCAGCCAGGTGCCGGTCTCGGCGCCGGTCAGCGGACGGCCCGCCAGGTGCGCGGCCGAGGAGGCGAACTTGGAAATCAAGATACTGCGGTCGTTGTGGAACATTTCGGTTTCGGGAATGTCCGCGTCCGCGTAAAGATCCAGCCAGTTCGCAGGCGTGCCGTGCGCCTGATAAATGGTCTGGAACCCATGCTGGTGCGCCCAGTCAATCCAGGTCGGCTCCGATTCCTCCGACAGGATGTCCGACACGGTGCGGCGGTAATCGTATTTCACCCGGGCAGTGTGATCGTCCTGGGCATTACCGAATAGGGCGGGCAGTTCGGTTTGCAGCTTGTAGCCGCGAAATTTTTCGAACTGCGCGAAAAAATCCGGCGCCCAATCGGTTTGGTACTCGTAGGAATCCTGGAACACCGCCTCCGGCTTGAAGCCATGGTAATCGGTGGAGGCCGGGTCAAACCAACGCAACCAGTCGCGCATCGCCTGCGGATAAAGCGGGTTTAGCATCCAGCCGGCGCCGCCGGGCGCGGCCCGCTTAACCTTTTGACCGGACGGCTTTTGTGATATGGCGTACACCGTCCAGGTTCCGGCAGGTGCAGCCCAATCCACATCACCATTGGCGGAAATTTTAGGCGCCAAATCAACGGAATGACCTACCGGCGAAAAGGCCATCAATGCCTGGGTTGAACTGCGGTGGAATTTTTCCCCGAGTATTCCGCCGCCGCTCACGTTCAGGGTTTTCACAACCACACTGGCATTGGCATCCTGATTACTTACAGTCGGCCCGCCGAAACACCAGCCCGTGCCGAGCGTCATAGCCATGCCCAGGCCGAGCCGATGTGTTTCCCCGGCTGTGTACTTCATCATCTGCATCCATTCCGGACTGAGATACGGCAGGTATTGGGATTCCCAGCCTTTCGCACCGTAGATGGGTGTGACCTGGACGCCGCCCAGGCCGGCCTGCTGAAAGAGCTTCAATTGGCGTGCGATATTCGTGGCATCGACCGCGCTACCCGGCCACCACCACCAGACCCAGGGCCTGGCCTGGGACGTCATGGTTGGCCAGGAAAGTTCATCGGCGCGGCTCGATACAACGGTTCCAAGGAGGAACAATCCGCCGAGGACGGATACAAAATTGAATCCACGGGCGCGGCGCATCTGCTGATTAGCAATAATTTGTCGGTCAAGGTCAAGCGCGACGCCTGAAGATATATTCAACCCCTCACGTCGATTATTCAGGAGGCGGAAAAGCGGGTGCCCGTTTGCCCCCTAAAGCACGCACATTTTACTGTGCCAACGGATTAAAGCGATGGCCGGGAGCGGAATCGGACATAAACTTAAGCTACCGGCACCTCATTATGAAACAGGAGCGCACGTCCCGCAATTTGTTGCGAGATACACCCTGAAATGCTTAACTGGGTGCTTATGAAGGCAATCGTCGGTGTCATCCTGTTTTTGTCGGTTATTCACCCGATTCACGCAGCAGAAAACAAGCCTCCGGTGCAACTTGCCATCCTCGGACTGGACCACGACGCCGTGGGCGATTTCATTTCCCGGGCGCGTAATCATCAGGATGTTCAGTTGGTTGGCATCGTTGAATCAAATCAGGCGTTGGTGACGCGTTACGCCCGGCTTTTGAATCTTAGCACCAACTATTTTGACTCCAGCCTGGAAGGTTTATTGGCCCGAACCAACGTCCAGGCGGCGGCGGTTTTTACGACCACATTCGATCACCGTCGGGTAGTGGAATTATGTGCGGCTCATAAAATTGACGTCATGCTGGAAAAGCCGCTGGCCGTTCACATGAAAGACGCAGTCGCCATGGCGGCGGCTGCGAAACAAGGCGGTATTCAGGTGATTGTTGATTACGAGACTTCCTGGTACGCGAGCATTCAGACGGCGCACACCATCGTGCACGACCGGCAGGCCATTGGCGATTTACGGGACATTACCGTCGTCGCGGGAAATCAAGGACCCAAAGAAGCGGGCTGTTCCGACACTTTTTTGAACTGGTTGACGGATCCCGTGTTTAATGGAGGAGGCGCGCTCACGGATTTTGGCTGTTACGGAGCCGATTTAATCACCTGGTTTATGAACGGACAGCGCCCTGATTCGGTCATGGCCGTAGCCCGACATCTCAAGCCGGAGGTTTACCCCAAAGTGGAAGATGCGGCGACCATCGTCGTGACGTACGCGCACTCCCAGGGAATCATCCAGGCCTCATGGGATCTTCCGTTTGATGAGCGGAGCATCAGAATCTACGGCGACAAGGGATATATCTTTACGCCGCGAATGGATTTATTGCGGGTCCGATTGGCCGGAACGGAAGAAAGTGATCTCGATTTGCCCAATCAACCCGAATCCGGCCTGTTGACGGATGACATTTCGTATTTTGCCGCGGTCGTTCGGGGAGATACCACCCCCACCGGACCGTCGTCCTTGCAAGTGAATTTGATCACCACTGAAATTCTTGATGCAGCAAGAAACTCCTCCGAACTAGGAAAGCAAGTTGATCTGCCTAAAGCTTCTCCATGGTAAATGATCGGAAATCATTCAAGCCAGCACACCACCCCGGTATCCAACCGGCTCCTTGGAACGTTTACCGTTATTATGTAGCGCAGATTTTCCAATCTGCGGGTTCCGGCGACTTTCCCGTCGCCACTTTCGTATGGTCGGAGCGCGGGACAAGAATGTCCCGCCGACCCGCAGACCGGAATGTCTGCGCTACATCAAAGATGGAACGGCTCGAACACCGCCTTCGCCCGCGATTTCAGAAGTTTGGCATCAATGTGCCCCACGCGACGAACCATCGTGACCGCTGTCGAAAATTTGATCCGCCTTGAAATCAAGGCCGTTTCTGGGAGCCGGCTTTGATCATTTCAATCTGCTGCCGTGCGAAACTGTTCGTCGGATCTAGCTGTAGGGCGGCACGAAACTCTACGAGCGCTTCGTTCGTTTTCCGTTGAGCGGCCAGAGCTGTCGCCAATTCGATTCGTCCCTGAACAAAATCCGGGCGATAACGGATTGCTTCGGAGAATTGATTCTGCGCTTCTTCGAACGCTCCCCTGGCGCCCAGTTGAATTCCCAGTTGGTAACGGGCTTGCCAGAATGCCGGATTGGCTTTGATGGCCGACTGCAGGCACTCGATCACTTCATCCCATTGATACGCAGACGCTGCGGCATTGGCCTGGTTGAAATAGTCTGCTGGACCGCCCGGATTCAAACCCGCCGCCTTTTGATAATTGGCCATGGCCGCGTCGGAGTTCCCCTGACTTTGCTGTAGAAATCCAAGATCGATATACGTTTCCACATAACTTGGGTCGGTTCGAATCGCCCGTCCGAACCAGGACGTCGCCTGGGCAGTTTTTTGTTGGTTGGCCAATATTTCGCCCATCTCGTCCATCGCTTCCATGTAATCACTGCGCATGGCAATCGCGCGTGAAAGGTATTGCTCGGCTTCGGCAGTCTTTCCATCGCGAACCAGCAAGACGGCGGTATGATAATAGATGTCCGGCACCTGCGGGATTAGCTCGCAGCAGCGTTTGGCCTGGCTGGCGGCTTTTGCCCAGTCCCCTTCCGCTTCCAGAAATGCCACGAAATTTAAATTCAAGAAAATATCCTCCGGCGCGAACTTCAAAGCCTGTTCATAAATTTGGGTGCCTTGGGCAGGGGTTTGAGCCCTCGTCATGGCCTGGGCCTGGGCCAATTCCGCTTCATAATATTTGAGATTCTCCGTGTGATTGAGTTGACCGGTAAAGGGCGGAGCGGTCACGCTTTGGAAAATACGCAGCCAAACGCCCTGGCGATCCCTGGCCGTGATTGCGAGGCGGCGATCGCACAAATCCGCAGGTGCCCAATGACCGTCGTCCCGGGCCGTGATTGAATGGGGAAGCAATGGTTTCACCTTTTCGGCGAACTCAACCGCCAGCAAATAGTTGCCGGAGAAGTTCAAATGCACGTGCTCATAAAACAGGTTGAATCCGGGAATCCCCTCCGGAGATTTTTGTGCCAGAACATGGGCGGCATCCAGCAAGGAGACGCCATCTCCCGCGTGACCTGAGGCTGCTTGCCGGATGATGGAATTGATGCGCGAGTCAGCACGAAAATCGAGCGCGTCATAATCCCTTGCCCGTTCAAATTCTCCCCGGGCACGATCCGCGTTGGTCAAGGCCAGGTCGCAGTTTCCCATCCGAAACTGCAAATCTGCAAAGTTCGGGTCAATGCCGGCTGCTTTCTGATAAACTGCAAGCGCGTTACTGTACAAACCAGCGTTTTCCAATTGAACACCCTGCTCGTATATTTCATTCCAGGCGGATTTCCGGTCTTGTTCGAGTTTGGCAGAATGTGGCGACGCAAAAGGGGCACAGTCCTTCAGATTAACGGCCACCGTGCTCAGGATGACTGGTACGCCAGCCTGGTGGGCCGCCCGCAAGATGTCCTCCAGATTGCCCGAGAAATTCCGGTAGGCCCGGAGGCGGGCGGGATCGTCATACCCCAGACGATTATTCGTAAACATCTCCATGCCCCGCCATTTTTGGGGAGTTGCTGAATTCAGCGTTCTGATGAGGGCATCTGCCAATTGCCCGAGCCGGGTGGTTTTGATGGCGAGAATGAGCCGGATGATGTCCCGATTCGGCGCATGTAATCCATAACTCGTCTCGGCGCCGAAGGGCCCCACCATCTCGTTGTTGCCCATATAAATGAGCCACAAATCACCCTGGTGCCGGGCACACTCGCGCGCGATGGGCAGAATCGTGTTCGAATCAATCGCAGTTAAAGCCACACAAATCACTTGAAAATCCGTTCCCGGATAACGTTCGCGCAGCAACACCTCGAGGTAACGACCCACGCCGTAGGTGGGATCGGGGTCGCCCATGGCGGCTGATTCGCCGAACAAAAAGATTCGATAGGAATTGGTGTCCTTATCGGCGGCGAATCGAAAAGGCAGTGTCCTTCGCGCTATGGCCGGCGGAAAGAACCGGTAACTGAATTTCTCGTTCGGCACAAAAAAATCGTGCCCGTCAATTTTGATACAGCGTAGAAAACAGGTGTCATATCCATATCCTGCCAGGCGCAGCCCGAGTTCAATACCGCCCAGGATGAACAATGGAATGAAAGTCATCGCAAACAGACGCATCAACCACAGACGACGTCTGGTAACTGAGGGTGCAGGAACCATAGCGATAACTTCCAGATAGACCGGGTTACACTAAAAACGAAACCGGGTTTTGATAGCCCGGTTCATTGTGGTGTCTCCAATATTGGTTTAACAACCAACAGGCGGCGAGTCAACTCGCCGCCTGTTATTCTGCAATTTCGCCGGTAATTCCAGCTATTGCACCAGGATCCGGAGAAACCCTTTGGTTCCCGCCGGCATGGTGACGGTAGTCGTTGTCGTGCTGCCTCCGGACGGGATGTTTGTTTGCAAGGGACTCCAGGCAGCGGGACTGAGACCGGGCGACTCCAGCACCGTGTAATTCGCTCCCGCCGTTGAGGTCCACGTCAGCGTGAATTGCAGCGTGGCCGGATTGTAGTGGAATGAAGTAATGCCCGGCGGGCTGGCAACGCCAACAACGGCAATCGATCCGTTTGCGAGCAGTTCATTTGTCCAACTTAAGCCACCCGCAAGACTCGGCAGCATGGTGGAGGCGTATTGGCCGCCATAACCTCCGCTGCCGATATTGTCAAATAATTGATAAGCACTCCCAGCAACCGGGGCGGGACCGGTATTGATGACATCCAAGTTTCCGTTGGTGGTGTACCAAAACACATTTGTACCCGCGTTGAGAACAATCTGGTTGCTATTGGCCAGATCGAAGACAATGGTCCCGTTGACGACCGGACAATTGGTGGTGAGAGTTATCGTGTCAGCAACTTCATTGGTCCCGTTAATGGTTATGGTAGGCAGCGTAAAAATATTCGTCTTATTGCCGGCGATGATGCCGTTGCCGGTGAAAGTAATGTTACCGTAGTTTTTGCCGAAACCGACGATTCCATTGTTGGTAAAATTGCCACCAACACTCCACTCGGTGGCATCACTTATGTACCAAGCCCCCCCATAGATATTGGTCGTCCCGCTTGGCACTCCGTTTGGCCCTAAATAATCAACATTGGTCCAACCCCTCGTACTGGAAAATAATACATTATTCAGATTGGTGATGACCATGTTGTTGGAAAGGATGGTCAAGCCGCCCGCGAAATAATTGCTCCCCAAACCACCCGAGGCGTCAAACAGGGCGCCGGCACAAATTGTTTGCCCTGCCACCATGACAACAGAAGTCGAGCAATCGAAAGTATTACTCGCACCAATGTAAAGGTTTCCGAGGACGGTAATCCAATCCCCGCATTGCACGTAGCAGCCAGTATAAAGACCGGTTTGGTCAGGCGGAACATTTGTTCCGGTTAAATAGAAATTGCCGCGAATGGTCATCGGGGTGGCGGCCTGACCATTCTGAAGTCCGTTGTAGAAATCGCCCCAGCCGCTGAATACAAGATTCCAGTAATTCGTCTTCATGGCCCAGAACGAGTTCCCTTGGTAAACCACGGTGCAATTGGTGGCGGTCGCAAGCAGTGCCCCCAGAAACTCAGTTCCAAAGCCTTCATTTTGGCCGCTGACATAAAGGGTGGAACCGGGAGCCATCACAACCTCGCCGTTTTCATAAGCTCCTTGGCTGCTGTCAAGAGCTTGACACATGGCGTTGGTCATATCGTTGGTAATGATTATATCATCATATACCTCAACAAAGTCGTTTGATGTCGGCAAGGTCCCATTCGGCCACGGCTGATTTGCAATAGTGGAAGACCAGTTCCAGTTGCCGGGGTTGGTGACAAGGATGGTTACTGCACTACAGAACAAGGTGGAAAATAAAAACAAAAGTACGGCTAAAACAGCCACGGTTGCGGTTTTTTTCATTTTCAGTCGGGGTTTCTGGTTGAGTATCATATCAAGCTTGCAGATGCTTCATTTGGAACAATCTCTTTTACTTTCAATTACTTGAAAATGATAGTCGCATAAAACGGTGACAGGAAAAATTCAAACGCAATTAAGACTAAAAAGTCGGAGCAGACTACCCCTGAATTCGGGCGCCTGAATGGGTCGGCAGTGTCCTGATTTCGGCAGTGGTCTCAGCACGGTGTACCGATTTATTCGAGCCACAGGCTCGACGCGATACCAATCAGGACCCTGCCAATTGGTCCCCCAAAGAAAACTCCGCAGCGGTCACAACCACTGCGGAGTATAAACTTACGAATTGCCGAGGTACGATATTACCGGGCGCCAGCACGACGCCGGGCAATCACGAGCCCCGTCAAGCCCAAGCCGAGCAATGCCATGGTGGCCGGCTCGGGTACCAATTGAATACTGTCAATGGTAAAGCTATACCCATCAGGCAACGTGCTGGTAGGATCCATGCTCAATTGGAAGAACTGGATCATTGCCCCACCCGCAATCGCTGCTTGCTGTGCTGCACTCAGATTCCCGGTTTCAGTGACCGTTTGGTTGGCCGCGTTATATACATACCCTGCATCCTGGTTGGCAATATTCTGGCCATTAGGGAATCCGTAACTCAGGTTATATCCATCATACCCAAAGTACCTGACCGGATTGTAGGCGCCACCACTGGTATCACCCAGCAAAGGTTGCAGGCTGTACCAGGTCCAGGCAGCCCCGTTCGCATAATCCGCTCCGGTCGTGCCGGGAGCCGGGCTGTTAATCGTGTAGGTGAAAATAATTTTGTTGTCACCCGGGTTTAAAGGCACCTGCTGCGCCACCGGGATGTCCCACTCACCCCAATTGTAGCCACTACCGGTCAGTGAAAGTCCGGTCGGCGAAGTCGTGTTCGGTGAGGCAAAGCTCCCGCCCCCCATGGCAATGCCAGACGCAACGCCGCCTCCGAAGATAACTTGAGCCTGTGCGAGGTTTGCAATGATTAAACCACCTGCCACCGCCAGGGCGGTCACGAGCCATTTTGTGTTGTGTTTCATAAGTTTGTGTGTCTTTCGGTTTAGCCTGTTCTTAATATGTTCCGCTTTTCAAACCACATCCAACCAACCTTGCTACGGCGCTTGAAATCAGTCCCAAGTTACCGCTGGGTTTGGATCAGAGCATGATTTTTGTTACCGCACACTTTAGCAGATTGAATTCCACCTGCCAGTCGCATGAAGTGGTGACATCTCGATATAACAGGCCCTTTTTCGATCGGCCAGGGGTTCCGAAGAACGGCAGCCCCTGGTGATATCCGTGTCCGGGGTCAATCCCTTTTTTGGCCAGTCGTGGAATTGTCCCCGCTTTATGCGACTACACATGTTGAACAGGCATGTTAGCTTGCGGTATTGCCAGTCGTAATGCCGACACGATTCGATCGTGGGTCCAACGGCAATTGGCAAATCAAAATCGTGCTATGAAACCGGAAATGACCATCAGGATGAATAGACTTTTAGGAAATGATAAATTGGCAATATTGGCTTCAGGATATTCCCGGAGCAGGAATCGGGGAAATTTTTTGAAGGACGGTTTTACCTTGATCGAGCTGCTGGTCGTCATAGCGATTATCGCCATTCTGGCCGCCATGTTGCTGCCCGCCCTGGCGGCGGCCAAGTCGCGGGCCCTGGCTACTGCTTGCTTGAGCAATACCAAACAGTTCGGCCTCGGCTTTACCATGTATGCGAGCGACAATCACGATTGCTTCCCGTCCAACAACCCGTGGTGGCCAGCCCAACCAAGCTTCAATAAATTCAGCATCCAATGCGGCAAGGAATGGCAAACCAAAATTAAAGGAATTCCGACACCGGTGCCGAGCACACCGGCCGGGTTGATGGCCAATTACCTTCCAAATGACCTGGCTTGGGTGTGCCCATTACGACGGCGCGGATTAAGTTATGTCGTCAACGGCTCCGTGGTCAGCCATTTGGATCCGAGCATAACCGGTTTTCTCTCTTACGGCTTTAATGAGTGTAAAGTCTTTGGCGCCATACAACTTACTGGACCGAATGCGGGGATGATGCAAAGTAGCACACAGTTCAAAGCCTCTTCGGTTTTCAAGCCGTCCGAAACCGTAGCCATCACAGACACCAGCGGCTCGAATGATCCCAGCGACCCAGGCTCAAATCCCAGTGACGGAGCTGCCTGGTTGGATACTGTTTGGGCTGGAAGTTCTGGCCCCGGTAAGGCGGTAGTTACTGGCAGTCTAGGAAATGCTCGCCTACAAACCGCCTACGCGAAACACAACAATATGGTTAATATTGTGTATGTGGACGGTCATGCTGGAGCCACACGGCCAAGCGCTCTGACTTGGGGACAGTTTTTCGGTGTATTTTCTCCCGGGATAGCCTGTCCGACTTCCTACGGCTCGGTAATGAGCGACGCTTCCATCAGCAGCCCGGCATACGACAGTGTGCAGTGGCCTAGCAAGCCGGAATAATAACTACCCCGAATGACGGCTGCGCGCAACGTGACGTTTCTGTGGTATATTGCCGTAATACCGTGCGAACAGAGAGTTGTCATTTTCCGTTATTTTCCGCGCTAAAAAGGCGTTTTGCGCATTGATGCCGTACTCTTCCTATCCTATGTCTAACCGGATGCGCTGTCTGACCATCATTCTACTCACAAGCGTCTCGCTGCGCCCTCTTCAGGCATTCACCGGGGCAACTGTACCCTGGACCACCTATAATTATGTAGCCGGAAACCTTATAAATGGCGGCGGGGCGACAATCATCGGGCCCCCGGCACAGCTCAGCAGCATAAACGCCACCCTTACGGACACAATTCAAATGGAGGCGACGGGAGGACAGGCCGTCCAGCTTAACGGCATGGGGCAGTATGCGACATTGACCGCCCAAGCCGCAGCCAATTCCATTGTGGTGCGGTATTGCGTGCCGGACACAGCGGCCGGAGGCGGAACCAATTATACCATCAGTCTATACACCAACGGAGTTTTTGCACAAAAACTTCCGGTGACCTCCCAATATACCTGGCTGTATGGAAGTTACCCATTTGTCAACACGCCCGGAAGTGGCAGCCCGAGGAACTTTTTTGATGAGGTCCGCTTGAGCGGGTTGACCATCAATCCGGGAGACACGGTGACCATTCAGGAAAATGCCGACGACACGGCGGCTTTTTATGTCATTGATCTGGTCGACCTTGAAAATGTCGCTCCGCCGCTCGCCGCGCCGATAAATTCACTGAACGTCACCGGCGCACCTTATAACGCAGACACGAACGGAGTCATTGATTCCACCACTGCACTGCAGAACTGCGTCAATGCAGCATCTGGTGCGGGCCAAACAGTCTGGATGCCACCGGGACAATACCTGATAACCGGGACCATCACGCTCCCTACCAATGGGAAGATTCAAGGCGCCGGCATGTGGTACACCACCCTCATCGGAAGTCCATCCCTGTACAACACGAGTTCATCCCGACGGGTCAGAGTGAATGGAAACGGAAATAACATATCCTTGTCTGATTTTGCCATTACCGGTTTTCTGAATTATCGGAATGACAGTGAGGCCAACGACGGTCTGGGCGGGACCTATGGGACCAACTCAACCATTTCACGGATCTGGGTGGTGCATACCAAGACCGGCATCTGGCTCGAAAATGCGAGTGGCCTGGTCATTGATAGCTGCCGCCTCCGCAATGCCACTGCGGATGGCATCAATCTCAATACCGGGATGCAAGGTACCATCGTCACCAATTGCACCACCCGGAGCACGGGGGATGACTGTTTTGCCCTCTGGCCGGAGTCAGGCTCGGCGAAATATGCCATCGGTTACAACGTGTTCACTCACTGCACCGGTCAGCTGCCATTCCTGGCAAATGGGGGTGCGCTCTACGGTGCCGCGGGCAATAGGATCGAAGATTGTACGTTCACGGACATACCCTACGGATGCGGCATTTACATCGCCGGAAC
>DATJYM010000209.1:0-15810 GCA_035499615.1 Candidatus Acidiferrales bacterium | reverse complement strand
TCCAATCTCGAATCAACCGGCATCATAATCAGGAGCGGCTGCACGGTGCCCGGCAGGAGCGTGGGGATCGACTTGACGATCAGGCGGCTGGTTCGTTCCAGATCCCGGTTGGCTGCGTTTGCCGACCACAGGCTTTGGGTCAGTTCAGACAGATTCAACAGATAAACCGCGGCCCAAATCAGAATGAGCACAAGCAAGAGCGCACGCCGATAGTGCACGATCCGGTGGTACAAGGCGGCCCAAACCGGAAAGGCTGTGAAAGCCTTCCAGTTTGCAACCCAGGCCTGCCCGAAACGGGCCGGGAAAACGTCAGGCGCGCCGGACGGAGTGGTTGCGACCGGCAGGCTTCGAAAACCGGTGGCCCAATAGAGACAGATGGCAAGGAGAAACAACGGGATGTTGTAGGCGACGTGTTCGGGCAAGCGGGCCGTCGTCAGCAAATAAATGGTGAGTCCCATATAAAGACCATACGAAATCAGCAACGTGGCCAGGCAGCGGCGGCGAAATACTCCAGCGGCAAAGATACACCACAGCCCGTTCAGAATGGCCAGTCGCATCAGAACCGCCGCGTCATGCGGAAAAACTTTTGGCAGAAACAAGAACCCGGCCGGAAATCCCCACCACCAGGATGGCGGCTCGTCCCGAGCCAGTGTTTTTAACTTGTCCAAAAACAGGCGCATCCGGGGCATGCCGGCGTACACCTCCGGTTCGGAAAAATAAAACTCGGAAAACATCCAACCGTCGTTTCGGCTCCAACCAACCGCGGGCGCTGCTTGCGGAATAAACTGAGAAAGACCTGTGACATGGATCTCGCCGCGGAGACGGTTGTACTCGGAATATTCAGCCCAACCGGGGCTACGCTGGTAAGCCCGGTTATTAACCCCGTGAAGGAGCAGCAAAATTCCCGCGCCGGCCAGCCCGGCTCCCGCCAGCCGGCGCCAGCCAACCCGGCTGAAGCGTTCCAACAAAAAAGGAGCGGCGACCACTGCCAGAAACGGCGCGACCGGCTCCCGAATCAGGCACATGAGACCCCAAAGGGCGAATCCGGCCGTCACTCTGGACCAGGAGGCCGAATCCGTGGATGCAAATCCATCCACCAGCAATAACAGACCGGCCGTTCCGGCCAGGAACGCCGTGGTGGTGAATTGGAGGTGCAGCAGGAGGTGCGTTTCCGCCATCAGAAAGAATCCGATGTAGAGCCCGGTGAACAACCAGCCGCCCCGGCGAGTCACCACCAGGAAAGCAATGGCCGTGAGCGCCGCGTAATGCACGGCGAGCAGGTAGATCAGATACCAGTTGTGCCCGGTCCAGGTTCCATAAAAAAACTGGAGTACCCAGCCGATTAAAATATTGGTGAAAACCAGATGCGCATCCGGATGGCCGGTATAGAAGCCCGACGCAATCATCTGCATCATCAGGTCATCATTCGGTTCATAGCCGGGGGTGGCGCCGGCCAGAAAAAGGCCGAATAAAACGAAATTCAATACGGCCGCCCAAAGGAGGGCCGAAAAGCCATCCCGCCGGCGCACCAGAATTCGCGAACACCAGGAAAACCAGGCTCCGACGGGAATGACCCGGGATGGGTGGACCTGCTCCCCGACGGGGTTCAAATCATGCATAGAATTCCCGGACGGCCGCGATCACCCGATCCTGATCCTCCTGGCTGAGACGGTTGTAAAAGGGCAGCCGGACCAGCCGTTCGCTTTTCTCTTCGCTCACCGGACAAAGTCCCTGGCGTCCCCCCATGCGTCGGCCCATGGGCGAGAGATGGAGCGGAACATAATGAAACACACTGAGTATGCCGCGCGCTTTCAGAAAGGAAATCAGCGCCTGGCGTTTTTCGAGAGACGGCAGGATCAGGTAATACATGTGGCAGGACTGCTCGCAGTGGGCCGGCACCACGGGGCAGCCAATCCCGTGTTCCTGCGCCCAGCCGCGCAGGTGCTGGTCGTAATACTGCCAGATGCGCTGTCGCCTTGCCTGGATGTCCTGCCATACCTCCAATTGGGCATAAAGAAAGGCCGCCAGAACGTCGCTCATCACATAACTCGAGCCGATGTCCGTCCAGGAATATTTGTCCACCTCTCCCCGAAAAAAACGGCTGCGGTTCGTGCCTTTTTCACGAATGATCTCCGCCCGCTCAATCAAACGCGCATCGTTGACCAGCAACGCGCCGCCTTCGCCACAGGTGATGTTCTTGGTTTCGTGAAAACTTTGGGCGGCGAGGCTGCCAAACGTCCCCAGCCAGCGGCCCCGGTATTTGCCGAACAATCCATGCGCGTTGTCTTCCACCACCAACAGCCCGCGCCGGGCGGCAATCTCTCCAATCACGTCCATCTCGCAACCCACGCCCGCGTAATGCACCGGCACAACCACCTTGGTGCGCGGAGTGATCAAACTTTCCAATTGCCGCTCGTCCAGATTCAGCGTATCCGGCCGGATATCGGCAAAAACGATCCGTGCGCCCCGCAAGACAAAGGCATTCGCCGTGGAAACGAAGGTAAAGGAGGGAACAATGACCTCATCACCCGGCTGGAGGTCGAGCAACAGGGCGCACATCTCCAGGGCGTGCGTGCAGGAACTGGTCACCATCGCCTTGGGCACCCCCAGCGTCTGCTCCAAAAGAGCATGGCACCTTTTGGAGTAGGTCTGGTCCCCGGCAATCTGCCCGATGGTCATCGTCCGGAAGATGTGTTCCAATTCCCGCCCCAGGAGCGAGGATTGGTTGAATGGAATGGAATAACTTTGGTCCATTTGTACTGGTCGGTTGTTCCGGCTCAACGGCTAATCCACTATCGGATACCATTTATGATACCAAAGTTGCAGGTCACGGCTTAAAAAGCCGCATTGCTGGTACAGGCGCTGGGCGGCCCGGTTATTTCCCTGGGTGACCACTGTCACTTCTCGCGCCTCGTGTGTCCTGAACCAGTCCAGCGCCCCCAAAACCAGATTCTTTCCAATGCCTTTTCCCCGAACCTCCGCCCCGACACCCACCAGCCCGATCTGCCCCTCCTGATGCGACGGCGTCAGATGGCAGGATACATAACCCAGGGGTTGATTGGCCGCTGAGGCGGCAACCAGGACGGTCCGGGCGCGACCCTGAACTTCCAGCGCGATCCAGGTCGAATAGAGGTCTTCGGCGCGTTGCCGCGGAAAATGCGGATCATTGAAAAAGCGCGTCGCCGTGTGCGCCGTCCGGGCAATCGCCCGTAACCCGGCCAGATCCCCGGGCTCGGCCGGTCGGATGCGGACAGCGGCAGGCAGATCTGAACGAACCGGGTCGCGTGAAGGCGCAATTACGCGCTCGTAAGTCAGGCGAATATCAACCAGTCCAAAACCGTGTTGCCCGGCGGTCTGCAGAGTTGCCGGATCATCGGCCCGCGACAGGAAATACAAACCCCGAATCCGGTGGCTCCGGCTCCAATCATCAATTGGCACCACCTGTTCCGGAGGAAGTGTGTCGCCACATACGCGGGCGATACGACAGTGAAAAAACTCGGTATCCCACGGCAGCAACTCACAGGGAACCGGTCCGGGCGCACTCATGCCTTCACCTCGTCACGGGAGGCGACTTCCTCACGGACCGTGTAGGTGGGACGTTCCATCATCCGGAAATGCATCCGGGCCAGGTACTCTCCGATAATGCCCAAAGCCAGGAGCTGGGCGCCGGAAAAAATGGCGATGATCGATGCCAGAAAAGGAAATCCTTGCACGGTCGTACCGTAGAGCAAAAACCGGCCGACAACGAACGCCAGCACCAGTCCTCCGAAGGCGGTGCATAAAAAGCCCATCAGATTGGCCAATTGCAGGGGCAGAATGGAAAATCCGGTCACCATGTTCATCGCGTGCCGGAACAGCATGCCAAACGTATAATTCGAAACACCGGCCTGGCGGGGATCGTGCCGGACTTGAATGGCCACAAAGCGGGTGGTGGCCCAGGTCAGCACCACATCCATGGAAACGAACGGGCTGTGATAGTCGGCAAAGGCATCGCGCGCCTGGGTCCGAAAAGCGCGGAATGCCGACACATGGCGGGCCGTCTCCGCGCCCATGGATTTCTGAAGGGCGAGTTTGGTCAGGCCCGACGCGATGTTTCTCAAAAACCCGTGCCGTTCGTGCTCGGGATAGCCGTAAACCACCTCAAATCCCTCACCAAGCTTGCCGAGCAATTTGTGAATTTCCTCCGGCGGATGCTGCAGGTCGTCATCCATCGTCACCGCGGTGTCAAACCGGGCTGCCCGGATGCCGCAGAGCAGTGCATTGTGCTGCCCGTAATTCCGCATCAGATTGATTCCGCGAACCCAGGGATGCGAACGTGCCAGTTCCTGGATTACTTTCCAGCTTTGATCCCGGCTGCCGTCGTTGATGAGCACAAGTTCATACGGGTCCGCCAGCGAAATCAGCGCCGGTTCCAGCCGCTTGATCAACACGGGCAAAATCAACTCACTGTTGTATACCGGGACCACGACTGAGATGCCGCGGGCGGTCTTTGATCCCGAATCCATTGAGTTGTCAATGCCCAAGACCAGCCGCTTTGTCACGTCAAAAAACTGCCACGGATCATCTCCATCCCATCCAATCGTCACCAAGTTCTGCTTGACAGTCCTGGTGAAGATACTATTATCAGCCCTATAAGCCGATAAAGGGGTTATCTGAGTTGAATTTGATTCAAAGTTGAAAGGATTGCGTATGAAAGCGCCGCGTTTTTATCTGAAAGCCGGACTGTTGTCCATTTTGCCTTTTGCCATTCTGACCAGCGGGACCAAAGCCCACGCCCAAACGACGGATTCGAACCTGATTCCCGTCGTCACCGTTCAGGCGACCCAGCCGATGGCGAGCGCCACCAACGCCGGCGTGTTCACGGTGTTCCGGGCGGGCAATACCAATGCGACATTGAACGTGTGGTATGACCTCGGAGGCACGGCATCCAACGGCGTGGATTACGCGCTGATTCCCCCGCATCTGGTCGCGATTGCCGCCGGCACCACTTCCAATACCATTGTCATCACGCCATTAACCAACTCGCCTCCCGTCAGCATCGCCCGGACGGTGGTGCTGCGATTGACGAATTCACCGCTGTTGACCCCGGTCAATTATGAAATCGGGTCGCCCAGTGGAGCGACGGTTTATCTCGTGAGCGGCAGCACAACCAACCTGCCGCCCTCGGTGAGCATCATCGAGCCCAAGGATGGGGACGTGTTTTACACGCCGACCAACATCCAATTCCTGGCCAAGGCCACCGACCCGGACGGCTTCGTCACCCATGTCGAATTCTTCGCCGGGACGAACGATTTGGGTTCGGGCATGAGCGTCGTGCTCGATCCTCCGGGCGTGAACGGCGTGACCGGTCTGGTTTGGATTTTTACCTGGCTTAATCCTTCGCCCGGCGACTACCCTCTGACCGCCGTGGCCACCGACAATGGCGGCGCTTCCACTGCTTCCGACCCGGTCAATATCGCCGTGCTCCCGGGTCCCCCGACCAACCTGCCGCCCGTGGTCAGAATGGTCAGCCCCGCCAATGGTTCGGTGTTTCATGCTCCGATCAATCTTCCGCTTTTCGCCTTTGCCAGCGACCCGGACGGCTTTGTGACTTCGGTTGAATTTTTCGCAGGAACGAACAGCCTTGGCCTGGGCCAGCGGTTGCCGGTGGTGACTCCGCTTGCCGGCGGCGGAACAGTCATTGGCGGTCCTGTGCCGCCAATTTATCCGACCAATTTATTCTTCCTGATTTGGAGTAACACGCCGGTCGGCGTTTACGCGCTCACGGCGGTGGCCACCGACAACGACGGCGCTTCCACCACGTCTGCACCTCCGCTCAAAATTACCGTTCTGCCGTCGTTGCCGCCGCCGACCAACCGGCCGCCGATTGTGAACATCGTGGCAACCGATCCGGTGGCCATCGAAGGCACCAATGGTTGGGTCTGGCCGGGTGAAACCAATTCGCCGCCGACCTGGGCGGCCTGGCCCACAGCCGTCTGCCGTAACTTCACCAACTGCGGGCCTAAAACAGCAACTTTCACCGTGCGCCGTTTCGGCGATACCAACAGTGATTTGACCGTGCCCTATGACATCGGTGGCACCGCCAGCAACGGCGTGGACTATGTCGCGTTGCCCGGTTCCGTGACCATCCCGGCCGGCGAACGCCGCGCACTGATCACGATTGTGCCGATTGACGACGGCCCGCCGGACGTGAATAAGACCGTCATTCTCACGCTGCTGCCGGACATGCAAATGAATCCATTGCCCAGTTATGTGCTCGGTTTCCCGCGCCGCGCCGCCGCTATCATCATTGATGGCCCGTGTCCGACGACGGCTATGTTACCCGGCGGTTGTTTCCACCTCGCCACGCCGGGACCGGATGCCGCCTGGTTCTCCATCGAATGTTCGACGGACCTGGTGAACTGGACTTCTGTCTGCACCAACCAGGTAATCAACGGTTCGATCGATTTCGTTGACCCCGAGGCGGTGAACAATCCATCACGCTTCTATCGCGCCGTGCCGTTGAACAGTCCACCTGCGGAATAGTCCGGATGGTTGCCGTCGTGGGAACGGCGGCAGCCGTGCGATTCGATTGTGAAAAGACTCGCGGATGAGCCGTCCGCGAATCTATTTTCTCCATGTGCATCTGGCCCATCTGCGACTTCGCGACTTCCGCAATTACGCGCGGCTGGATGCCGACCTGGCACCGGGTTTCCATCTGTTGTTAGGCGATAATGCCCAGGGCAAAACCAACATCCTGGAAGCAATTTATCTCATGGCCACGCTGCGCTCGTTCCGCGGTGTCGGTGGCGCACAAATGATCCGGCACGGGCAGAAAGGCTACTTCGTCGGCGGGACAATCGTGGGCGGAAATATTCCATCCTCGCTGGCGTCTTCCCCTCTCTCCGCCAATAAAGTGGGGCGAGAGGATCGGGGAAAGGTCGCACCTGTTCCGCAAACTCAAAACCCTTCGCCCCGCCTGGGTGGGGCGAGTGAGACGACCATTCTCACCAGTCAAAGCTCGCGCGAAATCAAAATGTTCTGGTCGGCCCGCGAACGCAAACTGGCGTTGGACGGCCAGCCGGTGAAAAAACTGACGGATTACCTCGGCGTATTGCGCACGGTGGTGTTCTGCACGGAAGATCTGCAACTGGTCAAAGGTGCGGCGCGCGCGCGCCGGCGGTTTCTGGATTTGTTGCTGGCCCAGACGCAACCCGGCTACCTTCCCCTGCTCCAGCGGTACATGCGCGCCGTCCGCGCCCGCAACGCCTTGCTCAAGCAACGCGCCGTGGACGAGGCCGCGCTGGACAGCTTTTCACAGGAGCTGCTGAAGCTCGGCGACGAAGTCATCCGCGCCCGGCGCGAACTGGCGCCAAAATTTTCCCCCCTGGCCCGGCTGGCCTATCGCCGCATTTCCAACGACGCGGAGGAATTGCGCCTGGAGTACCAACCCAGTGTGAAAAAAGATTTTGCCGTGGAACTCGCACAATCCCGCCACCGGGAGCGAAGCTATCGGTCCACCCTCGTCGGACCGCATCGCGACGATTTGCAACTGTTGCTGGGCGGAAAATCCGCTGCGCAGTTTGGCAGCGAAGGCCAGAAACGGACGCTGGCCATCGCATTGAAAATGGCGCAGGCCGAATTTCTGGCCGGCATCCATGGGTCGCCGTCCATTTTGCTGATTGACGACGTGATGGGCGAATTGGACGTGAAGCGGCGCAGTGGTTTCCTGCCGTTGCTCGAATCGGCGCGCCAGACCAGCGGCCAGGTCTTCATGACGGCGACCGAGGAAAACTGGCCGCGTGAACTGGGCAAGGATCTGCAACGGTGGGAGGTGAAGACGGGGAATTTGAAAAGGCTTTAACACCCAACATTCAACATCCAATCGTTCAGTAACGGTCCATCATTGGGAGTTCGATGTTCGGTGTTGGATGTTCGATGTTTTCCAACTAAACTTCTCCCATGCGAATTTTGTCAGGCATCCAGCCCAGCGGCGCGCTGCACCTCGGCAACTATTTCGGGATGATGCGCCCGGCCATCGAGCTGCAGGAACGGGGCGAGGCGTTCTATTTCATCGCGAATTACCATTCCATGACCTCGCTGTTCGATGCCGCGGAACGGCGTCGGAACACACTGGACGTGGCGCTGGATTTTCTCGCGTGCGGTCTCGACCCGAAACGGACCGTTTTCTTCCGTCAATCCGACGTGCCGGAGGTGACCGAACTCACCTGGTTGCTTTCCACGGTCACGCCGATGGGACTGCTCGAGCGGGCACACAGTTACAAGGACAAAATCGCCAAGGGCATTGCACCGAGCCATGGATTGTTCGCCTATCCGGTGCTCATGGCGGCGGACATCCTGATTTACGACTCGAATGTGGTGCCGGTGGGGCGCGACCAGAAGCAACACGTCGAAATGACGCGCGACATCGCCATCAAATTCAACGAGCAATACGGTGAAACGTTCGTGATTCCCGAACCGCAGATCCGTGACGAGGTCGCCGTGGTGCCGGGCACCGACGGCCAGAAGATGAGCAAGAGTTACGGCAACACGATTGAGATTTTCGGCGACGAAAAGGCGGTCCGCAAAAAAATCATGGGCATCGTCATGGACAGCCGCACGCCCGGCGAGCCGAAACCCGACGCGGAAAAGAATCCCGCCATCCAACTGCTCAAACTGGTGGCGCCGGCGGACGTGGCGAAGGATTTTGAGGACCGTTTGCGCGCCGGCGGCCTCGGCTACGGCGACCTGAAGAAGGCGTTGTTCGAACATTACTGGAATTATTTTGCCGAGGCGCGGCAACAGCGCACGCAACTGGCGGCCAACCCGGATTTCGTTGATAAAATTTTGGCTGATGGAGCACATAAGGCGCGGACACTCGCGCAAAAAGTTTTGCGCCGGGCGCGGGTTGCCAGCGGGCTGGCCTGAGTGTTTTCTGGCACATGACTTGCGGTACGTCACGCGCATGGCCAAGAAAACAAGTTTGTCGAAAATCCTCCCACAAACTCGCGCTTCCGGCGAAGCTGCAAATCAGCAGCAGCGCGCGCCGCGGGCCCCGGCGCTTTGTTTAATGCAACTCCGCTCGCACGTTATGCGGATCTCCATGTCCAAGCGCCGTCTGCAGATCGCCATTGAAGACCAGGCCGAGGGGGAACTTCCCCAGCCGGTTAAAATCAAGCACGCTGACTAGAATTTGGGCACGTTGTCGGGCACGGTGCCACTCGGGCTTTTCTCCACAAATTCCACCTGTTCAAATCCCGCCCGGTTCAGAAATACGGCCAGTGCCTGACGCGCCCGTTCATCAGCATCCTTCAAAATACCGGCCGTCCGCGCCGCCCGGCTGATGTCGTCCACGGCGTTCTGACGCGCAGTCGTTTCCAGGTCCTTGTCGAAGTCGCGCAAAAACCCCTTCTGCCAGTCAATCACCTGGGTGTGATGTTCGTCCAGATAGGCGTCGGTGATTTGTGGCGGCGGCAGGTGGAGGATGATTTTCTTGCCGGCAATTGCGACGTCCTCCGGTCGGATCCGCTTCAAATCAATGCCCGCCTTCACAACGCCATGCGCCAGTAACAGCACACGGTTTTCGCCCTGCACAAACTGCCCCAGCGCGCTCGCCGGCGGTGAATTCACAATCTCGACCTTCTCCATGACGTATTTGACCGTGACCAGATCCGAAAGCGTCTGGACCTGCTGCACGACGACGACGGTATTCAACTCATGCACCCCGGAGCCGGACGAAAACGGGCGGGTCAATTTGATGCCGAACCAGGCGCCCGCGATGAAAACCAACGCCACCGCCAGCACCCAGAATATCTGTTTCGTCCATCGCATCCCAAAAATCCATGACACGAATTCCCCGAATTGTCACGAAGGGAATTGGCTCAATTTGTTGCACGGTTGGTTGCCAAGGATGTACTGGGAGGCTCCACTTTCCACTTTTGCCCGGCATCGGCAAAAACTAGACTGCCGGCATGACTTTGTCCGGATTCCCGGTTTATCGCCCGCGCCGGCTGCGCCAGTCGCCGGCACTGCGACGGCTCGTAGCCGAAACGCACTTGAACGTAGAGCAACTGGTCCTGCCGTTGTTCGCGCGCTTCGGCAAAAAACTGCGCTACCCCATCGAGGCCATGCCCGGAGTGTTCCAGCTTTCGCCGGATGAAATCGTCCGCGAAGCGGCGCGGGCCCACGCCGTCGGCGTGCCGGCCATTCTGCTTTTTGGCATTCCTGACCAAAAGGATACCAGGGCCTCCGGCGCTTACGCGAAAAACGGCATTGTCCAGCAAACCGTCCGGTTGCTGAAAAAGGAATTGCCGTCGCTGCTGGTTATCACCGACGTCTGCCTGTGCGAATACATGGAACACGGCCATTGCGGCATCGTCGGAACGGAGCGCCGGGAACAGGCTCGGCACGCTGGAAAAAATTCGAAACCCGCCGGGGCGAAGCCCGGCGCTCCAATGAAAATCCTGAACGACCCGTCGCTGAAATTGCTGGCGCAAACGGCCGCGAGCCATGCCGAGGCGGGCGCGGACATGGTCGCGCCGAGCGACATGATGGACGGTCGCGTGGCAGCCATCCGCGCCGAACTGGACAAAAGCGGTTTCAGAGACACACCTATTATGTCATACGCGGCGAAGTTTGCGTCGGCGTATTACGGGCCGTTTCGTGAAGCCGCGGAGTCGGCGCCGAAATTCGGCGACCGGCGCAGTTACCAGATGGATGCGGCGAACGCGAACGAAGCATTGCGAGAGGTGGCGCTGGACATTCAGGAAGGCGCGGACATTGTGATGGTCAAACCAGCGCTCGCGTATCTGGATTTGATTCACCGCGTAAAAACTGAATTCGGCTATCCCACCGCCGCCTATTCGGTGAGCGCGGAGCACGCCATGATCAAGGCGGCGGGCGCCAAAGGCTGGATTGAGGAACGCGCCGTGACGCTGGAAAGCCTGCTGGCCATGAGACGTGCCGGCGCGGATATTCTCATTACCTATGCCGCGACCGACGTGGCGAAATGGCTTAAATAGGAGATGGCGTCTGGTGTCCACGTTCCCGGGTTCCGGGAACCGATAAACCCCCGAACCCGTTTACGGCCTCCAATTTCGATTGCCTTATGATCCGGCGATGGGTATGCTGGATTTTCCTTTTTTGACCTATGATCGGGACAATTCGCAAGCACTCAAAATGGCTGTGGGGAATCATTGCCACCCTTACCATTATATCATTCCTGTATTGGGGCGCCGCCCCGGCGTCGCGCAACAGCGGCGGCCGGGCCGGTGACCTGGGTTCCATCGCGGGTCGCAAAGTCACGCCGGATGAGTATGCGGAAGCCGAGCGTGAAGTTTATATCTATTTTTGGCTTCACTATCACCAGTGGCCGGACCGTAACCCCAATATCACCCCGCAGGATATACGGCGCGAAGTTTATGTGCGCCTGATGCTCATCCAAAAAGCGCAGGATTTGGAAATCCACGTGGGGGATGACACCGTGGCGATGGCGGCCAAGGAAATGTTGAGCTCACCCGGGCTCGCGCAGGCACTGGGCTTGGACAGCGAGAGTGTGCCGTTGGATGTCTTTGTCAAGGGGGTCCTGCAACCGAAGGGTTTTGCCGCGGGCGATTTCGAAGATTTTGTCCGGCACGACCTCATCATCGATCAACTCCGCCAGGTTATGGGGCTGAGCGGCCGGCTGATCACGCCGCAAGAAGCGGCCATCCTTTACCAGCACCAGAACCAGGAAGTGTCCGCCCAAATCGTGTTCTTTTCGGCTTCGAATTATATGGCTTCCGTGCCGGTGACGCCCGCCCTTGTCGGCCAATTCTATACGAACTACCTCGCCGCCTACCGCTTGCCCGACCGGGTCCAGGTCAATTACGTCGCCTTCCGGCTGACCAATTTTGTGGCCGGGGCGGAAAAAAAACTGACCAATCTCAACGACCAGGTCACTGCCATTTACAACCGATACGGCACGAATGCCGTTCCGGACGCGAAGACGCCAGAGGAGGCTAAGGCCAAAATCCGTGATTTCGTGGTCAGGCAACAGGCCATCCAGGATGCGCGCCAGCAGGCCGACGAATTCGCCAATGCCGTTTTCAGCGTTGACCCGGTCCGGCCGGAAAATCTGGAGACCATCGCCAAACAACAAGGGCGGACGGTGCATCTCACGACGCCTTTCAGCCAGGAATATGGACCGGCCGAGTTCGCCGCGCCGGAAGCCTTTGCCAAAGCCGCCTTCGGTTTGACGCCGGATGAACCGCTCGCGGGGCCCATCGTGGGTTCTGACGCCATTTATATCATCGCGCTGGCCAAACAGTTGCCCAGCGAAATCCCCCCTCTCAGCCAAATCCGCAACCGGGTCGCGCGGGACTATCAATTCCAGGAAGGCCTGTTGCGCGCGCAACTGGCCGGAACCAATTTTGCCCAGACCCTGCAAACCGGGCTGGCCGGTGGAAAGAGTTTCTCATCCGAGTGCGCCGCCGCCGGCCTTCGCCCCGAAACCTTGCCGCCGTTTTCTTTAAGCACGCAAGCCCTGCCGGAACTGGGGGAGGGCACCGAGTTGAACCAGCTCAAATCGGCTGCCTTTGCCACGGCGGTCGGCCATGCGAGCAATTTTGCGGCCACCGCCCAGGGCGGCTTTATCGTCTACGTCAAGGCCCAACTGCCGATCGACACGGCCACGATGAATGACGACCTGCCGCAATTCACGGCCTCGCTCCGGCAGCAACGCGAAACCATGGCGTTTAACAACTGGCTGGAACGGACCGGCAGCCGGGATTTGCGCAACACCCCCATTGCGCCCGGACAAGCAGGAGGCGCCGGACAATAATCTTCAACCCGGCCGCAGTTTGCCCACGGTCGCGCTGGCGGTGGGAAACAATCGCCCGATCGGAAACCGTGAGCGTCATCAAACTTTCCTCGCCCGCCACGCGCGAGTTCTGGGAAATCCCCGTCCTGTTTGAGGACGACCATCTGCTGGCCCTCGACAAACCCGCTGGCCTGCTCAACTCGCCCGACCGTTACGAGCCGCATCGGCCCAACCTGATGAAATTGCTCCATGCCGGCATCGCCGACGGCAAACCGTGGGCGCGGGAACGCCATCTGGCCTACCTGATGTACGCCCACCGGCTGGATTTTGAAACCAGCGGTGTGCTGCTGCTGGCGAAAAGCAAGCCCGCCCTCGTCGCCCTCGCCAACCTGTTTGGTTCCGAAAAACCGCTCAAACAGTACGTCGCGCTCGCGCAGGGAACGCCGGCGAAAGACAAATTTGAAGTGGAGGCCAAACTCGCCCCGCATCCGCTGAAAATCGGATTGACGCGCGTGGACCCGAAAAACGGCAAAAAAGCGGGAACGCGATTTGAAGCGCTGGAAAAATTTTCCGGTTACACGCTCCTGCGCTGCGAACCGTTGACCGGCCGGTCCCACCAGATCCGGGTACACCTGCGCCATGTGGGGTTGCCGATTGTGGGCGACGGGCTTTATGGCGGCAAACCGCTCTGGCTGTCCCGACTCAAAAGGGATTATCGCCTCAAACCCGGACGCGAAGAGCGCCCGCTTCTTTCCCGCGTCGCCCTGCACGCGGAAATGTTGACATTACCGCATCCCATCACCGGCCGGACCGTAACCATCACCGCGCCCTGGCCCAAGGATTTGAAAGTGGCCGTGAAATACCTGCGGCTGTTTGCCCTGTAGCACGGCCGGCGAAGCGCGGTTATTTTTTTCACAAACAACCCGCATTTTCACAAACCTGGCGACTTCCGAATGCGGTCGCGCGGTTCCGCCCGGCGAAAGTGCTTTGCCCGAGAAAAAGCGCTTCAAACGGATAGGTCATAAAGCATGAATTTATTGGCCCCTGCAGGCAAATGATTGAGGCGGCTCGACTGCGGATTTTACTCTGGAGTAAAAGTTATTCCGCGAAACGCGAAATTGGTACTGTTCGCCTGAACCAGGGTTGCCACCAGGGCGGCTGAATTTGTATCCACGATTCGTATGACGCGGTTGGAGTTGACTGAATTTCCATAGCCCTCGGTGGTCGTCGCATAAATAATCGGGGCTGAACCGCCGAAATCCACCGCCAGCCCGAAACCACCGGCGGCATTATTCAAATCTTTGGGTATGTTCTGCGGTATGGAAAAGTTGTACGCGAATTTCCAGCCCTGCGGTGACTTGACATATTTCTGAATACCGGCTGCGGTATCGGACAGGTAGGCAATGTTACCGGCCGGACTGATATCAAAGTCAACGATCTTATCGTAGCCCGGCGCGGCCGGTATCGCCAATTTGACGGCCGCGTTGGCTTCACGAGGGAACGCCACGGGCAGAAAACAGTAAACACCTTCGGGATTACCACTGGCATAACTATCCGCCGCGTTCATGCTCACATACAGGGCGTTGTTGATGATTTCGATGGCCCGGCTATTGGGGAATTCACTGAAACGAACCGGGCTATGGTCGTCCGACGGATTGTAATAAAAAGTGCCATTGGCATTGCCACAACCCCAGAAGTCATTGCTCCCGTCCGTCACCGCGCCGCGAGCATTACGTTTTACATAAGCATCATCGGTTGGATAGAGAAAAACGTGCGTTTTTCCAGCGCTGTTCACCGTGCAGATGCCGTGCTGAAGACCGACGCGGGAGGCGGTGCCGTTAATTTGCAGCAGGTTGACCCCGCCATAACCGGCGAAAACCAACAGTTTATGATCGGCAGACCGGGTCAAATTCCCCTCGGTCGCCGCGTGACCGTTGAAAAAGAAGCTATCGGGACCGTTTGTCGGAATTGGCAGGCTGAAACTCGGTGATGAATTCGAAGCATCCGGATCAAACTGATCAATAAATATCGGCGCCTGTCTGAGGCCTAAACTCATTTCTCCGTCCCCGGCGCGTAAGACCGCCAGATGATGGGGAAGAAACTCTGTTCCTTTTACTGCTTGCCCATCTACGAGGCGTGCCAACAGCAGAACGGCTGAACCCGCCAGAATAGCGATTATCATGTCCGCGATGGATGGTTAAGACCCGGGGTCCGGCGGGCAGGTCCTGCCGGACAAAAGCGGGCGGCTGACTCTAATTATGTTTGAAAGTTGCCATTCGCATTAATCCGCCGGGCGGGTTCCTGGCGAAACCCGCCCGGCCTGTTTCATCTGGGAATTCCCGCCCGCATTTTACGGCTGCCGCAAAATATAGAACTGCGCGGAATTGGTTGCCGGACTCGTGGCGATGAACTGGTAGTGGCCCGAACCCACCGGGGTTTCGACCGCCGCGCCGACGACCGGCCAGGTTGCGACGGGCGCGGTCAGATTGTTCGTCGACAGCACCGAGAAGCTCAAACCGGTGCCATTGGTGAAGGAGAACGCCAGGTTGCCACCGTTCAAGGAAACTCCGGTCAGAACACTTTGGAGAACGCTGAGCGTCTGAACCACCGTGTCAGCACTATAACCCGTCGCGCCAATGACGATGGTTTTCAGGCCGGAACTTTGCAACAGCGCCGATTGTGACGGATTAAACACAATCTTGCCGGACTGAGTCGTGTTGTAGGCTGCCGGCGGCAGGGTGGAACCGTTCACCGTGACGCTGGTGATGGTGGAACGCCAGGTCGGATCGTCGGGTGTGGTTGTGACACTGAACGGACTGCCCGCGATGGCGCCGATTTGCGCGGTGAGGATGGGCGGCGGGATAAGCTGGACGGAATTGGTCGTCCGCTGCGGCACAAAGGTGAGACCCTTCAGCGAGGTCTTCCCGCTGGCCGTATAAATGACGTTGCTCGATATAATGTTGATGTTTTGATTCGCACCGGCCGCGTCCGTGATCCGGACGATGCTGTTGCTGCGAGTACCGCCACTGCCT